>JAJCYC010000324.1 GCA_029263115.1 Pseudonocardia sp. | reverse complement strand
CGACCCACGCCACCGCGTGGTCCAGGCCAGCCCCGCTACGAGTTGGCGCATCACCTCCTCGTAACCCTCGGAGGCGAACAACGCCAACGCCATCACGTAGTACACGACCAACCGCGCCGGCAACAACCGCGACCGCTGCTCGCGGAGGGAACGACCGGGTCAACACCCCGACCCCCACCCGATCCGTCAACCGATCACCCGACCGCGACTTCACCTGACCAGCTCTGGGCACCCCCGAACCCTACCCGATCAAGCCCTAAGTTACCGGTATTGGGCAGGCGGGCGGACCGTCTCGTAGTAGCGATGAAGCCTGGTAATGCGGGTGGAGCGAAGGGGACGGGTTGCCCGGGTTCGCTTGACGGTCAACCGGCATGGCCGGGAGGAACCGGGTGAGCGAACCAAAGCAGCAGGACAAGCCGTTCACCATCTCCAAGTGGGTGGTCTGGGAAGCATTCCAGAGGGTCAAGGCCAACAAGGGCGCGGCGGGTGTCGACGACCAGTCGATCGAAGAGTTCGAACAGGAGCGCGATGCGAATCTGTATCGGATCTGGAACCGGCTGTCGTCGGGCAGCTATTTCCCACCGCCGGTGAAAGCGGTGGAGATCCCCAAGGCAGGAGGCAAAGGGGTTCGTGTGCTCGGGGTGCCGACCGTGGCAGATCGGGTCGCGCAGACGGTGGCCAGGATGTATCTGGAACCGAACGTGGAACCGGTCTTCCATCCGGACTCCTACGGCTATCGGCCGAAGAAGTCCGCGTTGGACGCGGTGGGTGCGTGCCGGCAGCGGTGCTGGCGCAGCGACTGGGTGATCGATCTGGACATCCGGGCGTTCTTCGACACCGTTCCTCACGACCTCGTGCTCAAGGCGGTCTGCCATCACACCGACCAGCGCTGGCTCCTGCTCTACGTGCAGCGGTGGCTTGAGGCGCCGCTGCAACGAGCGGATGGCACGTTGGTGGCCCGGGATCGCGGGACCCCGCAGGGGTCGGCGATCTCCCCGTTGTTGGCGAACCTGTTCATGCACTACGCGTTCGATGCCTGGCTGGTTCGGGAGTTCCCGAGCATCCAGTTCGAGCGCTACTGCGATGACGCGGTGGTGCACTGCCGCAGCGAGTCGGAGGCCCACCGGGTCTTGGACGCGATCGCTGCTCGCCTGGCGCAGGTCGGTCTGGAGTTGCATCCGGACAAGACGCGCATCGTCTACTGCAAGGACGCCGACCGGCGTGACGATCATGAGGTCACGTCGTTCACGTTCCTGGGTTACGAGTTCCGGCCGCGGCTGGCCAAGAGCAGGACCGGCCAGCATTTTGTGTCGTTCCTGCCCGCGGTCAGCACGGACGCGATGAAGGCGATGGGCCAAGAGATCCGTTCCTGGCATCTGGCCCGGCGCAGTGACAAGTCCCTCGATGACCTTGCGCGGATGTTCAACAGCATCGTGCAGGGGTGGATCAACTACTACGGGCGCTTCTACAAGTCCCGGTTGCTCTACTTCCTACGGCGGCTCAACCTGCACCTGGTGCGGTGGGCCTGCCGCAAGTTCAAACGGCTGAAGCGTCGAGAACGACGTTCGATGAGCTGGCTGGCCGAGATCGCCCGGCGATCTCCCCGGCTGTTCGCGCACTGGCGACTCGGCGCACGTCCTGACGGCTGGGCGATGGGAGCCGGATGAGTCGAGAGGTTCAAGTCCGGTTCTGCGAGAGCCGGGCGGTGCGATCCCGCCCGGCTACTCACCTCGTGGTGATGGTCAACGGCACCGGTGAACACACCGAAGCCATGCGGGAGGAGCGGCAGTGGTACTCGCTCCGCTCGGACTGCGTCTGGCGGAGGCGAAGACGAGGACCGTGCACATCGATGAGGGTTTCGATTTCCTGGGCTTCCGCATCCAGCGACAGCCCAAGCGAGGCTCCGGGATGCCGACCGTCTACACCTACCCGTCGTGGCGCGCCGGTGCCCCGCGCACTGCCCCTCGATATCCGAACTTTGTCGCCACGACGGTCGCGGCTCACCGGCCTGGCGCCCTGGATCGCGCCGGCGGTGTGCTCGGCACCTCGGGTGAGCGGGTGTCCAACGGCACTGCCGATGAGCGGACGAGACCGAGTTGGACGGTCTGGCGACGCTGGATCGCTTCCAGCCCCCACTCGGCGGCGATGCGCACCCGGTTGCCGGGCATGGCCGCCAGGTGGTAAGCACGGGTCACCATCTTCGCCGGCATCCCGGATAGCGGGATGCCCAGCGGGTTGGCGGCGGCCCGCCCTGCTCCGAGGTCGACCAGAAAGCCAAGGTCGTGGTGCCGGTAACGACGGGCCTTGCCGGCCCCGAGCGACGCCATCACGTTGCGGGCGGCCAGCTTGCCCTGCCGGACCGCGTGCTGGGCCGTCATGGCGGTGAGCTCGCCGGGCCGGGTGCGGTCCGGAACGGCGGCGGCGTCGCCGCACGCGACGATCTCGGGGTGGCCGGGAGGGTGCAGGTACTCGTCCACCCGAAGCCGCCCCTGCTCGGTGTCCAGACCAAGCTCGTCGATCAAGGGGTCCGGCCGCACACCCACGCACCAGATCAACGAACGGGTGGGGACGAACTCTCCGCCCGCTAGCTGTACCCCGTCCGAGGTGGCCTCGGTGATCGACTCCTCGGTGCGCACTTCGACGCCACGGCTGCGGAGGACCTCGTCAGCGGTGTCACCGAGCCGCTCGGCCAGCCCGGGAAGGACCCGAGGGGCGACGTCGACCAGCATCCAGCGCATGGCTTGATCGCGCAGCTCCGGATGCCGGCGTCGCAGTGCCTCGGTGAGCGCGGGACCCTGGGCCGCCAGCTCGGTGCCGGTGTACCCGGCGCCCACTACGACGAACGTGCACCGGGCCGTGCGCTCGGCGGTGTCCTCGGCGCTCGCGGCCAGCTCCACCTGCCGCACGATGTGGTCCCGCACGTACAGCGCCTCCGGCAGGCCGCGGAAACCGTGCGCGTGATCGGCGATTCCCGGTATGGGTAGCAGCCTGTTCACGCTGCCCGCGGCGAGCACCAGGCGGTCGTAGCCCATTTGGCCTCGACGGCCTTCGGGATCCACCCAGGAAACGGTCCGCGCGCTCACATCGAGCCGGTCGACCTCACCGAGCACGAAGCGCACGCCCGGCAGCGACCCCGGCAGCGAGATCGAGATACGCCGCGGGTCCAGGATCCCGGCCGCAACCTCCGGCAGCAGCGGCAGATAGAGGAAGTAGTCCGTCGGGTTGATCAGAACGACGTCTACGGGTTGACCGCTGCTGGGCGGCCGGCCGATCAGACCTTGCGCCGCCTTGAACCCGGCGAACCCGCCACCAACGATCACGACTCGGGTCACCGCAGAGTCCTCTCTGCTCGGCCTACCGACAGTCCATTCCAGGTCGATCAGGAGGCCTTGCGGTCCTTGTGCGGGTGCAGCAGAACCTTGGAGTAGCCGTCCTCGCGCTTGTCGAACCGCGCGTAGGCGTCCGGAGCATCGGCCAGCGGCAGCTGCTTCGAGACGACGAAGCTCGGCTCGGCACGTCCGGTGATGATGAGATCGCGCAGGTAGTGCGCGTAACCCTTGGCGTCGGCCTGTCCGGACCCCATGCTCAGGCCCTTCTCGAAGAACTTGCCGATGTTGAACAGCAGCAGCCCCTTGGCCGCGTCCTCGTTGGGTGCTCCCGGGTCGGAGGGCAGGTACAGGCCGACCGTGCCGATCGACCCCGGTCGGTCGCACGGTGTCCACCAGCTGGTTGAGCACAATCGCGGGCTGCTCCTCGCCCTCCGACGCGGTGGCCTGGTAACCCACGGCATCCACCCCGCGATCGGTGCCGGTGTCCCCGAGGTCGTCCTTGATCTGTTGTGCCGGGTCACCGACGGTGAAGTCGATGGGTGTGGCACCGATCTGCTCGGCGATACGCAGGCGCTCGACGACCTTGTCCACCACGAACACCCGACTGGCACCTTTGAGCAGCGACGAGTAGGCAGCCATCAGACCCACCGGACCCGCCCCGTACACGGCCACGCTCTCTCCTGGGCGCACGCCGGCCAGTTCGGTGGCGTGGTACCCGGTCGGAAAGATGTCGGCCAGCAGCGCGAAGTCCGCTTCGTGTTGCTCACCCGCAGGCAGCGGCACGCAGTTGAAGTCCGCAAAGGGCACCCGCAGGTACTCGGCCTGACCACCGGTGTACGGGCCCATGGACACGTATCCGTAGGCACCCCCGGCGAAGCCCGGGTTCACGGTCTCGCAGAACGCGGTCTTACCGGCCCGGCAGTTGCGGCAGAAACCGCAGGCCACGTTGAACGGCATGACCACCCGCTGCCCCTGGCGCAGGCTCGTGACCCCGTCCCCGACCTGCTCGATGATGCCGAGGTTCTCGTGGCCGAACACCAGTCCCGGTTCAGCCTCGGTTCGCCCCTCGTACATATGGAGATCTGACCCGCAGATGCAGGTTGTCGTCACCCGGATCACAACATCCTGCGGATCCTGGATACGGGGATCCTCGACATCCTCAACCTCGACCTGGTACGGACCACGAAACACGACCGCCTTCACGACACCTCCTCCCTTCCCACCTGCCTGGGTGTGTGTCCGATGTGATTCACGCTTTCCCCGCGCACAGGCCTGTTCAAACACGCTTAGGTCTCGCGACGAAATAGTTTAGGTTGATGTCGGCGTGTCGTCCGTTGTCGGCGCGACGGTGTAGTTCCACTCTCCATGGAAGTCGTGCCTGGTGATCGGCAGGGCGTCGACCTGCTTCTTCGTGTATCTGATGCCGA
>JAJCYC010000323.1 GCA_029263115.1 Pseudonocardia sp. | reverse complement strand
ACTGGTCGGCGTCGATCGAGTCGGCCAGCGAGCAACCGGCGGCGGCGTCCGGGATGAGCACGGTCTTGTCCGGGGCGAGGATCTTGGCCGTCTCGGCCATGAAGTGCACACCGCAGAACACGATGGTCGACTCGTCGGCCTCGGCGGCGATCCGGGACAGCGCCAGCGAGTCGCCGGTGTGATGCGCGACATCCTGGATCTCGGGGAGCTGGTAGTTGTGCGCCAGGACCACGGCGTCGCGTTCCCGGGCCAGCCGGCGGACCTCGTCGGCCCAGCCGGCGTCCGGCCCCGGCGCGCCCCCGGCAGTCGCCCCGCCGGGGCCAGCGGTGGTCGGGCGCCCGGTCGTCCGGCGCCCGTTCGTGGCGATCGTCCCACTCGTCGGCACAGCTCCTCCTCCGGAGGCCTCGGTACCCGGGAAGCGGCCCGCCTCCCGGTCCAGCGGTTTTCGCCTTACAATCGAAAACATGTCCGATGTTACCAGCAGGAAACCAGAAATGGGACACGAAGTGTCCGCCGCCATGCTCCAGATCCGCGACAGCGAGCTCCAGGTCCTGCTCTGGCAGCGTGCACAGGAGCCTGACCTGGGACGATGGGCGCTGCCCGGGGGGCGGCTGGGCGCCGAAGAGGACGTGCAGACCTCGGTCAGCCGCCAACTCGCGGACAAGGTAGACCTGCGGGAGGTGGCCCACCTCGAACAGCTCGGCGTCTTCAGCGCGCCCGACCGGGTACCCGGCCCGCGACTGGTCGCCACCGCGTTCCTCGGACTGGTGCCCTGCGACGCCGACCCCGCCGTGCCCGAGGACACCCGTTGGCACCCAGTGGCCGCGCTGCCGCCGACGGCGTTCGACCACTCCACGATCGTGCGCGACGCCCGCGACCGGCTGCGCGCCAAGCTGTCCTACACCAACCTGGGCTTCGCGCTGGCACCCGCCGAGTTCACCCTGTCCGGGTTGCGCGATCTCTATGTCAGCGCGCTCGGGCACCCAGTGTCAGCCACCAACCTACAGCGGGTGCTGGCCCGGCGCGGGGTGCTGGTGCCCACCGGACAGACCGCCGCGCCGGGGCCCTCGGGCGGTCGGCCGGCGGCGCTGTTCCGGTTCGCCGAGCGGCGGCTACGGGTGACCGACGCGTTCGCGGTGCTGCGCCCACCGGGTCCGTCCGGCGGCACCGGCCGGACGTCCGGTCCGGCCGACTCAGCCAGCGATCAGCGCCGCACCGTCGTAACGTAGCCGGGTGGCCGAGACCCTCCCGATGTTCCCGCTGGGAACGGTGCTGATGCCGGGGATGCCACTCCCGCTGCACATCTTCGAGCCGCGTTACCGCCAGCTCACCGTCGATCTGGTCACCAGCAGCGTGCCGGGCAAGGAGTTCGGCGTCATCGCGGTCCGCGAAGGGTGGACCCCCGATCGGGACGGCATCCACGGTCTGCACCGGGTGGGCTGCACGGCCGAGCTCCGCGACGTACGCAAACTCGCGGACGGCCGGTTCGACATCGTCACCCGGGGCTCGCGCCGCTTCCGGCTGCTCACCCTGGACCCGGAGTCCCGGCCCTACCTGATGGGCTCGGTCGAGTGGTTGCCCGACACCGAGGACGACACCGACGACGCCGGTGTCGGCGTGCCCCTCGGGGGCCTGGTCAAGGCCGCCCGGGCCGCGCACCGCCGGTACTGCGCCACCGCATGGCAGTCCGGCGAGTGGCGCGAGCCGGCATCCGACATCGCCACGGACAACCTGGCCCATCTGCTCGCCGCCGACTGCCTGCTACCGATCCGGGACCGGCAGCTGCTGCTGGAACAGACCCGCCCGGGGCACCGGTTGCGGATGGTGCACGCCCTGCTCTGCCGTGAGACCACCCTGCTGGCCCAGCTACGGGCGGTGCCCGCGCCGCTGTCCAGCTACGCGGTCGAGCACAGCGACAACTGAGCACCGAGCCGGTGGCCGTCGGCGGTCTGCGTCGCGGATCATGGCGCCGCTGTGTGGAACCACCGTTCGCGGCCGTGCCAGACTGACGCCACCTAACCTGATCCACACCGAAGGGACATCTGCTGGTGGCCAAGCTGCAGCCCGTCGACGAGAGCTTCTTCCGGTCGTCGCCCTCGCGCTACTCCCGAACCTGGTCCATCGACCGTCCTGCCTCCGAGGTGTGGGCCGAGCTGACCGGCGACCGGCCGCTGCACTGGTGCAAGGGGCTGGCCGTGGAGTGGACGTCGCAGCGCCCGTTCTCGGTCGGCACCACCCGCCAGGTCAAGGTCTTCGGTGGCCTGCTGAAGGTCCAGGAGCACTTCTTCGTCTGGGACGAGGGCAAGCGGAAAGCGTTCTACGTGACCGAGGCGAACGCCCCGCTGTTCAAGAGCCTCGCCGAGGACTACGTCGTGGAACCCACCGGGCCCAGCAGTTGCACGTTCTCCTGGACGATCGCGCTCGCGCCCACCGCGCTGGGCAAGCCGGGTGGCCCGATCAACGGGCTGCTGTTCGGCAAGTTCTTCGACGACACCACCCGCTACTTCAACGCCGCATAGCCGATCGTCCGGTCAAGCTCGCCACCCACCGGCCGGGTGGTGGTCTTGACGTGTGCCAGAGGCAGCACCCGGTGCCAGGCTGGACATCGTCCGCACTCACACGTTTGACTGGGCAGGGTGCGGTCGCGGCGAGCCGCTCCGGTCGATGGCGATGGGGGACAGCAGATGGGAATCCGCACCGGGGTGCGGTACCGGAAGGGACTCCAGGACGGCCGGGCGGTCTACGCGAACGGTGAGCGGGTTCCGGACGTCACCCAGTATCCGCCGTTCGGCGGGATCATCGGGACGTTGGCCGGGTTGTACGACGCCCAACACGACCCCCGGCACACCGAGACGATGACCTACCTCTGCCCCTCCGGGGACCGGGTGAGCACCACCCTGATGCCGGCCCGCACCATCGAGGAGATGCAGGCCCGGGTGCGGTGCGACTACCTGCGGACCGACCTGACCTACGGGGTGATGGGCCGGATCCCGGACTTCGTCAACGCGTTCCTGCTCGATGCCGCGGGCTCGCTGGAGTTCATGGGCAAGACCGACGCGCTGGCCAAGCTGACCGACTACCTGGACCTGCTGCGGGACCTCGACCTGGCCAGCACCCACGCCCTGATCGACCCGCAGAGCGACCGGTCCCGCGCCGACACCCCGATGGAGGCGGTGCAGATCGTCGCGGAGTCGGCCGAGGGTGTCACCGTGCGGGGCGCGCGGATGCTCTCCACGCTGGCACCGGTGGCCGACGAGATCCTGATCGGGCCGTTCCTGCCCAGGCAACCGGGCGAGGAGCGCTACGCGGTGTCGTTCGCGGTGCCGGCCGACACGCCCGGCTTGAAGATCGTCTGCCGCGAGCCCTACGACACCGGTGCCCCGGCGTTCGACCGGCCGCTCACCAGCCGGTTCGAGGAGGGCGATGCGGTGCTCGTCTTCGACGACGTGCTGGTTCCCCGCGACCGGCTCTTCATCGCCGGCGACGTGGATGCCTACAACGGCATGGTCGCGCACTTCCCCGGTTTCACCGGACTACAGGCCTCGATCCGGGGCGCCGCGAAGCTGCGTTTCCTGACCGGCCTGGCGGCCGTGGTGGCCCGCGCGAACGGGCGTCACCGCTCCGCCCGCCACCAGGAGGAGATCGGCGAGCTGGTCGCGCACATCGGCGTCGCCGAGGGCCTGATCCAGGGCGCCGCGCTGGACTGCGCCAACCGGATCCAGGCCCGGGCCGGTCTACGCCCCCCGCCCGGGCCCGGCCAGCCGGGCGGCAACATGCCGGTCGGGCTCACCGCGATCATGGTGTTCTTCCCGCAGGTGCTCACCCGGGCGGTCGAGGTGGTGCGGATGGTGGCCGGCAGCGGCGTCATCGCGATGACCGAGCAGGACCTGCACCACCCGGAGCTGACCGGGCTACTGGACAGCCTGATGCACGGGCCGGACTTCCCGGCCGAACGCAGGTTGCAGGTCATGCGGATGGCCTGGGACGCCACCGGCGGCCAGTTCGGCAGCCGCCAGGCGCTCTACGAGCGGCTCTACGCCGGCGATCCGGTGGGAAACCGGGTCCGGTTCTTCGGCATGCCGAGGCGGTCGGAGTGCGAGGAGATGGTGGAGCGGCTGCTCGACTCCTGACCCTCGTCGGTCCCGTCACCGTCGGACACCGAGCCGCCGAACACCAAGCCCTGATAGCCGTCGGCCGCCACCTGTGCGAGTTCCTCGTGGTACTTGCTGCCGCCGAGGTGGATGCCGAACTGGCGGGGCTTACCCGGGATGTTCGCGCCCGTGTACCAGGAGTCGGTGAGCGGGAACAGCGTCTGGTGGGCGATCTCCCGGACCTGCGCGCCCCAACCCGACTCCGCGGTCGGGTCCGCCTCCACCGTGGCCATCCCCTGTTCGCGCAGGTGGGTGATGCAGTCGGCGATCCAGTCGCCTTGCAGCTCCGCCCCCAACGGCATGTTGAACAGCACCGAGGGCGACTCGGGGCCGTGCACCATGAACAGGTTCGGGAACCCCGCGACGGTGACGCCGAGGTAGGTGCGGGGGCCGTCGGCCCACCTGTCCCGCAGCGTCACGCCGCCCCGCCCGACCGGGTCGATCCGTAGCAGCGCCCCGGTCATCGCGTCGTAACCGGTGGCCAGCACCAGCGCGTCGAGGGGGTACTCCCGGGCGGTGCTGCGCACCCCGTCGGGGGTGATGGCTTCGATCGACTCGGCCCGCAGGTCCACCAGCTCGACGTTGTCCCGGTTGAACGTCTCGTAGTAGCCGTCGTCGAGGATCTGGCGCTTGGTGCCGATGTAGTAGTCCGGCAGCAGCCGCTCGGCGATCGCGGGATCGCGGACGGTCTCCCGGATCTTCGTGCGGACGAACTCGGCCAGGGTCTCGTTCGCCTCGGCATCGGTGAGCAGGTCCCGGTAGCTGCTGAACAAGATGCCCAGGCCGCCGTCCTGCCAGAACTCCTCGTACACCGCCCGACGCTGCTCGGGGGTGTGCTCGGCGGCGAGCAGCTCGGCGGGACGGCCGCAGGCCAGCGGGGCGCCCAGCGGTGTGGTGAACATCTCGGCCCGGACCTCGGCCCAGTTCTCCCGGGCCTCCCGCACGAACTCCGGGGTGAGCGGGCGGTTTCCGGCCGGGATGGAGTACTGCGGGGTTCGCTGGAAGACCGTGAGGTGCGCGGCCTCCCGCGCGATCACCGGGATC
>JAJCYC010000322.1 GCA_029263115.1 Pseudonocardia sp. | reverse complement strand
GAGGTAGGCGCGCAGCCCGCCGTGCGAGACCTCCGACCAGGCGCGGGCCTGGTCGACGACGAACCTCAGCCGGCGCCACGAGTCGCGGGCTCGCGGGCCGGTCGCGGCGACCTCGTACATGCGCCGGTCCGCGACGAGCCGGCCCAACAGTTCGCTGGGGGTCATCCAGCGGGACTCGAACGACAGCTCCCGCAGGTACGCCAGCGAAACTCCGACCGGGCTGTCCGCCATCGGCCCGTCGATTCGCGAGTAGATGCTGAAGGAACCGCCGGCCTGTTTCCACCGCCACAGGTCGTCGTCGCCACAACCGAACAGCGGTGACCGCAGGGTGGTGACGAGCGACAGTGCGTCGCTGCTGTCGGCGACCGCGCGGGCGGCCGCCAGCAGGCTCCGGACCTCCTCGGCGTGGTAGACGAGCGAGCTGGCCTCGGCGCGGTAGGCGACCCCGGCCGTGTCGAGCGACTCCTCGAGGAAGGGCAGCGACGTCCGCGCCGGTACGAGGACCGCGATGTCGTCGAGCCGGGCCGGCCGCCAGGCCTCGGTCCTGTCGTCGTACACCGTCCAACCCTCGTCGAGGGCCTGGCGGACGACCGCGGCGACGTCAGCGGCTTCGCGTTCCCGCAGATCGGCTGCGCTGGGCTTGTCGTCGTGCGCGTCCGCGCCGAGCACGGTGACCGCCGGACCGTCGCCGGTCTCGGGGCGCGCGCACCCGAGCGCGTCGTAGGCGGGCTGTGCCTCGGGCTCGGGGGTGATGAGGTTGCCGAAGACCGTGTTGACCCAGTCGAGGATCGGACGGACCGTCCGGAAGTTGGTGGTGAGGGTCAGCGGACGCCCGATCCGGCTCTCCGCCTGCAGGTAGGTCGCGATGCTCGCCCGCCGGAAGCGGTAGATCGACTGCTTGGCGTCGCCGACGACGAACAACCGACCGGGCGGGATCTCGATGTCCCGCCAGTCCTCGGCATCAGCGTCAGAACCTCCGCATATCCGCGCGGCGAGTTCGATCTGGATGGGGTCGGTGTCCTGGAACTCGTCGAGCAGCAGCCGCTGGTAGGTCTCGTGCAGCCTCGCCCGGACATCGGCATTTCGGCACAGCTCGCGCGCCACCACCAACAGGTCGTGGAACTCGAGCGCCCCATCGGCGCAACGAGCCTCGGCCGCGTCTCGGACCTTCCTGGCGACCCAGTGCACGAGGATGCGCAGGCACTGGTCGAGGACGCCGCCGGCGATGCGCCTGGCCTCGGCGCACACCTCGTTGCCGTCGTCCCGGACGTCCTGGACGGGGCGGCGCCAGTTTCCTTTCTGGCCGACCCGGGGGAACGAGTGGGACCCGATCTCGTGGAGCACCGCCAGCCGGGTCTGCTCGTCGGCCGCTCGATCGAACTGCTCGACCAGTTCCACCAGGCGATCGAACTTCGGGAGCAGCTTGTCCTCGGGGTCAGTGCACAGTGCACGGTCGTCGAGCAACCGGCGGGCACGTGCAAGGCAGCTGTCCAGACTCGGCATCGCCAGGGTCGGCGGAGCAGTGTGCAGGATCCGCTCGTCGATGAGGTCCCAGTCCCGCCCGAGTGCGAGCGCCAAGGAACGCAGGTGTGCGGTCTTCATCCCGGCCGCCATCGCCAGCAGCAGCGGTCGCGCGACGGAGTGGTCGTCCAGCAGGTCCGTCTGGAGGCCGTTCCAGCGCTCGTCGAACGCCACGGACGATCCGACTTCGTCGAGCACCTCGATCAGCGGCGGAATGCCGGCCTCGACCGGGTGCTCGGTGAGGATGCGCTGCGCGAACGAGTGCAGCGTGCCGATCGGGGCGCCGTCGAGGTCGTCGAGGGCAACGGCTGCGCGCGTCGCTGCCGGGCCGCCGTTGCCCCGGATACGTTCGAACTTTTCCCGGAGGCGGTCCCGAAGCTCGGCGCCGGCCTTCTCGGTGAAGGTCACCGCGGCGATCTCGGCGAGCCGCACACCGTCGTCGACTACCAGCGAAGCCACCCGGCTGACCAGCGCGGTTGTCTTTCCCGAACCGGCCCCGGCGTTGACGAACAGCGTCTCCGCAGTGCTGTGCGCGATCTCCTCGCGGTGAGCGGAATCGTCGAGTGTCACGGCGCTGTCCCGTGGGACGCCTGTGGTTCGACCAGCGCGACAAGCTCTTGTAGTACCGGATCTTGGCGTTTCCGTTTCCAGCGCACCCGGGCCTCCGCGTGCCCGATGCCATCCGGATTGCAGTACACGCACTGCACCCAGGCATGGTCGGGATCCTCCGGAGCCTTCGGCGGGAAGAGCCCGGCGGCGATCGAGCGGACGAGAGTCGAGATCGTGCGCGAGTACCGCTGCTCGACGTCCCGGCTCAGCGGGAGGGGGATGCGTCCGAGATCCCGGCGGACGAACCAGTACGACGCCTCGACCGGGGTGGCCGGGTCACCGAAGCGCCGCCGGGCCGCGTGGGCGTAGACGGGCAGTTGCAGCTTGGTGCCATCACAGAACGAGTCGCTCGTAGGGATGTCCTGGAACTTCCGCGCACTGCCAGTCTTGATGTCGATGACGACGAGGGCACCGTCGCGTCGGCGCCCCACCAGGTCGGCGCTACCGCGGAAGGACACGGTGCCCTCGGCGACCTCGACGGTGACCGGCGGCCGACCGTTCATGCCGAAGGGCAGCTCGCTCGCGACGACTTGCACGCCGTGCTCGAACCGCCAACTGTCGTCGGCGGCGAGCATTCGTGCCCCGTCGCGGGTGATGCGGTCCCGCTCTGGCGCCCACAGCCGCGGATATCCGGTGAGGCCGCGGTCCTGGTAGTGGGCGGCACGCTCGGCGAAGATCTCCAGCAGCCGGGCGTGCTGCTCGACCGTCCACGGCTCGCCCGGTCCAGGCAACCGCTCGGCGAACTCGGTGACGAGCTGGTCCATCGACTCGTGGACCAGGTTCCCGATGTCGGCCGGCCCGATCACCACGATGTCCTCGGGGAGTTCGAGGGGCTTCACCCCGAGCAGCCGTTCGACGAAGAAGCCGTGCGGGCAGGTCGCGTACGACTCAAGCGCGGTCGGGGAGATCACCCGGTCCTCGGTCGCGAAGTTCGGCAGGCCGCCGACGCCGATCAGGTTGCCGTCGAACCGGGTCAACCGGTCGCTCGCCCGGGCGTGGATCATGGCTACCGCGTTGTCAACCACGGCATCGTCCAGCCTGCCGGCCGCCGCGGTCTGCCGGACCCGCCATTCCTGCTCTGTGGCCAGGTTCGAGCAGCGGGTCAGCTCCCCGGCGAACGACCCCACCGTTCGCATGGCGTCGCCGTAGGTGGCCGGCCGATCCCACTCGGTTGCGGTCAACGTGTCGTCATCGCAGAGCGCGCGCATGCTCGGCAGGAGCCAGCGGCTGGGCAACCGCTTGCTGGAACGGCGCAAGTCGCCGCGAGCGAAGGACACGACGACCCGCTCCGCGGCGCCGAACGCCGCGAGGAGGTCGCGGTGCTTCGCATCGAGGCTCTCCCGTCGCTCGGGTAGCTCGCCGCCGGTCACCCGCCGAGCGCGATCCGGCAGCAGCGCGTCACCTCGGATCCGTCCGGGGTAAAGGTCCTCGCTCAGCCCGATGACGTAGACGACGTCGAGATCGAGTCCTACCGCTGCCGAGAGCGGAGCGACCAGCACCCCGTCGCCGAATCGACCCACCCGCGCCCGGGCCCCGGCGAGCTCGGTGTCCAGCACGTCCCGCAGACCTTGCAGGCTGGGTGCGACGCCGAGCTCGTCCAGCGTGGCGAGACTGCCCAGGATCGAGATCACCGCCGTGGCCGCGTACTGCTCCTCGGCCGGCAGCGCGCGCAGGGAATCGAGCTCACCGACCAGCGTGGTGAACAACTGCTGGGCCCACTCGCCGAGCTCGGCCCAGGTGCCGATCCGGTCGGCCCGCGACAGCTCTTCGCGCAGGCGCATGGTGAATCCGCGAAGGGCCCGCGCGGTCGCCGCCTGCTCGTCGCAGCGCCGGATCAGCCAGTCTTGGGGCTCGGGGAGATTCACCTCTGCGGCTCGCCGGGCGCGCTGGTCGACACGGTACGTGTGGAGCCGGCGGTCCCAGTCGTCGCCGCCGACCACCCCGGCGGCCCGGGACAACCGCTCCCAGGGCGAGATCGGGATCCGCTCACCGTCGAACTGTCGACTCGGCACACTGCTGAGCACGCGGAACAACTCGGCCCGAGGGAGCCGGCGGTCCGCGAGAGCGAGGACCAGCGGGAGGAACCGTCCGACCGCGCGCTCGTCAACGGCTCGGTACCCGGTGCCGTTGACCTGGACCCCGGCCGCTGCGAGTTGCTCGTGCAGGAGCCGGCCGTACGGGGTCGCGTGGCTGTGCAGGAGGGCCACCCGATGGGCGGGGGTGGACCGCAGTGTCGACATCAGGTCACGGACCACGCACCGGACCTCGTCGTCGGAGTCCGACGCGTTGATCACGGCCGTCGCGGTTCGGGCGGCGGGCGGATCGCCCGGGTCCGCGCCGAGGTGCTGTAGCAGCCGGCAGACGTCACGGTCAGCGCGTTCCTCGCCGGTCAGGGCCGCGATCACCGTCAGCTCGGCGCCGCGCCCGAGCGCCTCCGCGAAGGCCGTCTCCGACCGATTGAGGTCCTGCGGGAGGAAGAGCACACAGTGTCCCAGCGCGGAGGCGCGGACGTGTTCCCTCGCGGTGACCAGCAGATCGGTGTCGTCGTACCACCCGTCCCCGGTGAGCTCCCGAACCTGGGAATGCAGGCGGACGAGTTCGGCGCACAGCGGGGAAGCAGCGCTCAGCGCCGCACGGGCCTCATCACTGACGTCCCGAAGCTCCGCATGGGCCCTGACCAGGGCTCGCACCGTCGCCGGATGGTCGGCGATGTCCTCGAACTGGCCAGGATCCTGGGAGAGCGCCCGCCGCCACGCCGCCGCGAGGACGGTGCGGGTGGCCGGCCGGCGAGGGGCCAACCGCGGCGCCGCGATGCGTTCGGCCAGCCGGACCAACGTCGTGACCTCGATGCCAGCGACTCCGGGTCGATCGGCGGTCCCCCGGGCCAGATGGCGTCGCGCCACGACACCCGCGATGTTGTTCGGCGCGAGCACCGTCACCTGAGCCATCGGATCGTCCGCTTTGGCCCGGCCGACCGCGAGGCGCAACTGCTCCTGGGCCTCGGCGCCGTACCCGGTCACCACCGTCCGGGTCGTCAGGCTTCGCGTCACCAGTCGCCCCGTCGCCGGGCAGTGCGGTACCGGGGGCTAGCGTCCGGTACGACCCTCGCTGCCGCCAGACTCACGCGGACGCCCGCATCCTCCGTCGCTGCGATGACTACTTCTCCCATCGTGCGGTCGGCGTCGGCCGGTTTTCACCGACGCCGAAGCAGCAGAGCCGGGCACGCCCGGCGATCCGTCTCAGGGTCGTCGCGTGGGTCGCATCTGTTACCGCACCTTAGTCCAACTGGATCACATCGTGCGGCGGTCACAACCTGGCAATCGAACACAGGATGGCGTCGGGGCGTATGGCGAGTTGTGGCTTCGTGGCTGGGGCGAGCGGCCACCGGGTTGTCGCACCATCGCCTCTGCGGGAGAGGGTAGGTGTCACCGACCCGGACGCCCGCACGGTCGTCATCACCGTGCAGGCTCGTGGGATGACCACGACGACGATCATGGAGTAGCCCAGGCCTGTTCCATGGGGGGTGACGCTGCGATCTGAGCGGCGGCTGCCGACGGTCACCGTTTGGAAACGCGAGGCGCTGATGGACCATCAAAGATCGTCGCTCCAGCCCGGGTGACGCTGGCCAGCCAAGGCCCAGGTTCTTCGGCGACGAGTTTCTCAATCTCGTTCCACCATCGAAGCCAGAGTTGGAGTTGCTGGAACAGCGTCAACTGGCCACCGGTGGTCTGAAAGCACGCCCGGACATCGTGTGCGAGCAGGGCTTGGCGTTCGAGCGGACGCTTGCGGATGCGCTTGTCTCGAGTCAGGACGACGAGCTTGGCCTGGCCGACTACAGGTAGCCAGTCATGGTCTTTCGCGCCTTCGGCGACGAGACCACCGGGCCCACCCGGCCAGGTGATGTCACCTCGGACGTACTGGAGGGCTTGAGCGACGCCGATGCTGTTCTCGTCGAAGAACCACCGAGCGGGCTGGACCTGGGCGGGCACCTGCGGGTTCAGGCGGCTCGGTTGAACCCGCCGTGCTGGCGTTCGAAGTCGACGACCTGCTCGACGTCGTTGATGGAGATCGAGTAGATCTCGGCGACTCGGGCGGGCTCTTCGCCAGCGCCGACCAGCTCAGCGACGATCTCGGTGCGCACTCCGACGGTAGGAACAGTCGGCTCACCGAAACTGCGGGTCGGGTCGAGAACGATCGGCTTGTCACGGCCCAGCGGGAACAAGCGCTCCGCGACATCGCTCGCCTGATTGAACTCGACCTTCTTGAGAAACGCCAATGCCGAGTTGGAGGGCATCAGTGTGCCGTCGCGACCGAGGATCACGATGCTGAGATCCGGATCCAGTCCCACGAACTCCTGGGCCTCGAGTGCGAGCTCGCGGCCCGAGGTGTACGGCTTGAGAGTCGCAAGTGGATACTGCACTTGGAGACGGTCACGGAGGAAGCCGATGACGGGTCGCAGGTACTGCAGGGTGACCTGCTTGGCGCGGTACTCGCGAAGGTAGCCAGCCTCAATGAACTCGCCCCATGTGACGGTGTCGACGCCCGTTCGGCGTTCGCGGATGACGGGCGCATAGACCTTGCCCTGCCGCTCGTAGCCGTCGATCCAGCGCCGGAGGCCGTCGGTGCGCACCCTGAGCAGCCGCGCGGCCTGGCTCATGCCGTAGAC
>JAJCYC010000321.1 GCA_029263115.1 Pseudonocardia sp. | reverse complement strand
GACGATCGCCCCGACCGGCGGCCCGCCGCCCGAGCCGCCGCCTCCGCTCCTGCCGCCCAGGCCCTGGGCCGCCGCGACCGCAGCCCCGGGCCAGTCGTCCGAGGTCAGCTTCGGCTCGACGTCGCGGGTGCGTACCCGGTCGAGAGTCGACTCGTCGACCGGATACCCCTCGGCCACCGACATCCCGTATGCGCGGTCCTCCACCGCGACCGCCAGCAGCACGTCCTCAGCCCCGAGTTGGGACCGCGACGCGCTCTCGTCGGCCCACTCCTGGCCGGTCCGCCCGTCGAACGTGCGCACATAGACCACGAACAGGTCGTAGCCGGTGTCCGTGCGCAGCCGGGCCAGCGCGTCGACCACCCGGACCCGGCCGTCCCGGTCGAGGACCCCGGCACGGTCGGTGACCCGGTCGGCGGTCGCTCAGCCGAGGATGGCGGTGATCTCGTCGGCGGCGTCCGGGCCGTAGGCCCCGCGCAGCCGCTCGAGAGCCGACTCGGGCCGCCAGGTCCACTCCTGGGGGCCGTCGGTCTCCAGGACGTGCACCGCGATCAGCGACCCCAGCTGGGCTGCCCGTTCCAGCGAGAGCCCACCGGCGACCCCGGCCAGGAACCCGGCACGGAACCCGTCGCCCACCCCGGTGGGATCGACCCGGGCGGTCTCCGGGACCACCCCGACCGACACCGTGGCGCCCCCCCGGGGGTGCAGCTGCGCGCCCTTCTCCCCGTGGGTGGTGATCCGTACCTCGACCCGGTCGGCCACCTCGGCCTCGGTCCAGCCGGTCTTGCGCAGCAGCAGCTCCCACTCGTAGTCGTTGGTGAGCAGGTAGCGGGCGCCTTCGACCAGCCGACGGATCTCCGGGCCCTCCATCCGGACCAGCTGCTGGGACGGGTCGGCGGCGAACGGCAGGCCCAGCTCCCGGCACTCGTCGGTGTGCCGCAGCATCGCCGCGGGGTCGTTCGCCCCGATCAGTACCAGATCCGTGCGGGCCACATGCGGCGCGAGGTCGATCTCCCGCGCCCGGGCCATCGCGCCGGTGTAGAAGGACGCGATCTGGCGCATGTCGTCGTCGGTGGTGCAGATGAACCGCGCGGTGTTCACCCCGGCGCAGCTCAGCACGGCCGAGCAGTCGACCCCGTGCTGCTCCAGCCGGGCCCGGTACCCGTCGAAATCCTCGCCCACCGCCCCGACCAGCAGCGGCGTCTTGCCGAGCACCCCGAGCGCGTAGGCGATGTTGCCCGCGACACCGCCCGGCCTGGTCACCATGTCGTCGACCAGGAAGCTCAACGAGATCCGGTCGAGCTGGTCGGCGACGAACTGGTCGGCGAACCGGCCGGGAAAGTGCATGAGCTGGTCGGTCGCGATGGACCCGGTGACGGCGATAGGCACGATCGTTGACCTTACGGCCTGCGCGTCCGGCCCGCCGCCCACCGGCCGGGGTCAGGCCGGCCCGCGGCCCGGGTACGTCAGTTGAACGAGTCGCCGCAGGCGCAGGAACCGCCGGCGTTCGGGTTGTCGATGGTGAAGCCCTGCTTCTCGATGGTGTCGACGAAGTCGATGACCGCGCCCTTCAGGTACGGCGCGCTCATCCGGTCGACACCGACCCGCAGGCCGTTGAAGTCGCGGAACAGATCGCCGTCCAGCGAGCGATCGTCGAAGAACAGCTGGTAGCGCAGGCCGGCGCAACCACCGGGCTGCACCGCGATCCGCAGGTGCATGTCGTCGCGGCCCTCCTGGTCGAGCAGGGCCTTGGCCTTCACCGCGGCCGCCTCGCTCAGCTCCACCTCGTGAGTCTGCTCAGTCGTGGTGCTGTTGTCGACGGTCATCCGACTTCTCCCTCGCTGTCGTTACACGGTGCGCGTTCCGATCGGTCCAACACCTCCGCCGAAGCGGATGTTCCCGCAGATCGGCAACTCCACCCATCGTCGCACACCTGCGGCGGGCCGGTCAGCGTGAACCACTCCACTGTCCCGCGAGCTCCGCGGCCAGGTCGGCCAGCGTGCCGGCGGGGTCGGCCATCGACGCGGCCACGCCCCCGGCGTGCTCGGCCACCGAGTGGGCCTCGGCCACCCCGGCCGCGGCCGCCTCCCGCCGCCCGACCGCGACCTGCCCGGCCAGCACCACGCACGGCAGGCCACGTTCGGCGGCCCCCCGCGCCACCGCGGTGACCAGCTTCCCGCGCAGCGACTGCCAGTCGAAGCTGCCCTCGCCGGTGAGCACCAGGTCGCAGTCGTCCAGCGCGGCGTCCAGCCCGGTCAACTCGCGGACCAGACCGGCACCGGACACCCGCCGCCCGCCGAGCGCGAGCAGGGCCGCGCCGAGCCCGCCGGCCGCTCCGCCGCCTGGGTCGGCGGCCAGCTCCCCCGGATCCCGGCCGGTGGTCTGGGCGAGCACCTCCGCCCAGCGGGCCAACGCCGCCTCCAGGTCGGCCGCCGCGCCCTCGTCGGCGCCCTTCTGCGGCCCGAACACCGCCGCCGCGCCGTGCCGGCCGAGCAGCGGGTTGTCCACATCGGCGGCCAGCACCAGCTCGGGAGCCGGACCGTCGGGCGGAACCAGCCCGGACGCGGGCCAGCGGGCGAGCCCCCGGCAGCGGGCCAGTGCGACTCCACCGTCCGGCAACCTGGTTCCCGCGCCGTCCACCGGCCCGGCGCCCAGTGCCGCGAGCGCACCCGCGCCGCCGTCTGTGCAGGCCGAGCCGCCTAGACCCACCACCAGCCGGTGCACCCCGGCTGCCGCCGCGGCGGCAAGCAGCTCCCCGACGCCGCGACTGGTCGCCGCGCGGGCGGCGTCCGGGTCCCGCGCGGTCGGGGCCACCAGGTGCAGCCCGCAGGCCTGCGCCGCCTCGACGTAGCCCACCACGAGCCCTCCGGTCGACACCCGCAGCCACCGCACCGGCACCGCGGTGCCGCCGAGCGGGCCGGTCACCACCGCCTCGCGCAACTCGCCGCCCAGCGCGGCGTGCAGCACCGCAACGAAGCCGGGGCCACCGTCGGCCAGCGGCAGTTCGCACAGCTCGTCAGCCGGGGCGACGCGCCGCCAACCGGCCGCGATGGCCGCTGCGGCCTCGGTGGCCGACAGCGTGCCGCCGAAGGAGTCAGGAGCGATCACCACGCGCACCCGAGCGACGGTACCGGGGCGGGTTGGCCGTATTGTCATGGTGTGAGGTTCCTGCGTCGTCAGTCCGGCAAAGAGGTCGATGCCGCCACGAGCAACGGGTCGGCCGAGACCGACGCCGGACGGGCCGGCGGCAAGGGCCGCCCCACGCCCAAGCGGCGGGACGCCGAGGGTCGCCGTCGCGGTCCCATGCCGCCACCGCCCCGCACCCAACGCGAGTCGATCAAGCTGGCCAAGCAGAACCGGGTCTCCCGCGCCGAGCGTCGCAAGGCCGCCCTCGAGCGCCGGGGCAAGATGCTGGCCGGCGACGAGAAATCCCTGCCTCCCCGCGACCGCGGCCCGGTGAAGGCGTTCATCCGGGATTCGGTCGACTCGCGGCGGCACCTGACGGGCCTGTTCATGCCGCTGGCGGGCCTGGTGCTCCTCGCCCTACTCGTACCGCAGATGTACCGGAACCTGATCAACTTGTTCTGCATGGCGATGCTGATCTCCATGGCCATGGAGGGTGTGCTGATCGGTCGACAGATCGCCAATCGAACCCGGAAGCGGTTCCCCAACGAGACGATCAAGGGGTTCTCGGTCGGCTGGTACGCCTTCACCCGCGCCTTACGGCTGCGCCGGCTGCGGATTCCCAAGCCCCGGGTCAGCTACGGCGACAAGATCTGAACCGCTGCCTGGGCCGGGTCCCGCGCCGGCCGGTCACTGGCCGTGCAGGCTCATCGGGCCGTACAACTCGGCCGGCGGATCCGAGTCGGTGTCCAGCAGGGTGACCGCGTCGATACCGCCGTCCAGCAGCGTCGGCCACTCGTCGGACAGCCAGCTCTCGGCCTCGGCCTGCTCGGCGAACGTCTCGTCCGGGCCGGTCTGCTCGGCGCCGGACTCGGTCAGGTAACGCCAGCGGAAGCTCACCGGGCGACGGTAGCGGGACCGCGGCGACACCACACGGCGGAGGGCACTGTGCACGGTGGGTAGCGTGTTCCGGTGTCCGTGAACCGGGTCGAGACCCACCGCACCCTCGTGCTCGGAGGCACCCGGTCGGGCAAGTCCGGCTACGCCGAGGCTCTGCTGCCGGCGGACGGCGGTGTCCGCTACCTGGCCACCGCGCGGCGGATCGCCGGCGACGCGGAGTGGTCGGCCCGGATCGAGCGGCACCGCGTCCGCCGGCCACCGGGCTGGACCACCGAGGAGGACCCGGACCTGCCCGGCAGGCTCGCCAACGCGCGCCCGGACGAATGCCTGCTGGTCGACGACCTGGCCACCTGGCTGACCGGGGCGCTGGACGACGCCGGTGCCTGGGACGGCGACCCGGACGCCGCCGCGGCGGTCGAGGCCTGTGCCGGCGCGCTGGTCGACGCGGTGGCGCGCTGCCCGGCCCGACTGGTGCTGGTGTCCGCTGAGGTCGGGCTCGGCGTGGTCCCGGCGACCCGCTCTGGCAGGCTGTTCCGCGACGAGCTGGGTGCGCTGAACGCGCGGCTGGCCGAAGTCTGCGACCGGGTGGTGCTGCTGGTCGCCGGAATCCCGCTGACCCTGCGGTGACACCGGGCGGCGCCGAGCCGGCCGCCTGCGAGGAACAGGAGACCTGGTGGAGTTCCCGCCGATCGTGGCCCCCGACGAGGACGTCGCGATGGCCGCCGCCGCCCGGCAGACCAGGCTGACCAAGCCGCTCGGGTCGCTGGGCCGGCTCGAGGAGCTGGGCTGCTGGCTCGCCGCCTGCCAGGGGGTGTGCCCGCCCCGACCGTTGGGCCGGCGTCGGGTGGTGGTGTTCGCCGGCGACCACGGCGTGGCCCGGCACGGGGTCTCGGCGTACCCACCCGAGGTCACCGCGCAGATGGTCGGGAACTTCCTGGCCGGCGGGGCCGCGGTGAACGTGCTGGCCGCCGCGGCGGGCGCGACCGTGCGGGTGGTGGACCTCGCGGTGGACACCGACGACCTCTTTCCCGGCGGGGTCAGCGAGCACCGGGTGCGCCGCTCCAGCGGGCGGATCGACATCGAGGACGCGCTGAGCGACGACGAGGTGCACGCCGCGCTGAGCGCCGGGCGGGCGGTCGCCGACCAGGAGGTCGACTCCGGCGCCGACCTGCTGATCGCCGGCGAGATGGGCATCGGCAACACCACCGCCGCGTCGGTGCTGATTGCGGCCCTGACCGGCGCCGAGCCGGTGGCCGTGGTCGGACGCGGCACCGGGGTGGACGACGCCGGCTGGATGCGCAAGACGGCCTGCATCCGCGACGCGCTGCGCCGGGCCCGCCCGGTCACCCGGCGGCCGGCCTCCCTGCTGCGCACCGTCGGCGGCGCCGACCTCGCCGGGCTGGCCGGATTCCTCGCCCAGGCCGCGGTCCGCCGGACACCGGTGTTGCTGGACGGGCTGGTGGTCGGGGCCGCGGCGATGGTCGCCGACCAGCTGGCCCCGGGCGCGCGGGCCTGGTGGCGGGCCGGGCACCGCTCGACCGAGCCGGCACACGGCCTGGTGCTGGACCACCTGTCGCTGACCCCGCTGCTGGAGCTGGACCTGCGGCTCGGCGAGGCGTCCGGGGCGCTGGCCGCGCTGCCGCTGGTCACCATGGCCGGGCGGCTGCTCGCCGAGATGGCCACGTTCGCCGACGCCGGGGTCAGCGAGGGCGGCGCCGGGGCCAGCGAGGATCACGCCGCCCGATGAACGGGTTGCGACTGGCACTGAGCTGGCTGACCGTGCTGCCGGTGCCCGGCCCCCGCGCGATCGACCGGCGGGCGGCCGCGGCGGCGATCCGCTGGGCGCCGGTGGTCGGGGTGTTGCTCGGTGCGGTGAGCGCGGCGGTGTTGACCGGTGCCACGGCCCTCGGCGTGCCGCCGCTGGCCGCCGGACTGTTGGCGGTGGCCACACCGGCCCTGCTGACCCGGGGCATGCACCTGGACGGGCTGGCCGACACCGCGGACGGCCTGGGTTGTTACGGCCCGCCCGAGCGGGCTCTGGCGCTGATGCGCGACGGCGGCGCGGGTCCGTTCGCGGTGGTCACCCTGCTGCTGGTGCTGGGCCTGCAGGCGGCCACGCTGGCCGCCCTGGTGGCGGTGCCCTCGGGTTGGCCGGGCGTGGTGCTGGCGGTCGTCGCCGGACGGGTGGCGTTCGCCTGGTGCTGTCGACGGGGGGTGCCGGCGGCCCGCCCGCAGGGCCTGGGCGCGCTGGTGGCGGACTCCCAGCCATGGTGGGTTCCGGCGCTGGGCTGGCTGGCCCTGGCCACGGCCGCGGTGGTCGTGGTGCCGTCGCGGCCCTGGCAGGGTCCGCTGGCCGTGGCCTTGGGCGCCGGCGCGGTCATGGTGCTGTCCGGGCACACCGCCCGCCGGTTCGGTGGCGTCACCGGCGACGTCCTGGGCGCGGCCGCCGAGCTGGCCACCACGGTCATGCTGGTCACCCTGGCCGCGGGCCGGAGCTGACCGGCGGGTGGGTCCGGGCTCAGAGGTGCAGCACCCGACGCAGGCCGCACTCGACGTCGGCGGGCAGGTGGCGAGGCAGCGCGCCGATCCGTTCATCGAGATAGCCGGCGTCCACCGCGACGAGTTGGGTGACGTTGACGACGGAGTCCGCGGTAAGCCCGGCCGCTGGGGAGGGCAGGAGCGGCGTCTCGCCCGCATCACCCGGTCATACCGAATCTCGAGGCGCTCGCTCTCGAATCAGGCCAGCGGGTACATCCAGTGGTGGGTGTCCGGGCGCAGGCCGCGCTGGATGTCGGTGAGCAGGCCACGCAGCTGGCGGGTGACCGGGCCGGGCTGCCCGTCGCCCATCACCACCTCGCCACCGGCGTGCTTGACCCGCCCGATCGGGCTGACCACCGCGGCGGTGCCGCTGCCGAACACCTCGGTGATCCGGCCCTCGGCGGCGCCCTCCAGCCACTCGCTGCCCGAGATCCGCCGCTCGGTGACCTGACAGCCAAGTTCCTTGGCCAGCACCAGCAGCGCGTCCCGGGTGACCCCGGCCAGGATGCTGCCGGTCAGTTCCGGGGTGACCACCTCGGTCTGCGAGCCGGAGCCGAACACGAAGAACAGGTTGTTCGACCCCATCTCGTCGACCCAGGTGCGTTCCTCCGCGTCGAGGTAGGCCACCTGCGCGCAACCGTGCGCGGCGCCCTGGGCCTGGGGCAGCAACGACGCGGCGTAGTTCCCGCCGCACTTCGCGGTGCCGGTGCCGCCGGCCGCGGCCCGGGTGTACTCGGTGCTCAGCCAGACGTCGACCGGCTTGATGCCACCGGAGAAGTACGGCCCGACCGGTGAGGCGATCAGCGCGTACAGGTACTCCGCCGAGGGCCGGACACCCAGCCCGACCTCGGTGGCCAGCATGAACGGCCGCAGGTACAGCGACTCCTCGCCGCCGGCCGGGGGCACCCACTCGTGGTCGACCGACACCAGTTCGCGCAACGAGGCCAGGAACAGCTCGTCCGGCAGCTCCGCCATCGCCAGCCGGGCCGCGGAACCGCGGAAGCGCGCCGCGTTGCGGTCCGGGCGGAACGAGGCGACCGAGCCGTCGGGCTGGCGGTAGACCTTCAGCCCCTCGAAGATCTCCTGGCCGTAGTGCAGCACCATGGTGGCCGGGTCCAGGCTCAGCGGGCCGTACGGCACCACCCCCGGCTCCTGCCAGCCGCCGTCGGCGGTCCACCGGATCGTCACCATGTGGTCGGTGAAGTACAGACCGAACCCGGGATCGGCGAGGATCTCCGCACGGCGGGACACGGAGACCGGCTCCGGGTTGAGGGTGCGGCCGAACGGCTGAGGCGTCGTGCTCATGGGTGCACGGTAACCCGAAACCACCCGGTCACGACACCGCCTCGATGATGCGCAGGTCCCGCACCGCGCCGTCGCCGAGGGCCCGCAGCGCATCCTGGTAGCCGGGGCTGTGATAGGCCGCCACCGCGTCCTCGACGCTGTGGAACTCGATCAGCGTGGTGCGCTCGGTGACCCCGGATTCGTTGATCCAGTACGCGGTCATCACTGCTCCCTCGCTGCCGGCTCAGCGCACCCGGGACGGTACGAACGGGGGCACGGTGAGCACACCGGGCAGGGCGCGGCCGCGCACGTCGATCGCCACCTCGGCCCCCTCCCCCAACCCGGCCGCCGTGTCCACCAGCGCGAGGGCGATGCCGGTACGCAGCGTCGGGGAGAACGTGCCGGACGTGGTCACGCCCACCGGTCCACCGCCGGCCAGCACGCCCATGCCGACCCTGGGCACGCCGCGCCCGGTCGCCCGGACCCCCCACAACCGCCGCGCCGGGCCGCCGCGCCGCTCGGCCAGCAGCGCGTCGCGACCCCAGAACTCCGGCTTGTCCCAGCCCACCGCCCAGCCGCAGCGGGCCTGCACCGGGCTGATCTCGGGGCTCAGATCCTGGCCGTGCAGCGGGTAGCCGGCCTCGGTACGCAGCGTGTCGCGGGCACCCAGACCGCACGGCCGGCCGCCGAACCCGGTGGCGGCGGCCAGCAACCCGTCCCACACCGCCGGTGCGTCCCCGGCCGGCAGTACCAGCTCGTAGCCGTGCTCTCCGGTGTAGCCGGTACGGCAGACCCGGGTGTGCCCGGCGGTGTCGGGAGGATCGGTGAACGACATGTAGTCCAGCCCGGTGGGCAACCCGGCGGCGGCGAGCACCTCACCCGAGCGCGGCCCCTGCACGGCCAGCACGGCCAGTTCGGTGTGCCGGTCGGTGATCCGGACCCCGGGCGGTGCGGCGTCGGCGAGCCGCCCGAGCACCGCCGCCGCGTTCGCCGCGTTGGGCATCAGCAGCATCTCCTCGTCGGACACCAGGTAGACGATCAGGTCGTCGAGAATCCCGCCGTCCGGCGCGCAGCACAGCGTGTACTGCGCGCGGCCGGCGCCGATCCGGCCCAGGTCGTTGGTCAGGCAGCGGTTCACAAAGGCCGCCGCGCGCGGCCCCTCGACCGTCGCGGTACCCAGATGGCTGACGTCGAACACCCCGACGGCCTCTCGCACCGCGGTGTGCTCGGCGACCACCCCGCCGGGATAGGAGACCGGCATCGTCCACCCGCCGAACGGGCCCATCGTGGCACCCAGCCCGACATGCCGGTCGTGCAACGGCCCGCGCCGCGTGCCCGCACCGCCCTCGTCGATCACGCCGGCGACGTTACCCCTCGCCCCCGGCGACCGCGGCCCGCCGGGCCAGGACCGCGGTGGTCATCGATCCCAGCACCAGCACCGCGAGCGTGACCACGACCTGGGTCGGTGGCAGCAGCGCGGCCAGCAGCAGGCACAACGCCAGCCCGAGTACCGAGGTCCACGCCGGCCACCGCCGGGTGGCGGCGGACAACCGCAGCGCCGCGCAGTTGATCACGGCGTAGTAGACCAGCACGCTGCACGCGGACAGCGCGATCGCCGCGTACGGTCCGGCCAGCACCGCGACCGCCGCAGCGGCCAGCGCGCCGGCAAT
Organism: Pseudonocardia sp.; assembly: GCA_029263115.1. Classification (GTDB taxonomy): domain Bacteria; phylum Actinomycetota; class Actinomycetes; order Mycobacteriales; family Pseudonocardiaceae; genus Pseudonocardia. The sequence goes on along the minus strand of JAJCYC010000321.1, from coordinate 3,336 downwards.
GTCCGCCCGCCAGGGCGTATCCCTGGCGGAGACAGTCGCCAGAGAGCCGGGCAGGTCTCCCCGCCGGGCCATCGCCATCGCCGTGCGGCTGACCCCGACCAGCACGCTGAGCAGCGCGGACGCCGCTGCGGCCGCGGCCCCGAAACGGACCAGCACGCCCAGCGCCGGCGCGTCGGCCATCGCGACCGCGGCGGCCAGCGGCGAGTGCGCCCCGGCCAGCCCGGCCGGTCCGAGCGCGAACAACAGCGCGCCGCCCACCGCCAGGTAGGTGAGCAGCGCGATGCCCAGCGCCAGCGGGATGGCCCGACGCAGGGTGCGTTCCGGGTCGCGGACCTCCTCACCGAGTGTGGCCATCCGGGCGTAGCCGGCAAAGGCGAAGAACATCAGCCCGGCCGCGGTGAGCACCCCGAGCGGGGCGACCGGCGCGCGGGTCGGGTCCAGGGCGGGATCGGCCGCCAGCAGCCCGGGGTCCGCCGCGCCGATGGTGACCAGCTCGGCCGGGTGGTAGCGGCTGATCAGCGAGACGAGGACCACCACCCCGAGCACCGCGAGCACTCCGGGCACCAGCACCCAGGCGCCGCGGGCGGTCCAGCGCACGCCGGCCGCGTTCAGCGCCGCGACCACCAGGATCACCGGAACCGCCACCCAGAGCGGATGGTCGGGCAGCACGTAGGCGCCGAACACCCCGGCCGCCGCCCCCGCCGATGCGGTCTTGCCGCACAGGAACGCCACCCCGGCCAGCCGGCCCGCCCAGGGCGCCAGGTAGCGGCGACCGTAGACGTACCCGCCACCGGACTCCGGGTTGTTCGCCGCCAGGTCCGCCGTGGAGAACGCGTTGCACGCGGCGACCACCCCGGCCAGCACGATCGCCAACAGCAGCCACGCCCCGGCCTCCCGGGCCGCCGGGGCGAACACGGTGAACACCCCGGCGCCGAGCATCGCGGCGAGACCGAGGACCACAGCGTCGGCGGTGCCTAGGCGGCGGGGCAACAGATCGGGCACCTGATCAGCCTGACAGGTGGCCTCGGTCGATCGGACGCACGGCCGTGTCATTACCATCTCGAACCGGAGTCGACACCCCCGCGGAGGCCACCGAGGCCGGCTGCGGACACCTCGTGAGGAGCCTTGTGCCCGATCCCGCGTTTGCCCTGGTCACCGGATCCGCCGCGACCGCCGACGCCGACACCCTGATCATCGGCCTGCGCGCCGGCGAGGACGGCCCGGTCCTGGCCGACGGCGCCGGAGACGTCGCCGAGGCGTTCGGCACCGACGACGGCGGCCTGCTCGGGCTGCTGACGCTGGCCGGTGCCTCGGGCAAGGCCGACGAGGTGGTGCGGCTGCCCACCAGGGGCGCGGTCACCGCCCCGCTGCTGGTGGCGGTCGGCCTCGGCGCCGCCCCCGACCAGGGCGAGTTCACCGCCGCGGCGGTGGCCGAGCAGGTCCGGCGGGCCGCCGGCGCGGCGTCCCGGGCACTGGCCGGCACCGCGAGCGCGGTCAGCACGCTGTCCCGGATCGACCTCGCCGCGGCCGCCGAGGGCGGGTTGCTCGGCACGTACACGTTCACCGCCTACAAGTCCGGCGGCAACGGCAAGAGCCCGCTGGGGCGGCTGGACCTGCTCGCCCCCGAGGGTGACGACACGGCGAACCGGGCCACCCTGACCCGCGCGCTGGCCGTCGGTGGCGCGGTGCGGACCGCCCGGGATCTGATCAACACCCCGCCGAACGATCTGTTCCCGGCCAGCTTCGCCGACCGCGCCGCGAGCATCGGCGCCGGCGCCGGTCTCGAGGTCGAGGTGCTCGACGAGCGCCAACTGGCGGACGGCGGCTACGGCGGTGTGTTGGGAGTGGGTGGCGGTTCCTCCCGGCCGCCCAGGCTGGTGCGGTTACGTTGGGCCGGCGGCGACTCGCCCCGGGCGAAGGTGGCGCTGGTCGGCAAGGGCGTCACGTTCGACACCGGCGGAATCTCGATCAAGCCGGCGGCGAACATGGACCACATGACCTCGGACATGTCCGGGGCGGCCGCGGTGATCGCCACCGTGGCGCTGGCCGCCGAGCTGCGGCTGCCGGTCGAGGTGATCGCCACCGCGCCGATGGTGGAGAACATGCCGTCGGGCACCGCCTACCGTCCCGGCGACGTGCTGAGCATGTACGGCGGCAAGACAGTCGAGGTGCTCAACACCGACGCCGAGGGACGGCTGATCCTGGCCGACGCGATCGTGCGGGCCGGTGAGGACTCCCCCGACTACCTGATCGAGACATCCACGCTCACCGGCGCGCAGATCGTCGCGCTGGGCACCCGCACGGCGGGCATCATGGGCAGCGACGACCTGCGCGACCGGGTGGCCCGACAGGCCCGGCTCAGCGGCGAGGGCGGCTGGCCGATGCCGCTACCCGAGGAGCTGCGCGGCGACCTCGACTCCCGGCTGGCCGACCTGGCCAACATCACCAACCACCGCTGGGGCGGCATGCTCGCGGCCGGCATCTTCCTGCGCGAGTTCGTGCCGGCGGGGTTGTCCTGGGCACACGTCGACATCGCCGGCCCGTCGTTCAACACCGGGGCGCCGTGGGGCTACACCGGCAAGGGCGGCACCGGGGTGCCGGTGCGCACCCTGGCCGCGCTGCTGATCGACATCGCCGAGAACGGCTGAGCCCCGGGGATCGGGCCTGCTGTCCGGCAAGGCCGGCTCAGTTCTCCAGGTCGCGCAACCGGTCCCGCTTGCGCAGGATCCGTTGCCGCTCGTCGTGGTCGCGCATCCGCTGGGGGTAGCCGAGCTTCTGCACGTCGTAGACCGGGATCTTCAGCGACTTGCCCAACGCCCGGGCACCCTGCGGGCCGTCCACCCTCCTGCGGGTCCATTCGCCGTCCTGGGCGACCAGCACCACGGTGAGCTCGCTGAACGCGGTCTTCGGTTCGACGAACGCCTCCACGCCGGTCCGCGCGTCGGCCCAGCGCTCGAGGTGTGCGAGGTCGTCGCGGCCGGCCTGGCGGGGCCGGCCAGCGGCCCGGCCGCGCAGGCGTAGTCGATCCAACAGACCCATGTATGCCCCATCCGTGATCCCGGGCCACACCCCCGGCTGTAGTTCCAACGATACGGACCCGCCGTTTTCTCCCGAGTGGCGAATGGTGACAAGATGGCCGCGACGCTGTCCGCGATCGGGGGCCGGACCCTGGTGACGCCCCCGGGAACTCAGGGAGATCGAAAGTGTCCGAGAGCAGCGCCAGCGGAACGAGCCTCGGCTCCGAGAGCAGCGCCAGCGGAACGAGCCTCGGCTCCGAGAGCAGCGCCAGCGGAACGAGCCTCGGCTCCGAGAGCAGCGCCAGCGGAACGAGCCTCG
>JAJCYC010000320.1 GCA_029263115.1 Pseudonocardia sp. | reverse complement strand
CCCGGCTGGTCGCCGCCCTGCCCGCCGAGCTGTCCGCCGACCCGAGGCCGCTGCCTCGCGTCTCCCTCGCCGACCCCGCGCCGCCCGGCGCCCTCGCCTGGTCGGGCGACCGCGCCGGCAGCCCGGTGGTGCTGCGCTGCGGGCTGCCCCGGCCGGCCGAGCTGGTTCCCGGCGCCGCGTTGCTCCAGGTGGACGGGGTCGCATGGCTGACCCTGTCCCAGCCCGACCGGGACACGTTCATCAGCGTCGACCGGGCGGTGTACGTGGCGCTGACGGTGCCTCGCGGCCTGGGCAGCGGCCCGCTGCAGACCGTGTCGCAAAACCTGCGCACCGCCCTGCCCGCCGGCTGACGGCCGCGCCCCGGGCCGCGACGTCAGCGCAGCCCGGTGCCCCGGGCCAGGGCGGTGTCCACCAGGGTGGCCAGCAGCGCCGGGTAGTCCACCCCGGTCACCGCCCACATCCGGGGGAACATCGAGATCGGGGTGAACCCGGGCATCGTGTTCACCTCGTTCACCACGACGGCGCCGTCCGGGGCGACGAAGAAGTCGACCCGGGCCAGCCCCTGGCAGTCCAGCGCGGTGAAGGCGGCGACCGCCATCTCGCGGACCCGTTCGGCCAGCCGATCGTCGAGTTTCGCCGGGATGTCGAACTCGCAGACGTCATCGAGGTACTTGGCCTCGAAGTCGTAGAAATCCGGCACCGTACCGGACGCTCCGGCGCCGACCAGCCTGATCTCGGCGGGCAGGCTGGCGTGCACCGAGCCGTCGGGATGTTCCAGCACCCCGCACTCGATCTCCCGGCCGACCACCGCTGCCTCGACCAGCACCTTCGGGTCGTGCTGCCGGGCCACCCCGATCGCCGCGTCGAGTTCCGGCCACGCGGTGACCCGGGTGATGCCGACCGAGGACCCGGCCCGGGCCGGCTTGACGAACACCGGCAGCCCCAGCCCCGCGCGCTGCACGGGGGTGAGGGTGGCGGTGCCCGGCCGCAGCACCACCGCCCGACCGACCGGCAGCCCGTCGGCGGCCAGCAGCTTCTTGGTGAACTCCTTGTCCATCCCGGCGGCGCTGGCCAGCACCCCGGCACCGACGTAGGGCACCCCGGCCAGCTCCAGCAGCCCCTGGATCGTGCCGTCCTCGCCGAACGGACCGTGCAGCACGGGGAACACCACGTCCACCTCGCCCAGCAGCTCACCGGCCCGGTCCGGACCCAGCCGGACCAGCCCGCCGACCGTGGGATCGCCGGGCAGCGCCAGCGGCGCGCCGCCGTCGTCCACCGCCGGCAGCCTGCGCCCGCTGATCCGCAGCGCCGCCGGATCGTCTACGCCGAGCACCCAGGCACCCGCCCCGGTGATGCCGACCGGCAGCACCTCGAACCGCTCCCGGTCCAGGTGGGCGAGCACGCTGCCGGCGGACACACACGAGATCGCGTGCTCGCTGCTGCGGCCACCGAACACGACCGCGACTCTGATCCGGTCCGATCCGCCCCGCTCCATGGCCGGCGAGCGTAGCCGCATCGCCGGGGCACCGGACGACTCGCCCAGCCCACGGACGTGCGGCGACAGCAGGTGACCGGCCCTGGGCGGCGAGCCCGGCGCGCGACATGAACGCCCCGTGGCCGTTACGCCATTTCGGTGACACTCTTCGGTGGTGCATCACCACTTTCGAGTGGCTCCGTTGAACCGGCTGTCCGGGACGCACGGCGGGCCCCACCCGCCGAAATCCCAGCCAGAGACCGGAGTCGAGACGCCGGACCCCGAAATCCGCGTCGCTCACCCGTACCCTGAAGGAGTGACCTGAATGTTCGCCAAGGCCGGAGTTGTCGTCACCGCAACCGTCGCCGCCCTGCTCGCCGTGAGCCCGCTCGCGTTCGCCGGCGGCGGGGACCACGACAACGACAACGATCGTGACCACCACAGCAAGTGGGACAACGACCGCGATGACGACCGCGATGACGACGACGATGACGACAGCGACGACGATGGTGACGCCAGCACCAGCTGCGAGCAGGACAACAGCTCCGAGCGCGACGGTCGCGGCGGCGGTGGCGGGCTGATCAATGTCTCCGACATCGACGTGCAGGTGCCGGTGCAGCTGTGCGACGTCGACATCCTCAGCGGCGTGCTGGGCATCCTGTCGAAGGACCTGCGCAACAACTGATCCACCCGCGGCCCGACCGCTTGCCGGAACCTCCTCCTCCCGGCACCCGGGGCACACGGTCCTCATGCATCGCATGCCGACCGTGTGCCCCGGCTCGCGAGCCGGCCGAGCAGATCCACGGACGGACGCAGGGCCGTCTGGTCCACCCCGGCGTATCCGACCAGCAGCCCGTGGGTCGACGCCGGACCCCGGTGGCAGTCGCGCAGGCCGCCGACCCGCAGACCGTGGGCACCGGCGGTGGACACCAGCTCGGCTTCCGCGCGGGCCGAGGACAGCTCGAGCAGCACGTGCGCACCGGCCGCGTCGCCCCGGACCGCCAGCCCGTGCGCGGCCAGCCCGGCCACCACCAGTGACCGGCGGGCGGCCAGCTCGCGGCGCAACCGCCGCAGGTGCCGGGCCAGGTCTCCATGCTCGGCGAGCGCGGTGAAGACCAGCTGGCCGGCCGGCGCGGGGCGGCTGCCGGTCCGCACCCGCCGAGTCAGCACCCGCGCCGCCACCGAGGGCGGGGCCACCAGCCAGCCCACGCCCAGGGTCGGGGTGAGCAGCTTGCTCGCGGTGCCGAGGTGGGCCACCACATCCGGGCCGAGCGCCGCCAGCAGCGGCAGCGGCGCGACGTCGTAGCGCAACTCGCCGTCGTAGTCGTCCTCCACCACCAGGAATCCGTCCGCGCGCGCCCGCCGCACCAGGTCCACCCGGCGGGTCGCGGCCAGCCGGGAGCCGAGCGGGAACTGGTGCGCCGGGGTGCAGTAGACGGCCGCGAGATCGCCGGGCAACCGGTCGACCCGCAGGCCGTCCCGGTCGACCTCGGCGGGCACCACCCGCAGCCCGGCCGCGGCCAGCGCGCCGGCCGCCCGTTGGTAGCCCGGTTCCTCGAGGGCCACCCGGGCGCCGGGCGGCAACACGGCGGCCAGCTCGGCGACGGCGGCGGTGCTGCCGGCGGTGGCGAGCACCGACTCCGGTCCGAGCGCCAGACCCCGGTGGCGCAGCAAGTGCTCGACCACGGCGGCCCGGAACCGGAGCAGTCCCGGATAGCAGGGCCCGCTCGCCGGCGGCGGGTCCGCCGCCGCGCGCCAGGCTCGTCGCCAGGCCGCGCGGTCCAGCACGTCGAGACACGGCCGGCCGGCGGTCAGGTCGATCAGGGGTGCCCCGACCGGTTCGTGGACCGGCGGTGGGTCCGCGTCGCCGGCTCCCCTGTTCGTGGGCCGGTTCGTGGGCCGGTACTGGGTTGCGTTCGTGGCCGCGGGGATGGCTCCGACGTAGGTTCCGGATCCCCGGCGTGCCACCAGCCATCCCTCGGCGGTCAGCTGGTCGTACGCCGCCGCGGTCACCGCGCGACTGACCCCGAGCCGGACGGCCAGCCTCCGGGTCGAGCCGAGCCGGTCGCCGACCCGCAGCGCGCCCGCGCCCGCCGCGGCGCGCAGGGCGTCGGCCAGCTGGACGGCCAGCGGCTCGGCGCGGTCGCGGTCCAGCACGAGCGGCAGATCCTCGACGAGCACTGCCGAACCTCCCAGTGGACTGCTGTAACTGTATGGAATTGGCCATGTAACAATGCCACTTGTCCGGGGAGGATGCCACCATGGACACTGCCTCACCCACCCGGCATGAGTCCGGCGCGCCCCTGTCCGGCACCCCCCGCAGCACGCTGGGCCGGCATCGTGAGCGGGCCCGCACCGACCGCGCCGAGCTGTACGCGGTGCTCGACGAGGGACTGGTCTGCCACCTCGGGGTGCTGCTCGACGGCGCACCCGTGGTGCTGCCGACCTGCTACGGCCGGCTGGCGGACACCCTCTACCTGCACGGCTCCACCGGCGCGAGCAGCATGCGGGCCGGCCCCGGGCAGCCGGTGTGTGTGACGGTGACCCTGCTGGACGGCCTGGTCTACGCCCGCTCCGTCTTCGCCCACTCGGCCAACTACCGCTGCGCGGTGGTGCACGGGGTGCCGCGCCCGGTCATCGACGAGGCAGGCAAACTGCGCGCGCTGCGGGCGATCGTGGAACACACCACCCCCGGCTCCTGGGACCATGCGCGCCGGCCCGACCGCCGCGAGCTGGCCGCCACCGCGGTGCTCGCGCTGGATCTCGCGGAGGCGAGCGTGAAGGTGCGCGGCGGGCCACCCGGCGACGCCGACGCCGACCTGGGTACCGGGTCGGCCTGGGCCGGTGTCCTGCCGGTACGCACCGTGCTCGGCACGCCCGAGCCGTGCTCCCTGCTGCCCGCCGCCACCGTCGTCCCGGCGCACGTGGCCGGCCGGGACACGGCTACTCCGGTTTCAGGTCTCGGGTGATCAGTTCCTTGGCCATCGCGGCGGCCGACAACCCTTCGTGACACACCCGCCGCACGCCGTCCGCGATGGGTAGGTCCACCCCGTGCCGGGCCCCCAGCTCGCAGATCGACAGGCAGGACTTCACCCCCTCGGCGACCTGGCCGTGGTTGGCCGACTCGGCCTCGGCCAGCGTCGCGCCCCGGCCCAGGTGCTCACCGAACGTCCGGTTGCGCGACAGCCTGGAGGAGCAGGTGGCCACCAGGTCGCCGAGGCCGGCCAACCCGGCGAAGGTCAGCGGGTCCGCGCCGAGCGCCACTCCCAGCCGGGCGGTCTCGGCCAGCCCCCGGGTGATCAGCGAGGCCCGGGTGTTGTCGCCGAATCCCATCCCGGCCGCGATACCGCAGGCCAGCGCGATGACGTTCTTGCCCGCGCCACCCAGCTCGGAGCCGACCACGTCGGTGTTGGTGTACACCCGCAAGTAGCCGGTGGTGCACGCCACCTGCAGGGCCACCGCGCGCCCGGCGTCACGGCAGGCCACCACCGCGGCGGTGGGCTGGCCCTCGGCGATCTCCCGGGCCAGGTTGGGGCCGGTGAGCACCGCGATCCGGTCCGGCGACGCGCCGGTTACCTCGGCGATGACCTCGCTCATCCGCATCCAGGTGCCCAGCTCGACGCCCTTGGCCAGGCTCACCAGGGTGGCCTCCGGCGGTAGCACGTCCCGCCAGCTCACCAGATTGGGTCGCAGCGTCTGCGACGGCACCGCGAACACCACGGCGTCCGAACCGGCTATCGCCTCGTCGGCCCGTACGGTCGCCCGCAGGTTCGGCGGCAGGGCGATGCCGGGCAGGTAGCCCGGGTTGCCGTGACCGCCGTTGACCGCCTCCGCCACCTCGGGCCGGCGGGCCCACAGGGTGACCTCCCGACCCGAGTCGGTCAGCACCTTGGCGAACGTGGTACCCCACGAGCCGGCACCGAGCACCGCGACCCGGTGCACCGGTCGAGCGGTCACGCCAGCCCGCTCACGGAGCCGGGTTCCCCTCCGGCGGACCACCGGCCTCCACCGGACCGGCCCCCGGATCACCCACCGGGTCGCCGACCGCCCGGCCCCGCCGGTAGAACCCGGCCGGCGCCGGCTCGTCACGGACCTCGGCCAGCAGCTCGCGGACCACCGCCATCAGGTGGTCGGTGACCTCACGCAGCAGCGCGGCGTCCAGCCCCCGGCCGCGGAAGGCCGACATGTCGATCGGGTCACCGACCCGGACCACGATCTCCTTGCGGGGCAGCGGTCGGAACTTCTTGCCGTAGCGGTCGTAGACCTCCCGGGTTCCCCAGTGCACCATCGGCAGCACCGGGACGTCGCTGCCCAGCGCCAGCCGGGCCACGCCGGTGCGGGAGTGCATCGGCCAGCCGTCCGGGTCCCGGGTGATGGTGCCCTCGGGGTAGATCACCACCGTCTTGCCGTCGTCCAACGCCTCGGTGCCGGCGCGCAGGCTGCGCTGCGCGTCGATCGACTCCCGGTACACCGGAATCTGCCCGCTGCCGCGCAGGATGTTGCCGAGCACCGGGACCTTCCACAGGGTGTGCTTGGCCAGGAACCGGGGCACCCGGCGCGCCCGGTGCACGAACACCATCGAGAACACCGGGTCGAGGTAGGAGATGTGGTTGGCCACGATCAGCGCCGGCCCGGTGACCGGCACCCGGTCCATGCCCTGCACCCGCCACCGCCCGAGCAGCCACGTCGCCGGATAGACGATGGCCGCCGTCAGCCAGACCCAGAAGCCACTCTTCTCGCGCGCCACTCGACCTCCTCGCTCATCGGCCGCTCCGGCCCCGGCACGGGTTCGGCGAACGATCCGGGGCACGAGTCTCCCGGAACAGGGCCACGCCGGTCCAGCCACCGCGGTGTGGCGAATGCGACCATGGTGGGGTGACGGCTGCGGTGACGAGGGCGACGACCTGCTCCGGGACGCTCGCCCCGGAACCCGCCGTGGACCTGATCGTCCCGGTGAAGTCCCTGACCCGGGCGAAGTCGCGGCTGCGCGGGGCAGCCGACGACGGGCTGGGCGACCCGGTGGCGCACGCCCGGCTGACCCTGGCCCTGGCCCGGGACACCGTCGCGGCGGCCGGTGCCGCCCGACGGGTGGCCCGGGTGCTGGTGATCAGTTCCGACCCCCGGGTCGGCGAGGTGCTCACCCTTGAGGGGGCGGTCGTCCTGCCTGAGGGGCCCGAGCGCGGCCTCAACTCAGCCCTGCGGCGGGCCGCGTGGCTGGTGCGCCGCGCCGGGTCGGACAGACCGGTCGGCGCGTTGCAGGCCGACCTGCCCGCGCTGCGCCCCGGGGAGCTCGACGCCGCCCTCGCCGACGCGCTGGCGGTGTTCGCCGCCGGGCGGGCCTACCGCGCCTACTGCCCCGACGCCGTCGGTGCCGGGACCACGCTGCTCGTCTGCGCCGCGCACACCGAGCTGCGACCCCGGTTCGGCGGGCGGTCGGCCGCCGCGCACGCCGCCGCCGGCGCCGCCCCGCTGGACGGTCCGTGGCCCGGTCTGCGCCGCGACGTCGACACCGTCGAGGACCTCCGGCACGCCGTGGATCTCGGCCTCGGACCGGCGACCCGGGCGGCTCTGCACACCACGGGCACCATGGCTCCCCTCCGCCCCTGAGCACGCCCGCGGCACGCCGCCATCCGGGGGAAACCCGCCGGCCTTGACCTGCTGTTCATCTGCTTCCCGGGTCACGGTGCGCGCTTTCCGGGCCGCGCGTGCGGAAGAATGGCCGGGTGGCTTCCGAGGGACAGACCGGCAGACGTACCCGCACCAACTCGGCCCGGACCGCGCCCCCGCCGCGCACGGCGGCCGCCGCCCGCGCGGCGTTGACTCCGCATGCCACGGGCCGACGCTCGGGTGCCGGTCGCACGCCCGCCGCGAGCGCACCCACCGTCGCGGACCCCACCGACATCGACACCGCGACCACCGACACCGCGCAGGCCGACACCACCCCGGTGAGCCCGGCCGGGGTGGTTCCGCCGAGCACCTCGACCTCACCCGAGGCGGCCACCGGTCTGCGGCCCGCCCGGCCACCGGTGCCGCCGGTCACCGACCCGGTGGCCCCGCCGGCGCCGACCCCCGAGGAGGCGTCCACCGACCTGCCGGACGACCGCTACCTCAACCGGGAGCTGTCCTGGCTGGACTTCAACGCCCGGGTGCTGGCGCTGGCCGAGGACACCAGCCAGCCGCTGCTGGAGCGGGCCAAGTTCCTGGCGATCTTCGCCTCCAACCTCGACGAGTTCTTCATGGTCCGGGTGGCCGGGCTGAAGCGGCGCGACGACACCGGGCTGGCGGTCCGCTCGGCCGACGGACTGACCCCGCGCGAGCAGCTGGCCCGCATCTCCGAGCGCTGCCAGGCCCTGGCCGACCGGCACGCCCGGGTGTTCCAGGACTCGGTGATGCCGGCGCTGGTCGAGCACCGCATCCGGGTCCTGCGCTGGTCGGACCTGACCGCGGAGCAGCGCGACCAGGTGACCAGCTACTTCTACGACCAGGTGTTCCCGGTGCTCACCCCGCTCGCGGTCGACCCGGCGCACCCGTTCCCCTACATCTCCGGGCTGTCGCTGAACCTGGCGGTGACCGTGCGCGATCCGGAGGCGCACACCGAGCGGTTCGCCCGGGTGAAGGTGCCCAACAACGTGCCCCGGCTGGTGCCGATCGTCACCGGCGTCGCCGAGACCGATGCGGTGTTCCTGCCGGTCGAGGACCTGATCGCGGCACACCTCGGCGAGCTGTTCACCGGCATGGAGGTCGCCGAGCACCACGCGTTCCGGGTCACCCGCAACGCCGACCTGGACGTCGAGGAGGACCGCGACGAGGACCTGCTGCAAGCGCTGGAGCGCGAGCTGGCCCGCCGCCGGTTCGGGCCACCGGTGCGCCTGGAGGTCACCGACGACATGAGCGAGCACGTGCTGGAGCTGTTGCTGCGCGAGCTCGACGTCGACCCGCACGACGTGATGGTGGTGCCCGGCCTGCTCGATCTGACCATGCTGTGGCGGATCTACGGGGTGGACCGCCCCGAGCTGAAGGATGCCCCGTTCGTCCCGGCCACCCACCCGGCGTTCGCCGAGGGCGAGACGCCCAAGAGCGTGTTCGCCACGTTGCGCCAGGGCGACGTGCTGGTGCACCACCCCTACGACTCGTTCTCCACCAGCGTTCAGCGGTTCATCGAGCAGGCCGCCGCCGACCCGTCGGTGCTGGCCATCAAACAGACCCTGTACCGCACCTCCGGTGACTCGCCGATCGTGGACGCCCTGGTCAGCGCGGCCGAGGCCGGCAAGCAAGTGGTCGCCCTGGTCGAGCTGAAGGCCCGGTTCGACGAGAAGGCCAACATCCGCTGGGCGCGCGAGCTGGAGAAGGCCGGCGTGCACGTGGTGTACGGCCTGGTGGGCCTCAAGACGCACTGCAAGACCTCGCTGGTGGTCCGCCAGGAGGGCTCTCGGATCCGCCGCTACTGCCACGTCGGCACCGGCAACTACAACCCGAAGACCGCGCGGCTCTACGAGGACCTCGGCGTGCTCACCGCCGACCCGGAGATCGGCGCGGACGTGGCCAACCTGTTCAACACCCTCACCGGGTACGCGCGCAAAAGCAGCTACCGCAGCCTGCTCGTGGCCCCACACGGGGTCCGGCGGGGGCTGCTGCAGCGCCTCGAGGACGAGGTCGAGCACCACCGCGCGGGTCGCCCGGCCGGTGTGCGGTTCAAGATGAACTCGCTGGTCGACGAACAGGTGATCGACGGGCTGTACCGGGCCTCGCAGGCGGGAGTGCCGATCCGGATCGTGGTCCGCGGCATCTGCGCACTCACCCCGGGGCGGCCGGGGCTGAGCGAGCACATCGAGGTCCGGTCCATCCTCGGCCGGTTCCTGGAGCACTCCCGGATCTTCCACTTCGCCGGCGCCGACGAGTACTGGATCGGCAGCGCCGACATCATGCACCGCAACCTGGACCGTCGCGTCGAGGTGCTGCTGCGGGTCAACCCCTCGCTGTGCGACCAGCTCGGCCACCTGTTCGACTCCGCGCTCGACGAGTCGACCCGGTGCTGGGTGCTCGGACCGGACGGTCTGTGGTCGCCCTCGCCGGCCCCGGACGCCCAGGTCGACGCGGTGCGCGACCACCAGGCCGGCTCGCTGCCCCGGTTCGTACCATCGGAGTGACCCGTCGGTGGAACGCACGACGCCGGAGTGGGCGCCGGTCGTGAACGGGCCGGACGGGCCGGCGCCCGACGTGGTGGCCGCCGGTGCGGTGCTGTGGCGCCCGGGGCCGGACGGCCGCCCGGAGGTCGCCATCGCGCACCGACCGCGTTACGACGACTGGTCGCTGCCGAAGGGCAAGCTGGACCGGGGCGAGACCCCGCCGGCCGCGGCGGTGCGCGAGCTGGCCGAGGAGACGGGATTCGCCGCCCAGCTGGGTCCGCGGTTGGGCGAGGTGCACTACCAAGTGCCGGAGGGCCGGAAGGTGGTGCACTACTGGTCCGCGCGCGCCGGGGACGGCGGGTTCACCCCGGGCGACGAGGTCGACCGGTTGCGCTGGCTCGAGCCCGGCGCGGCGCACTCGCTGGTCAGCTATCCGCATGACCGGGAGGTGCTACGCCGGTTCGTCCGGCTCACCGTCGCACCGGTGCCGGTACTACTGGTGCGCCACGCCAAGGCCGGCAGCCGGGAGGCCTGGACCGGCGACGACACCGATCGTCCGCTCTCCGAGCGGGGCCGGGTGCAGGCCGAGCGGTTGGCGGCGCTCCTGGCGTTGTTCGGGCCGCGCCGGGTGCACGCCGCCCCGCCGCTGCGCTGTGTGCAGACCGTCGAGCCACTGGCCCGCCGGCTCGACGTCCCGGTCGTGATCGAGCCGCTGCTCGGGGACCACCGCTACCCGGCCGACCCCTGTACCGGGCTGGCCCGGCTGCTCGAGCTGACCGAGGACCCCGACGTGGCGGTGGTGTGCTCCCAGGGCGCGGTGATCCCGGACCTGGTGCGCCGGCTCACCGGTGTCGGGCAGATGGCCGCACCCAAGGCCAGCACCTGGGTGCTGGGGCTGGTCGGCGGGCGGGCGCTCAGCGCCGACCACTACCCGCCGCCGGGCTGAGCCGCTACTTCCTGCCCTTCTTCTTCCCCGCCTTGGCCGGCGCCTCGGCCTTGACCGGTGCCGGCTTCGACGCGGGCTTGCCACCCTTGGCCGCCTTCGCCGGCTTCTCGTCCTTGGCCTTGGCGGGCTTGGCCGGCTTGTCGTCCTTCGCCGGCTTCGTGGGCCGGGTCGACCTGGCCGGCTTCGCCGCGGGCGCGGCGTCGACCGGCGCGTTCTCGGTGGCCGCCACCGGTGCGGTGGCCGCGGCCACGCTGACCGGCCGGGCCCGACCGCGCCCGGCCGCGGACCCGGTGACGCTCTGGGTGCCGTTGACCGCGTTGCGGAAACCGGCACCGGGACGGAATGCCGGCAGTGCGGCCGCCGCCACCTCGATCGGCTCCCCGGTGCGTGGGTTGCGGGCCGTGCGCGCCGCGCGCTGCCGCTGCTCGAACACGCCGAACCCGAGAATGGAGACCGACTCGCCGGCCCGAACCGTGCCCACCACGATCTCGAGCAATCCGTCCACCGCGGTGCTGGCGACCCTGCGGTCACCGTCCAACCGCTCGGCGAGCGCAGTGATCAGCTCGGCTTTGTTCATCCGGAATTCTCCTCTGTTCCGCGAGGAGCCCTACCGTAGAGGTCTGCGCTGGTCAGCTGCCAGCGCCCACGCCGTGGGAGATCACCCGCCGGGGTGCGACCGGTCGGAGGTCGGCACGATGGTCTCCTCGGTTCGGGTCTGCCGCCGATGCCGGCGGTCGTTGCCCGGGGGTGCGGGTCAGCCGGTGGACGGCAGTCGGCCGGGGCGGGCGGCCTCGAACCGGTCGATCAGCTCGGCGCTGCGCAGGGTGAGCCCGATGTCGTCGAGCCCTTCGAGCAGCCGCCAGCGGGTGTAGTCGTCGATCTCGAACGCCACCGTGAGGTCCTTCGCGACGATCGTCTTCGCGGCGAGGTCGACGGCGACCCGGGTGCCCGGCTCGTTCTCCAGCAGCTTCCACAGCAGCTCCACGTCCGATTGGGCCACCTGCGCGGCCAGCAGCCCCTGCTTGGCGGAGTTGCCGCGGAAGATGTCGGCGAACCGGGACGAGATCACCACCCGGAACCCGTAGTCGGACAGCGCCCACACGGCATGCTCGCGGGACGACCCGGTGCCGAAGTCCGGCCCGGCGACCAGCACCGTGCCCCGGTCGAACGGCGGCTTGTTGAGGATGAAGCTCTCGTCGGACCGCCAGGCGGAGAACAGTCCGTCCTCGAAGCCGGTGCGGGTGACCCGCTTGAGGTAGGCCGCCGGGATGATCTGGTCGGTGTCCACGTTGGAGCGGCGCAGCGGGACGCCGATGCCGGTGTGCGTGCTGAACGGTTCCATCAGTCCAGATCCTCCGGGCTGCTCAGGGTGCCGCGCACGGCGGTCGCGGCGGCGACCAGCGGGGACACCAGGTGGGTGCGGCCGCCCTTGCCCTGGCGGCCCTCGAAGTTACGGTTCGAGGTGGACGCGCTGCGCTCCCCCGGGGCCAGCTTGTCCGGGTTCATCGCCAGGCACATCGAGCACCCGGCCGAACGCCACTCCGCGCCGGCGTCGGTGAAGATCTTGTTCAGCCCTTCGTCCTCGGCCTGGTGCAGCACCCGCATCGATCCGGGCACCACCAGCATCCGCACGCTGTCCGCGACCTTGCGGCCCTTGAGCACGTCCGCGACCGCGCGCAGGTCCTCGATCCGGCCGTTGGTGCAGGACCCGACGAAGACGGTGTCCACCGGCACCTCGCGCAACGGCATGCCGGCGGTCAGCCCCATGTAGGTCAGCGCCCTCTCGGCGGCGAACCGCTCGTTCTCGTCCGCGATCCGGGCCGGGTCGGGCACCCGCTCGCTGAGCGGCAGGCCCTGGCCGGGATTGGTGCCCCAGGTGACGAACGGGGTCAGCGTGTCGCCGTCGATGTCGACGACGGCGTCGAACCCGGCGTCGTCGTCGGTGCGCAGCTCACGCCAGGCCTCGACCGCCTCGTCCCAGTCGGCGCCCCTCGGGGCGTGGTCACGGCCCTGGAGGTAGTCGAAGGTGACCTCGTCCGGGGCGATCATCCCGGCCCGGGCACCGGCCTCGATGGACATGTTGCAGACCGTCATCCGGGCCTCCATCGAGAGGTTCTCGATGACGTTGCCCCGGTACTCCAGCACGTAGCCCTGGCCGCCGCCGGTGCCGATCTGGGCGATGATGGCCAGCACGACGTCCTTGCTGGTCACCCCCGACCGCAGCCGGCCGTCGGCGCTGTTGACGTTGATCGCCATGGTCTTGAACGGCCGCAGCGGCAGGGTCTGAGTGGCCAGCACGTGCTCCACCTCGGAGGTGCCGATGCCGAACGCCATCGCGCCGAACGCCCCGTGCGTGGAGGTGTGACTGTCGCCGCAGACCACGGTCATCCCGGGCTGGGTGAGCCCCAGCTGCGGGCCGACCACGTGCACGATGCCCTGCTCGGCGTGGTTCATCGGGTACAGCGTGACGCCGAACTCCGCGCAGTTGCGGCGCAGCGTCTCCACCTGGGTGCGCGACACCTCGTCGGCGATCGGCAGCAGCACGTCCGTGGTCGGGACGTTGTGGTCCTCGGTGGCCAGGGTCAGGTCGGGCCGGCGCACCGGACGGCCGGCCAGCCGCAGCCCGTCGAACGCCTGCGGGCTGGTGACCTCGTGCACCAGGTGCAGGTCTATGTACAGCAGGTCCGGCTCGGCACCCTCGCCCCGGCGCACCAGGTGGGAGTCCCACACCTTCTCCGCGAGCGTCTTGCCCATCTCGCCTCCTCGTCTCCGGACGGCCTGGACTTCCCACATTTCGGGAAGTTAGTATCGGCTTGTGAGACAGCATAGCGGTATCGGCGTGCTGGACAAGGCAGTCGGGGTTCTCTGGGCCACTGCGGCCGAGCCGTGCGGGCTGGCCGAGCTGTGCGAGCGCACCGGGCTGCCCCGGGCCACCGCGCACCGGCTCGCGGTCGGCCTGGAGACCCACGGGCTGCTGCACCGGGGCGCGGACGGTCGCTGGCGGCCCGGACCCACGCTGGGCGAGCTGGCCGCGCGCTCCGGCGATGCGCTGCTGGAGGCCGCCGCCGCCGTGCTCCCCCGGCTGCGCGACCTCACCGGAGAGAGCGTGCAGCTCTACCGCCGCGACGGCATGCAACGGGTCTGCGTGGCCGCCTCGGAACAGTCCAGCGGGTTGCGCGACACGGTCCCGGTGGGCAGCCGGCTACCGATGACCGCCGGCTCGGGAGCGAAGGTGCTGGTCGCGTGGGCCGACCCCGCCACCCAGCGGGCGGTGCTGACCGAGGCCGCCTTCACCGAGCGCACGCTGCTGGACGTGCGGCGCCGGGGCTGGGCGCAGAGCGTGGCCGAGCGCGAGTCCGGGGTGGCCAGCGTGTCCGCGCCGGTGCGCAATGGCACCGGCCAGGTGATCGCGGCGGTGTCGGTGTCCGGCCCGGTCGACCGGATCGGCCGCCGACCTGGCGCCCGCTGGGCAGCCAACCTGCTGGCAGCCGCCGACGCCCTGCAACACCGCATCTGAGTGGGCCGGCTGAAGGCGGGCGATCGTCTCCGCGGTCGGTGCGGACCGACTACTTTCGCAAGCATGCTTGATCACAGGGCGGCGGGCGGGTGAGAGCCGCGCTCCCGCTCGCGATGCTCATGTCGCTGGGGCTGTCCGGGTGCGGGCTGTCCACCGGCTCCGAACCTCCCGGCGACACCCGCCATCCGGCCCGATCCATCTCCGACTACGACGAGCGGCTGTGGGCTCAGCGCCCGCAGGTGGAGCTGCGGTACACGGTGGCTCCGGACCTGGCCACCGCCACCGGGGACGTGTCCGTCCGGTTCACGCCGGACGCGCCGACCTGCGAGCTGGTGTTCCGGGCCTGGCCGAACAACCCCCCGATGGGCAGGACCGGCAGCTCGCTGACCGTCACCACCGCTTCGGTGGACGGCGCGCCGGTGGTGCCGAACGTGCAGGCGGCGGGTGCCCACACCGGCGCTCCGGGTACCCTCGTCGAGTTGCCGCTGTCCAGGTGCCTGGCGCCCGGTCAGTCGGTGCGCGCCGGCCTGGGCTTCGAGCTGCGGCTGGGGCGCAACTCCTCCGAGCGGGTCGGCCATGACCCGGACACCGGGACGGCCTGGTTCGGCTCGGCCTTCCCACTGCTGTCCTGGGTGCGGGGTCACGGGTGGACCCGGGACCCGGCTGAGCCGGTCTATGGCGAGACGGCGACCAGCGAGGCCTTCACCCTGACCGCCCTCGACGTGACCGTCCCGACGGGGCTGCAGGTCGCGGGGGTGGGCCGCCGGGTGAGCCAGATCTCCGGCAGTACGCCCGGAACCACCGTGCACCGGTTCCAGGCCGACGCGGTCCGCGACGTGACGGTCAGCGTGGGTCGCTACCAGATCAGCGAGACCGGGGTGAACGGCGTCCGGGTGCACCTGGCCGTCCCGAGCTCCGGCACGAAGGCCGCCGCGGCGGAGTGGACCGCTGCGCTGTCGACCTCGATCGACAAGCTGGTGGGAACCTTCGGGCCGTTCCCGTACGCGGACCTGTGGGCGACGGTCGTGCCAGGGCACAGTGGCGGCTGGGAGTTCCCGGGCGCGGTGCAGCTGGGCGACCGGGCCGGGCCCGCGGTGCTGGTCGCGCACGAGCTGGCCCACCAGTATTTCCACGGCCTGGTCGGCAACAACCAGGCCCGGGACCCGTGGCTGGACGAGTCGTTCGCGACGCTCGGCGAGGCCGTGGTGCTCGGCGAGAAGTACGCCTACCGGCTGCCGGACATCCGGCCGCAACTGCGCGGTCAGCTGGGGCGACCGATGTCGCACTGGGCGCGCCATGGTGGGCGGCCGCTGTACAACGAGGCGGTGTACCAGCAGGGCGGGGCGGTGCTCACCGAACTGCGAGCCGAGCTCGGCCCGGCCTTCGACGCCAACCTGCGCGGGTATCTGGTGGACAACGCGCACCGGGTGGCCGCCCCCGCCGACCTGGCCGCCGCGTTCACCGACCAACCGCTGGTGCTGGCCCGCCTCCGCGAGTACGGCGCTCTACCCGAGGGCTGAGCCGAGTGGCGCACGGTAGGCCGGGAAGTAGTCACCAGCCGCGCGCCCGGTGGAGCGTCGGGCGTAGGCCTCCGGATCGCACACCACCCGGTGGGTGACGAAGTCCCAGCTTGAGTTCGCGAACCGGCTCTTGTAATGGTCCAGCGAGTCCTGGCCGCCCACCCCTCCGCCGAGGTTGAGCGGCAACCCCTGCTCGTCGGCCACGTCCATCAGCCCGAGCACCACGTTCTTGTGCGGCGAGGTGGCCAGATGCGCCGCGGAGGTGCCCGTCAGGTAGGAGTGCAGGCAGCCGTCACTGATCACCGCGATGGCGGCCGCCGCGAGGTCGCCGTCCGGGCCGGTCACCATCGCCAGGTTGGCCGCCGGCGAAGCGAGGCAGGTCCGCAAGTAGTCCAGGCCGAAGTAGTAGCGCTCGGCGGCGCCTACGCGGTTCATCGACTCGGCGTAGGCCCGCTCGAAGGCTCGCACCTTTTCCTCGGGGATCTCACCGCCGGGCACCCATTCGAACCGGTAACCGAGCCGCTCGTTGCTACGCGCCTTGGTCCGGATCCGGGAGGTCACCGCACGCGGCCTGGTCGGCTCGTGCACCCGGACGACGGATTGCACGGTGCCGCCGAGCAGCGCGGGCGCGCCGAGCCGCTCCCGGACGAAGAGGCTGATCAGCCCGGTAGCGGCGAAGTCGATGTCCGCCGCATGCGGTGGTTCGGCGTTCAGCTCGCCGCCGGGGTACCCGTAGGGCGATACGGCATCGCGCCCATGGTCATCGACGTCACGCACGATGACCGGTAACGCGACCAGGCCGTCCGCGACCACCAGGGAATGGGTGACGCTCTCCGCCTGGAGGAACTGGGCACAGCGGAAGAAGTCGGGACCGGTGGCGGCCGCCCCTCGGTCGGGAAGCAGGTGCGCGGGCATTCGCCCCATGTCGTGTAGCCCTTCTCACGACTCGAATAAGTTAGGTTTGCCTCAGCTACTATAGCGAGTGGATCGAACTCTCAGGCGGCCGCCGCGAGAGTGGGTTGGCGAGGTTGAGGTGGTGCCGAGATGACCCTGTGCGCCATCAGTTGGGACGCCGCGCGACTGCCGGAACTCACCGAGGCGCAGTGCGCGGAGTGGCAGGACATACGCGGGCGGAGGCCGGTCGAGCACCTCGGCCGGTGGTGGATGGAATCGCGGCCGTTCGTCTTCCAGCCCGTTCACCACCTCGCAAGGCTCACCCCCGACGAGGCGACCCGGCCGGCCCGGCGCTGTATCGGGTTTCGCGCTCGGCTGATCGACGACGCAGCGGATCGATCCGATGCCTGCCTGCCAGCGCACACGTTGCCCGATCCGCAGAGCTACGACATGTCGCGGCTGAGCCAGACGCCGCGACGGTACCTCCGGCAGGGCATGCGCGCGGTGGACATCGTCGCGCTGGAGAGCCCCGAC
The DNA here is from genome assembly GCA_029263115.1 of Pseudonocardia sp. GTDB lineage: Bacteria > Actinomycetota > Actinomycetes > Mycobacteriales > Pseudonocardiaceae > Pseudonocardia. The sequence continues at coordinate 19,785 of JAJCYC010000320.1, read as the reverse complement.
CTCATCCTGGACCAGGGCTATGAGGTGGCCTCGGCCGCACACGCCCGCGATCCGGGCATCGGCCTGCCGCCCATCGCGCAGTTCAAACGCAACATCGAGTCCTACTTCCCTGGGCGGGGGGTGATCCTGGCCGCGGTACGTGACCAGCGCCTGCTCGGCTTCTCGATGACCTTCGCGGTCGACCGCGCGGCCTACCACGACATGGTGTACGTCAACAACGAAGGGTTGGCTGCCCGGGCCTCGATCTGCCTGTTCCACGCGTTCGCCACCCTGGTCTCTCGCCAGCCCGCCCTGGTCGAGGTGATGCACGGGTTGCACGTGCGCGACGACCTCGGGCTCAACGAGTTCAAGCGGCGGATCGGCCTCGTCGTGTCGCCGCTACCGGCCAGGGCTTGGTTCGCCCCGGGCCCAGACCAGTTCCTCCGTCGGGTTCGGCCGCACCAGTACTACCGGTTCACCGGCCGCGGCTGACTACTCGACGGCTCTCCCGGGGTCGACCAGCGGCGGCGGCGTCGAGCAACACCCGCTCCCACGCCTCGAACAAGCGATCGCGGTTGAACCGGCCTTCGGCCAGCTCCGCCGCGGCTGAACCGGCCCCCGCGAGCCAATTCGGATCGGTGATCCGACGAGCGATCAGTTCAGCCGCCGCGGCGGGGTCCCTAGCTGGAACGGCGAAGCCCGCGCCGGACTCGTCGAGGACCTCCTCGAGCCAGCCACCGTTGTTGATGACCACGGGTCGGCCGGCGGCGAAGGCGTCGAACACCTTGTTGGGCGAGTTGGCGGACAACGCCGGAACGTCCGCGAACACCGACGCGCACAGGTCGGCCGCCCCGAACAGCGCCGGCATCCGGTTCTTGGCGACCGGCGGCTCGACGAACAGGTTGCGCTCCCACACCCCTCGGTCACGGGCGAGCCGCTCCAACGCGCCCTCGTCCTTTCCCTCCCCCACCAGCAGTATCCGGACCTCCGGGGCGGTGGAGCGCAGCACCTCGGCCACCCGCACCAGGTACCCCAGGTCGTTGGCGTCGCCGAAGGTACCGGCGTACAGCAGCAGTGGGCGACGCCCCAGCCATGCCCGATCGGCCCGGACGGCCGCAACCATGGCGGCGTCCGGCTCGGCGAACAGGTCCAGGTCCGACGAGTTCGGCACGACGGTCACCGGTATCTCCGGGAACCTCGTGCTGATGCTGCGGGCCATGTCGGGCGACAGCGCGATCAGGGCCGCAGAGCTGCGGTAGGCCCACGACTCCAGGGCCAGGGCCGCCCGCCGAGCCGTCGGGTTCCCCAGCACCCCCATGGCGATCGGCACCTCGGGCCACACGTCGCGGACCTCGAAGACCATGGGGACCCGCAGCCGCCGCGACGCGATCCCGCCCGGCACCGCGATGGTCAACGGCGTGCTGGTGGCGAACACCAGGTCGGCGGGCAGCCCGGACGCCCGGAAGGAGGCACGAACCGCGAACCGGCTGAAGGCCCGGATTCGGTCCCGGAACCCCATATGGTTGGAGTAGGGCACGCCGCACCAGTGCACGGTCACGCCCGCCGCCTCGGTCGTCCACCAGCAGCCCTCGCGCCGGTTCGAGTCCTCCAGCGGAGCTGCAGTGATCATGTGCACCCGGTGCCCGCGCTCCACCAGCCTGCGGGAGAACTCGTAGGACCGAGTGCCGCCCTGCATCTCCGGCGTGCCGTAGTACTGGTGGAGGTAGACGACGTCCACGCGATCCCCCGTCAGGGTCGGGCGGTGGCGAGGAGGTGCGCGTTCAACGCCATCGAGGCGTGGAACTGCGAGTTCTGCACTCCGTGCTGCTCGAGAGCCCGCTGCACCGCCGGGTTGTAGCGCCCGAGCTTCACGAACCCGTCGGCCAACCAGCCGGTGCCGCTGCCTCGCCCGTTCACGAACTCCGGGTAGCGCCCGTCCCGGCCCAGGACGAAGGCGGTCAACGTCCGGGAGAACCGGGACATCTCCTCGCTGGTCCAGCCGGCACCCCAGTCGCACGAGGCCGCCACATAGGAGATGACACCGTTGCCGTGCGCGATGTCCTGACCGTTACCGGTCTTCCGCCCCCACACGTCGCTCCACCAGTACGCCATCGGCTCGGAGCGGCTCGCCATCAACTGGCCACGCAGCGAGGACGGGTAGTTGGGCAGATCGTCATCGATCTTGGCGGCCACCTCCCGGTAGCGCTTGCGCAGACCGTTGTCCGAGGTGACCTTGGCCAGCGCGATCGAGATGTACGCCCAGTGCGCGGCCATGTGAGTCCGCTCGCGGTAGATGAACTTGACCGGGTCACGGGTGAACCACTTCTCGAAGATGTGCTTCTCGCTGAACTCGAGCACGCGCTGGTAGCGGGTCAGGTACGACGGGTCGCCGTACAGCGGGCTGGACCGCAGGGCCACCAGGAGGTGGGTGACGTATCGCCAGGCGTAGCTCTCGGTCAGCGCCAGTTCCTGCCCCCCGGAGTTCAGCTGGGTGGCGGCCCAACCCCGGTAACCGTCCTTGAAACCGCTGGCCGGCAGACTCGATGAGGGACGGGCAGACCCGATCATGTTCTCGGCCATGGTCAGGCCCAGATCGGCGTACCGCGCCTGCCCGGTGGCCAGGAACAGGCTGACGTTGGCGTCGATCTGGTAGGCGAGGTTGTAGTGGTCCCAGCTGTCGGCCGAGCGACTGAGCCGCAGGCTGGCCTGCCGTTCGCCGGCCGACTCGGCGTCGAACAGCCCCTGCCAGTGGCTCACCGGGAGCGGCGCGGCGGTCGGAACCGGTGGAGGCGGAGCGGGCTCGCGCAGATCGGGTGCGGCGGCCGTGCACAACATGACTACCGCAGCCACCGCGACCGCCCGGGTAACGGCGCGGCGCAACCGGGGCACGACCGCCCCGGCCGCAGGACGGATGCGGCCGAGCCGGCGCGGGACCGACGACCTCGACATCACCACTCACTTCCCGGGTTCGGGCCGGTTCTCCGGCGGCCGACGGCAAGTCCCACTCCCGCGACGGCCAGGCAGCTCAGGTAACCCAGTAGTGATCCGTAGGCCGCTCCCAGTGCATCGTAACGGCTGATCAACACGATGTACCCGATCATGCTCACCGCGAAGCCGACGGTTTCCACGATCGAGGCCAGCACGCTGCGCCGTAGCGCGATCAGCAGGCTGACCGCCAGGTGAGTCATGCCGAAGATCCCGGCGGCGGCGCAGAGCGGCACGATGAGCGTCTCCGCCGGTTGGTAGGCCGGTCCGAGCAGCGGCAGCATCAGGTGCGTGACACCGACCATCGCCGTCGACGCCACCACGCTGTACGCCGCGGCGGGGAGCAACAAGGTCCGCATGCGTAGCTCGCCCAGGTCGTTCTGGGTTCGCCACCGGCCGAGCCGTGAGTCCGCGTACGCCACCAGCGGCCAGGCCACCAGCTCGGTCATCGTCGCCACGCCGGCGTAGATGCCGAGGGCCGCGGTGGAGGCGATCCCGGCCAGCAGGAACCGGTCGAACCGCATGACGCCGCTGCGGGCGATCGCGAAGGGCAGCAGCTTCAGCCCCTCGCGGCGCGCCTCGTGCAGCCGGGCGGGATCGGCCGGAGCTGCGGCTGCGCTCCCGGCGAGCGCCCACCGGAGGAACCACGCCGCGGCCGCCACGGCGCCCACCACGAGGTAGGCCAGCAGCCACACCGTGCTGTCCCGCACCTCGAGCAGGAACAGCGGCACGACCAGGGTCATCAGCAGCCCGTTGCTGAGCAGCGTGTGGCGCAGGTAGTCCGCGTGGCGGCCGCCCGCGATGGCGATGGCCCGCACCGAGCGGGCGAAGGCGTTCACCACCGCGAACAGCACCGCGACGGCCAGCGCCACCCGCCAGGACCCCACAGCGGGCAGCGCCAGCAGACCGAACGCCACGGCCAGCCCGACCGCCGAGGGCGCGACCAGCAGGCGGGCGAACGCCCGGGTGACGGTGCGCGCCGGCTCTCCCGCGTACACCGGGATCACGCTGCGGTTCACCCCGAGGAGCAGCCCCAGGCTGCCCACGTAGGCGATCTGCAGCAGCAACGCCAGCTCGCCGCGCCCGGCGGGCTCGAGTACCCGGGCAGCCAGGATGTTGACGACGAACGCCACGCCCGCCGCCACCAGCTGGGCCGCGAGCAGCAACGCCGCGGCGTCACCCACCATCCGGCGGACCAGCTGCACGGGCCCCGACCAGCGCGCTCGGAGCCGCTTACCAGTCACCGGCGATCGCCCACCCCGGAGACCAGTGCGGACGGCGTCCGATCGTCGGCTCGACCGGAGGAGGCCCTCGCGCGGGCCGCCGGGGGGTTCACCGCGAGCGCCACGAACACCCAGAAGAACCGGGTGTCGTAGATCCCGCCGGAGACGAGGCTGGCCGCGCCGACGAACCCGGCCGAGATCAGCATGGCGAACTGGTCGACGGTGAGCGGCCGCAGCAGCCGGGTGTCCCGGACCAGGGTGGCGAGGAACAGCAGGAAGAGCACCACCGCGGTGACCCCACCGGTTACGGCCAGCTCCAGCACCAGGTTGTGCGGGTACTGCAGGTTCGCCGATGCGCCGTAGAGCACGAAGAAACCGTCCACCCCGACCCCGAGCAGCGGGTCGTCCAGGAAGATCGACCACGCTTGGGAGAACAGCTCGGGCCGACCCGACAGCAGGCGCTCCTCGAAGAGCTCGACGAACCGGGTCCGGGCCACCTCCGCCGCCGCCGGCGGCACCAGTGTCCGGGCCACCAGCACGGTGCCTGCCGCCAGCAGCACACTCACCCCGACCCCGCGCACCGTCCATCGCCGCCAGGTGAGCACGCCGAACAGCAGCACGGTCAGCAAGCCGGCCAGGACCGCACCACGGGAGGCCGGTAGCAGCGCGGCGGCGGCGAGGAACGGCACGCCCAGCAACAGCCACCCGCGGCGGTAGATGACGGCCAGCGCGGCCGCCGCGACGACCCCGAGCAACACTACCCGGGCGTACACGTTCGGCCCCCCGGCGAATGCCGTGGCGCGGCCCTGCACGTTGGTGTCACCGACGATGAGGCCGGCAGCCGTGTAGGCGATCGCCGCCAGCAGCATCAGGATGAGCACCAGGCGCCGGGCTCGCGCCGGGTCCGGAGCGGAGATCATTGTGGCCAGCACGATGAGCAGCCCCAGGAACGCCAGATCGGCCAGGCTCTCACCGACCCGGGCGTCCGGCTGGGCCCAGAATGCGCTCAGCGCGAGGAAGCCGGTCAGCGCGACCGCCAGCAACGTCGACTGCGGCCAGGGGTGCCGGTAGTCCCGGAGATCCGGCTGAAACCGCCACAGCAGCACCGCGGCGGCCAACACCGGGAACACCACGAGCCGCGGGTCCAGGTCGCCGAACCGCTCCACCCCGATACGATCGAAGGTGAACTGGCCGAGCAGGGCCACCGTGAACAGCCCCACGACCAGCAGGAGTGACAGCCGGGCGGTTGTCGTCGCGCCCGGTGGCCCGACGTCGGCGGTCGGCCCCGCCATCAGGACTCTGTGCCGAGCTCGGCGTCCCCGGTGCCGGCGGGCGAGGTGGCCGGGGCGGCTGACGCGCCGACCAGGTTCTCGTCGGATGGCGGACCGCTCGTCGTGGCCGCTGTCCCGTCCTCGTCGCCACGAGCCCGATCGGCGACCAGAGCCAGGCCGATCCCCGCCAGGATGCCGAGGATCGCGCCGAGCCCGAAGTTGAGCGTCGTCACCGGGGCGGTCCGCTCAACGGGCAGTGTGGCCGGCTGCACCTGTCGGACGGTCAGCGCGCCCGGGACCGAGCCCGGTGCCGTGCCGGGCGGCTGCTCGAGCTCCGCGACGATCGCCACGAACTGCTGGCTGAGCGCCTCGGCGATCCGCTGGGCGCCGACCGGGGAGTCATCGGTCACCAGGGCCCGAACGATCATGGTGTTGGTGTCGAGACGCGCGGTGACCCGCTCGGTGAACTCGCCCGCGCTCTCGTTCAGCGCCAGCGACCGCACAACGTTGTCGCCGACCCTCTCGAGGGTCAGCAGCTTGACGTAGGACCGGGCCTTGTCCTCGGCGTTCGACGGGTCGTCCCGGCCCGGCACGGAGAGCAGGTACACCGCTTGTGAGGTGTAGGTCGAGGCGGTGGTGAAGGTGATCGCGGCCGCGATCGTCAACCCGACGATCAGCCCGGCCACGACCAGCCCCCAGTAGCGGGTGAGTACCCGTCGATAACTGTGCATTGAAACCTCCAGATCTTCGAAGTCCGTCCGCCGGTTCGGCGGCTGTGCTGGTGGGGAGGCCCAGGAGTCGCCGCTTCTTCCGCCGCAGCATGTCGCGATCTCCGGCGCGTTGATCTCCCCGGCCCGGGCGGGCCCGTCGCGGGACCCCGTTGCCGACAGCAGCTCCGGCGGGTTCGGGCTCGTGTCCCGCTGCGCCGGGACGGGGAAATCGGGGTTGGTCCCGCCGGCGGCGGTGACCCCCCGGGGCAGGAGCAGGACCATCACGGTGCGCAGCAGGATCTCGAATTCGAGCCGCACGCTCCGGTGCTCGATGTACCACAGGTCGAGCTCGATCCGGTGCGGCCAGCTGAGGGAGTTACGGCCGTTGACCTGTGCCCAGCCGGTGAGACCGGGCCGTACCGCCAGCCGGCCACGCTGCCGCGGCGAGTAGTGCGCGACCTGCGAGGGGAGCGTCGGGCGCGGTCCGATCAGGCTCATGTCCCCGCGCAGGATGTTCCACAGCTGCGGCAGCTCGTCGAGGCTGGTCACGCGGAGGAACGCACCGAGCCGGGGGATGCGTTCCGCATCGGGCTGGCCGGGCCACCGCTCAGCGCGCATGGTACGGAATTTCCACACGGAGAACACCGCGCCGTGCAGGCCGCTGCGGTGCTGCCGGAAGAACACGGGCCGACCCATGACCGCGACGATGAGCCCGGCCACGCCCAGCGCCACCGGGGCGACGAGCACCCCGGCGACGACCGCGAAGAGGACGTCCAGCGCTCGTCTCATGCGGCGGCCGCCGTGAACACCTTGCGGATCGCCGCCGACATGCTCCGGATATCGTCCGGTTGCAGCGTCGGGTGCACGGGCAGGGCCACCGAATGGGCGCCCAACCACTCAGCCGTGGGCAGCACGTTCGGCGGGGCGATCGCAGCGAAGGCACGTTCCCGGTAGATCTCCGTGCACCCGCCGACACCACAGGGCACGCCCTCGGCGGCGAGCGCCGCGAGGATCCGGTCGCGGTCCCAGCCCACCGCCAGCCGTTCCGGCCGGACGTGGCCGTAGAAGCGGTAGTAGGCGTGCTCGACGGTCGGGGCGATCTCCGGGAGGCGCAATGCGCTCAGCTCACCGAGTCCGGTGCGGAGGAGATCGGCGTTCCTGCGGCGGATCCGCGACCAGGCCGGAAGCTTGGCCAGCTGACGCCGTCCGATGACCGCCTGCATCTCCGTCATCCGGGCGTTGCTACCGAAGCTGTCGTGCAGCCACCGGAATCCGGGAGGATGCCGCTGTTCGTGCACACCGGCATAGCTCTTGCCGTGGTCCTTGAGCTCCCAGCAACGGCGGGCCAGCAGCGGGTCGGCGGTGGTGATCGCTCCGCCTTCACCACCGGTGGTCATGATCTTGTCCTGGCAGAACGACCAGGTCGCGGAGTGACCGTGGAGACCGACGCCCTGCCCGTACCGTCGGGCGCCGTGCGCCTGAGCGCAGTCCTCCACCAGGAGGAGGCCACGCGATCCGACGAGGACCGCGAGCTCGGCGGTGGGCGCCGGGTAGCCGCCGACGTGCACCACGATCACGGCCTTGGTCCGACCATTGACCGCGGGCAGCACGGTGTGCGCACTCAGCGCCCGGGAGTCGCGTTCAACGTCCACCACCACTGGACGGGCGCCGACAGCCGCCACGGCGGAGGCGGTGGCGATGAAGGTCGCGGCCGGGACGATGACCTCGTCCCCGGGGCCGATCCCGAGCGCTCGCAGCGTGATCTCCAGCGCCAGCGTTCCGTTCGCCACGGCCACCGCGTGTCCGACCCCGGCCCATTCGGCGAACTCGTGCTCGAACGTCCGCCCGTGCTCGCCCGTCCAGTAGTTGACCCGACCGGAGCGCAGCACCTCGGCCGTGGCGGCCACGTCCCCCTCGTCGAACTGCGGCCAGCCGGGCAGGTCCGTCCGCACGGCCGGCACGCCGCCGTCGATCGCCAACCGCGACGTCACCGTGCAAGCGGCGTCTTCGCCGTTCATCCCTGCTTCCCTGCGCTGCTGCCCGACGCGGCGATGCGTCTCACGCCCGGTGCGGCAAGTCGCCGCATCAGTTCGGCCGCCTCCCCAACGGTCACCGACTGCCGCACCTCGGCCACGTCCAGGGCCGGAACCTTCACGTGCGACACCGCCGGGTGCACCGGGCGGAGGTCGATCTCGCCGGCCCCGAAGAGCTCCTCGTGCATCTTCTCCCCGTCCCGCAGGCCGGTGTAGCGGATCTCCGCCGGCCGATCGGCCAGCGTGCACAGCTGCCGGGCGATGTCCTCGATCCGGACCGGCTCGCCCATGTCCAGTACCAGTGCCTCGCAACAGCGTCCGATGGCAGCGGCCTGGATGACCAGCCGCACCGCTTCCGGGATGCTCATGAAGAACCGGGTCACCTCGGGGTGGGTCACGGTGAGCGGACCACCGGCGGCGATCTGCTCGCTGAACGTGGACAGCACCGAGCCCCGGCTGCCGACCACGTTCCCGAACCGCACGGACAGGTATGCGCCCCGGTCCGTGCGCGCCGCCGCGCCCGCGACCAGCCGCTCCCCCACCCGCTTCGAGTAGCCGAGCACGCTGGTCGGGTTCGCCGCCTTGTCTGTGGAGATGTTGACGAACCGCTCCACCCCGCACCGGCGCGCCGCCTCGAGCACGTTGGCCGTGCCCAGCACGTTGGTTTGCCACGCCTCGTACGGGTACCGCTCCAGCGCGGTGAGGTGCTTGAGGGCGGCAGCGTGGAAGACGACGTCGGGACGGAGCTCGGCGAACAGCCGGTCGATCGTGGCCGCGTCGCGGATGTCGGCCAGGACCACCTCGCGACTGCTCAGCATCGCCTCGTTGCAGATGGACAGTTGCAGGGCGTGCAGGCCGGACTCGTCCCGGTCGAGCATCAGCAGCTGCGCCGGCGCGAAACGCAGTACGTGCCGGGTCAGCTCAGCTCCGATGGACCCGCCCGCGCCGGTGACGAGCACCGTCCGGCCTGCCAGGTAACCCGCGATGGCCGGGACGTCGACCTCCACCGGACGCCGCCCGATCAGATCTGCGATGTCCAGGTCGCGCAGGTCCGAGAGCCCGACCCAGGGACGGAACATCTCCGCCAGGCCGGGAACGACCTTCACCCGCAGCCCAGCGGCGGTCGCGGCGCGGCTGATCTCCCGGACGTCCGCGGCGCTGACATCCGGTGTGATCACCAGCAGGGTCGCGCTGGTGTCGGCGGCGGCGCCGACGAGTTGTGTGCGGTCCCCGAGAACCGGTATCCCCGAGATCCGACCCCCCCGCGTTCTCTGGTCGTCGTCCAGCACGGCGACCGGCAGGTACCCGCTGTCGGCGTCGGAGAGCATCGCCCGCACGACCTGCTGCCCGCGTCGACCCGCACCGAACACCAGCACCCGGTGCGCGGATCCCGCATCGGGACGCTCACGCAGCTCCCTGCTCAGCCGCAGCGTCACCCGCGGGCCCAGCGAGAGCGGCAACGCCACGAGCGTGGCCATGATCGGCCACGTCCGCGGCGCGTCGAGCAGGAACGGGGTGAGCCCGGCGACGAAGAGGAGCAGTCCGGTGCCCGCAGTGACCGCTGCCACGTGCACGGCGTCGTCGATGGAGCCGACCAGCTGGCGGCCGCGCCAGCGGTGGGACAACGCCCGCAACGCGGTGTGGATGATGACCGCGAGGGTGCACACGACAAGCAGCCGGGTCGAGCCCAACCGGCTCAGCTCGCCGTCGAGTCGCAGTAGCGCGGCGATGACCAGGGCGACCATCCATGCACAGCCGTCGAACACCGCCAGCAGGACGGATCGACGCAGCAGCGGCTGAAGAGCCGCAGGTACCGACGGGTTCACCGGCGCTCCATTCTCCCGGTGGCGCCGACCGACTCGCCCCCGGGCGCTGACGGCATCCGCTCAGGACATCCGTCATGGGGATCGAGCGTGTGCACCTGGCAACCCTTCCAACACTGAAGTTTAGGCTGGCCTTACTCTGAAGCGCTGTCAGCTTTGATCAGCGTCGAACTATGCGCCAGACCCGAACGGGTGCTTTCACTCGAACGGCGTAACACCGCAGATGCAACATCCGTCACACGGAAGAGGGACTCATGAGAATCCTGCTGGCCAGCCGGATCGATCCGGACGCCGCGACCGCCCTGTCTCGGCGACACGACGTGACGCAGGCCGTTGACGTGGATCCCGAGCACCTGCGCCGGACGGTCGCCGACCGCGAGGCGATCATCTTCCGGAGCGGGGTGCAGGTGTGCGAGCAGGTCATCAAGGCAGCACCGGAGCTGCGCCTACTGGTCCGCGCCGGCTCGGGATTGGACAACGTCGACGTCGACGCGGCCATCGATCATGGCGTGACCGTGGTGCGGGTGCCCGGCTCCTCCGCGCAACCGGTGGCCGAGTTCACGTTCGCCCTGTTGCTCGCGCTGGCCCGCAAGGTGGTGGTCGCCGACCGTGAGCTCCGCCGCCGCCGGTGGCCGAAGGCGGAATTGGGCGGGCCGCTACTGTCGGGCCGAACGATCGGCGTGGTCGGGGCCGGGCGGATCGGGACCCGAGTCGGCGAGATGGGCGCGGCGTGGGGCATGCGCGCGATCGGCTGCGTGGCCGGCCACACCGCCGCGGCGCGGGACCGGCTCGCCGCTCGCCAGGTGACCCTGGTGCCGTTCGAGACCGTCGTCGCCGAGTCGGACTTTCTGTGCCTGCACGTACCGCTCTCAGCACGGACGCGGGGCCTGGTCGACGCCGCGACGCTTGCGAGGATGAAGCCGGGCTCCCACCTGATCAACGTCGCACGCGGCGGTGTGCTGGACGAGGCCGCGCTGTACCGGGAGCTGACCTCAGGAGGCCGGATCGCGGGCGCGGCCCTGGACGTGCACGAGCACGAGGGGGACGGCACGGCATCACCTTTCGCCGAGCTGTCCAATGTGCTGCTGACCCCGCACATCGCGGCGATGGCCACCGACTCCCAACGACTTGTCGGCGAGCGAGTGGTCGAACTGGTCGACGCGTACGAGCGAGGCGTCCTGCACGAGGTGCTCGCCGCCGAGGAGGCGGTCAGTATTCAGCCACCGCGTCCGTGAAACCGGAGCGGCGAGCGGCCAGCTCGGAGGGATCCACGATCGAGCGATGTGACCTACATCATCAGCATGACGCCCGAAAGAGTGACACCACCCGGTCGGGTCTGGTCTCCCGCCCATTGATCACCAAAGCTAGGCGCACTATTCATTAGGCAAGCCTCGACTAAGGAGTCAAGTGAACGCGCCCGGGCTCCCCTCCACCCCAGAGCGTCGGCACGACGACGTGCCGGTGTTCGTCCTGGGCAACTACCGGCCGTCGGTCACGGTGGTGCGCGCCCTGGTGCAGCGGGGTCGGCGGGTCGTGGTGGGCCGCGATCCCGACCGCCGCCACAGCGAGGGCTCCGGCGGGGTCGAGCTGAGCCGTCACCGCTCCGAGGTGTGGGACCACCCCTCGGTCCGGGACGCACCTGAGGCGTTCCTCGACGCGCTCCTCGCGGAGCTGGCGCGGCGAGGAGGACGTTCGCACCTCCTGCCCCTCGACCAGGAATCGCTGCTGCTCCTCGCTCGGGAGCGCGGCAGGCTACCGGACGGGGTCTCCCTGGCCGCACCGGCCACCGACACCATCGCCACGTGCCTCGACAAGGCATCCTGCCTGTCTGCCGCCGAGAAGGCCGGGCTCCCGGTACCGGAGTGGCGGGTGGTTCGCGACCATGCGGAGCTGCGCGATATCGCCGGTCGGGGCCCCGTCGTGATCAAGCCGCTGTGGCCGCACGAACGCCTGCCGAACGACCTCAAGGCCATTCGTTGCCTGGACGCCGAGGACCTGGCTCGTCTGCTCCCGCAATGGCCGGATGGCCACGACCGGGTGCTGGTGCAGCGCCTCCTGCGCGGGGCTCGGCACAACCTCTACTTCGCCGCCCGGGATGGCGAGTTGCTCGACGTCGTCGAGGTGGTGTGCGACCGGACCGATCGGCTGGACGGCACCGGGCTCGCGGTCGCCGGCCGCACCTGTCCCGTGACGCCGCAGCTGCGCGATCAACTGGCGGCCATCGCCGGGTACCTCCGCTACACCGGCGTGGGATTCATCCAGTTCCTGGTCGAACCCGGCCGGCCGGACGGGTTCATCGAGCTCAACCCGCGGATGAGCGGTAGCTATGTCATTGCTGACCGGGCCGGGATGGACATGGCGAACCTGGCGGTCGACCTCGGATCCGGGCTTCCGATCGAAGCTCCCCCCGCCGCGGCACGCCGCACGATCACCTGGGCGTGGACGTTCGGCGACCTGGTCGGGTTGCGGTACGCGATAGACCGGGGCCAGCTGACCCGTGCCGGGGCCTTGCGGGAGCTCGCCGCGATCGGTCGAGCCGCTGTCTGCGCCGACGTGCACCTGAGCTGGTCGTGGCGCGATCCGCTGCCCACCCTGGTCACGTACTGGTGTTATCTCCTGCGACCTGGTCTGCGCCGGATCGCCCGCCGGGTCCGGCGGGCACGGCCCCCGGCCCTGGCCGACCGCCCCACCGCGACCGGCCAGGGCAGTGCCTCCACCTGTTCAGCGCACCGAGAAGGAACGACGCCATGATCTGTCTCCGATCCACGATCCGCACGCTTCCTCTGGGCGCACTGCTCGCACTGAGCGCCTGCGCCGGCGGTGACGCCACCGACACGCTGCGGATCAGCGGCTCCACCACCGTGAACCCGGTGGCGGTGGACGCCGCCGAGGTGCTGCGTGGCCGCTCCGGCAAGCCGATCACCGTCGACACCCAGGGCGGCTCGGCCGGCGGGCTCGCGCAGGTGTGCGGCGGCGAGATCGCCATCGCGATGTCCTCCAAGCCGATCGCCGATTCGGACCGCCAGCAGTTCCCGAACTGCGACCACCAGCCGACGAAGGTCGGCGAGGACGCGGTGGGCATCATCGTGCGACGTGACGTGTACGACGCGGGTGTCCGCAACCTCACCCGCGAGCAGGCCCGGGCGATCTTCGAGGCGCGCACGACGAACTGGCGCGAGCTCGGCGGGCCCGATCTGGGGATCTTCGTCTACGACAAGGAACCCGGTCGCGGCACCCGGGAGGCGCTGGACAAGTACATGTACGGCAAGGAGACGGCCCCGCCGCCGCCCGACTCGCCCCGCTACGCCGTGGTCGGCGGGAACGAGGAGACCCGGGCCAAGCTGATGAGCACCCCGGGCTCCGTGGCTCCGCTGTCGACCTCGTTCGTCACCGACCACCCCGAACTCGCCGTCGTGGCCTTGGACGGCGTCGAGGCGACGCCCCAGTCGGTGGCGGCCGGCAAATACCCGATGTCCCGGCCGCTCTACCTGGTCACCAACGGCCCGGCCGCCGGGCGGGCCAAGGAGTTCATCGACTTCGTGGCGTCCGGCGAGGGCCAGCAGATCCTACCCAGGCACGGGTACCTCACCCTCGAGCAACTCGGGCAGTAGACCTTGACCGATCTCCTCACGGCCGAGGCCGACCGGGCGGCCGACGCCCGGCGGCCTCGCTCGACGCCCTGGCCGGCGGGGCTCGCCGTAGCGGCGGGTCTGGCGGCGGCACTCGCCGGGCTGGCCGTGCTGGGTTTCCTGCTCGACGGGGCGACCTCCGCTCCGCTGGACTGGCTGACCTTGCTGACCGATCCGGTCTGGGACCCGACGCGCGCGCGGTTCGGGGCCGCCGCGATGATCTGGGGCACTGCGGCGGTGTGCCTCGTCGCGCTGCTGGTGGCGGTCCCGCTCGGCTGGGCGGCCGCGATCGGGCTCACCGAACTGACCCCGGCCCGCACCGCGCAGGCCCTGCGGGCCGGGGTGGAGATGCTGGCCGCCATCCCGTCGATCGTCTACGGGCTGGTCGGCCTGGCCCTGCTGCGACCGTTGGTCAGCGCCGTGTTCGGGGTGCCGGGCGGGGACGGGCTGCTGACCGCCGGGCTCATCCTGGCGGTGATGGTGCTGCCCACGATCGTCGCGGTGAGCATCGACGCGCTCGCCGCCGTGCCGGCGCAGACCCGGGAGGCGGCCGCCGCCCTCGGGCTCACCCGCACCGAGGTGGTCCGGGCCGCGGTCCTGCCCGACGCGGCCCCCGGCATGCGCGCAGCGGTGTTGCTCGGGCTCGCCCGGGCTCTCGGCGAGACGATCGCCGTGTTCCTGGTGATCGGGCGCGCCGACGGCCGGCTCCCCGCACCGCACGAGGTGTTCGCCGCGGTGCTGCGCCCGGGGCAGACGCTCACCACCAAGATCGGCGGCCCGGAGGCGGTGCTGGCCGGGGCCGGCAGTGCGCACTGGGCCGGGTTGTCGGCGCTCGGCCTGCTGTTGCTCGCGCTCGTCGTGCTGATGACCCTGGCCGGACTCCGGCGGTCTCCGACCGGCTCCGGACACCGGCAGCCGCGGCCGCGGCGGGCCGCGCGCGAGCTGCGGGACCGCGCCTGGATCGCCGGGCTCCGGCTGGCGGTGCTGGTCCCGCTGCTCCTGGTGGCCGGTGTCTTCGGGGTGCTGGCGGTGCGCGGGGCGGTGGGCTGGAACCCGGCGTTCTGGTTCACCCCGGCCGCCGGGTCGGGCGAGGGCGGGGTCCGTGACCAGATCCTCGGCACCGCGGTGCTGGTGATCGGCACCGCCGCGCTGGCCGCCCCGATCGGGCTGGGCCTCGGGCTGCTGATCGCGGAGTACGCGGGTCGCCGTGCCGCCGTGTGGCTGCGCACCGCGACGGTGACCCTCGGCGGTGTGCCCTCCATCCTGCTCGGGCTGATCACCTACGACCTGGTCGTGCGTACCCTCGGCTGGGGGAAGAGCTGGCTGGCCGGTACGGTCGCGCTGGCCGTGCTGGTCGTACCGGTCGCCGCGATGGTCACGGCGTCCCGCATCGTCGCCCTGCCGCCCGCCCGCCGGGAGGCCGCGCTCGCCCTCGGGCTGAACCGCACCCAGTTCGTCCGGTCGGTACTGGTGCCGTGGGCCCGGCCCGGGCTGCTGACCGGGTCGCTGCTCGGACTGGCCCGGGCCGCCGGCGAGACCGCGCCCCTGCTGTTCGCGGCGACCGTCTTCGCCGGTGCGGCCGGGCTGCCCTCCGGCATCGCGCACTCCCCGGTGGTGGCCCTGCCCACGCACGTCTTCACCCTCGCCCAGGACTCCGCCGACCCGGCCGCGCTCGACGCCGCCTGGGGCGCCGCCCTGGTGCTCGTCCTGATCTCGACCCTGCTCCTGCTGGCCGCGGTCCCCGCACGTCGCCGCATGGAGGCCGACCTGTGAAAGCCATCTCGTTCTGCTGCGCGTCCGTGCGCCACCGGGACCGGGTTCTGGTGGGTCCGGTGAGCCTGGACCTCGAACCCGGGCAGACCCTCGGACTGCGCGGCCGGTCCGGCGCGGGCAAGTCCACCTTGCTACGGGCCATGGTCGGGCTGCTGCCCGACGAACTGCACGTCGAAGGTGAGCTGCACGTGCTGGGCGATGCGGTACACGGCTGGAAGCGACACGACCGGCGCTGGGCGCAGCTGCGCGGGTCAGCGGTGCTGGTCGGCCAGACTCCGGTGGTGTTCGCCGGCTCGGTCCTGGCCAACGCGGCGTTCGGGCTACGGCACGTCACCCGGTACGGCCGGGCTGGGCTGCGGAAACGGGCGTGCGCCGCGCTGGCCGAGGCCGGACTGTGGGACGAGGTCGCCGACCGCCTCGACGCCCCGGCACATACGCTGTCGGTCGGCCAGCGCCAGCGGCTGTGCCTGGCCCGGGCCCTCGCGCTGGACCCGCAACTGTTGCTGCTGGACGAACCGACCAGCGCGCTCGACAACGCCTCGCGGGATGTGGTCGAGGCCGCGGTTGCCGGTCTGCTCGGGCGGCGCACCGTGGTCCTGGTCTCGCACGACGACGACCAGGTGCGCCGGCTGTGCGACCGTGAGGTGGACCTCGAGGCTACGACCTCCCCGGCTCAGGGCTCGGGGCCGAGCGTCAGGCAGACGTGACCTCCCCCGTCGAGGTGGCAGACGATGCCGCCGGTGGAACTCGCACTGGTCCGCATCGCCCCACCCGAGAAGCGCGGTTGCAGACCGTCGTTGCTCAATTCCTCGAGGGCGAATCGGGCCTCGTCGCTACCGGTGTTGTACACGCACAGCAGGCGCGCGCCGTCGGTCATCCGGGCGCGGAGTACCCGTAGCCCATCGGCCCGTAGCTGCATGCTGGCGGCCTCGAGGCCGACGTGCCCGGCGCCCGAGGTGTCCATCGCACCCCCGGCGGTGCTCACAGGAGCGGCGTCCCGGTCATCGCCGCGCCGGGCGGCGAACCGAGCAGGGCGAGGACGGTGGGAGCCACGTCGGCGAGCCCAC
This sequence comes from Pseudonocardia sp., assembly GCA_029263115.1. Lineage (GTDB taxonomy): Bacteria > Actinomycetota > Actinomycetes > Mycobacteriales > Pseudonocardiaceae > Pseudonocardia. The sequence goes on along the minus strand of JAJCYC010000320.1, from coordinate 3,292 downwards.
CGGTGACGGCCGGTGCGCCCGGGGCCGGGTGACCCGGTGCCGGTACCACCACGACCGGTACCGGATTGGTCGTGTGCCCCCCGTACGGTACGGGCCCGTCGGGGCCCGGTCTGGTCATCTCCTCGGCATTCCCGTGATCGCCGACCATCAGGACCCACCGGCCGGCTCGTCCGGCGGCCTCGACGATGCGCGCGACCTGCCGGTCGGTCTCCACTGCGGCTCGAACCGTGGCAGCGAAGTCACCGGTGTGCCCGACGACGTCGATGTTCGCCAGATTCGCGACTACCAGCGACACCTCCGGGCGGGCGCCGGCGGCGATGACGCCGTCGGCCACGCGGTCGAGGTGCATCTCCGGCCGGGCCCGGTAGTCCGGCACACCCTCGGAGTGGATCCGCTGGTGCTCCTCCAGCGGCCGGCGGGTGGCGTCCCGCCCGTTCAGGTAGTACGTGACGTGCTCGAACTTCTCGGTCTCCGCGATCCGCACCGAGCGCAATCCCGCCGAGTCGAGGCACTCGGCCAGTCCCCCGGTGGCCTCGGCGCGGCCCACCAGAGCCGGGATCACCGCGCGGGTGTCGTACTGGGTCAAGCTCAACGCGCTCACCCCGCGACCGGTAACGGCCAGGTGCTCCAGCAGCGAGTCCGCCAGCTGCTGGATCCGGTCGCTGCGGAAGTTGGCGAACAGCAGCAGGTCCCCGTCACGGACCGCGGTCGACGCGTCGGACACCACGGTGGGCGGGATCCACTCGTCGCCGCGCTGTCCGGAGGCCACCGCGAGATCCGGCGTCCCGGCCCTCGCCCCGTCCGCATCCGCGATCACCCGTGTGGCCTGACGGGTGAGGTCCAGGTTGCCGGCCTTGTCCATCGCGTAACCGCGACCGCTCACGGTCGCCACCCGACCACAACCGGCCTCGGCCGCCAGCTTCTCCACCCGCCGCAGGTAGCCGGGCGAGGTACCGTCGGGTACGTCCCGCCCATCACAGACGGCGTGCACCCACACCCTCGGCACCCCGTGTGCGGCGGCCACCACGAGCAGTTCGCCCAGGTGGTCGACGTGCGCGTGGATCTGCCCGTCGGAGCACAGCCCGATCAGGTGCAGGGCCCGGTCGGTGGAGGCCAGCGCGGTACAGGCGCTCCCCAGTACGTCGTCGGCGCGCAGTTGCCCGCTGTCGATCCGCCGCTGCACCAGCAGGCTGTCGTAGGGCACCGACCGGCCGGCGCCGATGACCAGGTGCCCGATCTCAGAGTTGCCGACCGTCCCGGGCAGCAGCCCGACGTCCTCCCCCGATGCGGCCAGCAGTCCACTCGGGCAGGTCGCCCGGAGCCGGTCCAGTGTCGGGGTGTCGGCGGCGGCCAGCGCGTTGCCCGGTTCCGGTGGACCCTCGCCCCACCCGTCGATGACCAGCAGGGTGCCCGGCGCGCCGGTCATCGGGTGGCGCTCCCCTCGGGGTGGATGCCGTCGAGCACCCGCCAGAACGACGGGAAGGACTTCGCCACGCACCCCGGGTCGTTGATTATCACACCGTCGGTCGCCAGTCCGGCGACCGCGAAGCTCATGGCGATGCGATGGTCGTCATAGGTGTCGATGACAGCCGGACCGGGGAGACCGCCGGTGATGTGCATCGCGTCCGGGAACTCCTCGACCTCGATGCCCATCTTGCGCAGCTCGGTGGTGACCGCGCTGATCCGGTCGCACTCCTTGATCCGCAGCGAGGCGATGTTGGTGATCCGGGTCATGCCCTCGGCGTGGGCGGCTACGACGGCCAGCGTCGGGACCACGTCGGGCATGGCCTCCATGTCGACGTCGACGCCGCGCAGCAGCCCGCCCTTGACCGTCACCGCGTCGGCGGCCCTCTCGGTCTGGCAGCCCATCCGCTCCAGCACGCCCACCAACCCGACGTCGCCCTGGCAGGAACCGGTCCCGATACCCGGGATGGTCACCCGGCCGCCCAGCACGGCTGCGGCCGCCAGGAAGTAGGACATCCCCGAGGCGTCCGGCTCCACCAGCACCGACCCTCCCCGCGGGCGCTGGCCGGCGGGGATGCGGAAGCGTCGGAAGTCCTCCCTCTCCACCTCGATCCCCCGCTCGGCCAGCGCGGTGAGCGTCATGTCCACGTAAGGCTGGGAGATGAGTTCGTCGGAGATGGTGATCTCGGTGTCCGACCGGGCGGCGACGGAGTTGATGATCAGGCTCGAGGTGAACTGGCTCGACACCTGACCGCTGATCCTGGTGGCCCCACCCGCGTAGGAGCCGCCCTGCACGCGGATCGGTGGGGAACCGTTGCCCCGGACGGCCTCAGCAGTGACGCCGAGGGCCGGCAACGCCGCGAGCAGGTCACCCATTGGGCGTTCCTGCATGCGGGCGTTGCCGTTGAGCACGGTCACACCCTCGGCGTGCCCGGCCATGGCGATCAGGAAGCGGATCGGCGTGCCGGCACCACCCACGTAGATCTCGTCGTCCGGAGCGCGCATCCGCCGCCCCGTCGGCCGGACCACGATCCGCTCGGCGTCCCGGTCGATCTCGACATCAACGTGGCCGAACGCCTCGATACCTCGCGCCAGGTACACGGTGTCGTCCGACACCAACGCCCGGTCGATCACGGTCGGCTCGGCCGCGAAGGAGGAGATGGCCAGGTGGCGGTTGGTGTAGCTCTTCGAGCCCAGCACCGGAACAGTCGCATCGACCGACGTCGCGGTCCGCACCGACACCTCGTGGGCAGCCAGGCGGGGATCCTGGGTCGGGGTCATCGGGCGATCGCTCCCACTTCGATAGTTAGGCTCGCGTCAACTAGCTTTGGCTAACCTAATCATACGGGGAATGTGGAGCAAGACCGCCGTTCACCTCTCAGCTATGGATAGGCCAACTGCACTTCAGCCGGCCTACCAGGGGCCGACCAGCGCGACTCGCGGCTCCGATGCGCCCGGGGAGCTGAGCGGCCAGCCCACCCGCACCGGGCCCGCCTGGCCAGAACCGGTCTCGGTCCGGCTAACGCCACCCGACCGCCAACATCATCGCCACCGCATCAGCGAGCAGCGGGCCGGTCCGTTCGGCGTCGATCGGGTCGATCTTGACGTTCGCCCAGTCCTTGATGTGCGCGGCCGGTGCCACCGCCGGGTTCGCGGAGAACTCGCCCTGGGAGACGATCTCCCGCTGGGCCGGGGCCGAGGTGAGCCACTCCATCAACGCCACGGCGGTGGGCACCGCCTTCGAGCTGGCCACCACCCCGACCCCGGAGACGTTGGCGTGCGCGCCGGCGCCGTTCTGGTCCGGCCAGGCCGGGGCGACCGGGAAGGC
>JAJCYC010000319.1 GCA_029263115.1 Pseudonocardia sp. | reverse complement strand
CGAGGGGCTGCTCGAGGTGGCCGGCGTCCCGGACCGGGCCTACGCGCTGCACATGAGCGCGACCATGCCGGCCGGCACCGTGCAGACCCGACCCGGTCCGATCATGGCGGCGGCCGACGTGCTGCGGGTGACCGTGCACGGTCGCGGTGGGCACGCCTCCGCCCCGCACGACACTCTGGACCCGGTGCCGGCGGCCGCCGCGATGATCGGCGCGCTGCAGACGATGGTCACCCGGCGGGTCAGCGCGCTGGAACCGGCGGTGCTGACCATCGCACACCTGCGCGCCGGGTCGACCTCGAACGTGATCCCGGAGACGGCGTACCTCGAGGGCACCCTCCGTACGCTCTCCGATGCCACCCGCACGCTGCTGCGCGAGCAGGTGGAGCTGGTCTGCCGGCACACCGCAGCCGCGTACGGCTGTACCGCCGAGGTGCTGATCGACTCCGGTTACCCGATCACGGTGAACGACGCGAGCGCCGCGGATACCGTCGACTCGGTGGCCGGCCGGTTGCTCGGCCGGGACCGGATGGGGCCGATGGAGAGCCCGATCCTGGGCGCCGAGGACTTCTCCTACGTGCTCGACCGGGTGCCCGGCGCGCTGGCGTTCCTCGGGGGTTGCCCGCCCGGCACCGAACCGCGCGCCGCCGCGCCCAACCACTCGTCACGGGTGGTGTTCGACGAGGCGGCGATGGCCGATGGTGTGGCGATGTACGCCGGCCTGGCACTGGACGCCCTGGCCTGAGCCATCCCTGCCGACTCGCCGGACACCCGGTGGGCCGCGGTGGGCCCACCGGTCGCCCACCGGTCCGGCTCGCCCGGCGGCGCTGGGGAAGACGCCTGGCGAGCCGGACGGGGGCGCGTCCGGGGAACGGGACGGGGAGCGGGGAGCGGACGATCGGTGGTGCCTTGCCGGCTGGTCGGTGCCGGGCGGGCGGTGGGCGGTTCGTTCCGGAGCCGGCGGGTTCTGGAGCCGGCGGGGTCCGGGCCGGCGGTTCGACGCCGGCGGGTCTCAGCGGGTGGGCGGGCGGGAGCGGCAGAGTCTGCTGTGCGGCATGAAGCCGAGTTCCTGGCGGCGGTGGGCGGCGGAGGCCTCCCGGTGGGAGAGCACCCGCACGATGGTGCCGCCCACCCCGTTGACGATCAGTTCGCCACCGGGAACCGCGGTGGGATGTACCGGGATGAGTCGCCCTTCCGGGTCCCGGCAGCCGATCACGGCCTGGCCGCACCGGTTGCAGCGTCCGGGAACCGGACCCGACCGGACTACTGTGTCTGGCATCGGGGTACCTGTCTCTCGTTGACGGCGGAGCGTTAGACGTCACCGGCCGGTGGCACCGAGTGCCGCCCCCCGTGGCCTGCGTCACAACGGTAATACTTTCGTGTAACACCAGGTGGCAGTGAGCGCCGTTCGTATCGATTCCGGCGGTGACTGGACGCAACCAAAAGCTGAGCGGCAGCTCAGGCGCGAGCAACGGTCGACAACCGGCCGTATTGAGGCGACTAAAGGTGCATTTCGTGGCAACGAAAGGGGGTCACGGACGTGGCGGCGTCGGATGACTAGACTGCCCGCCCGTGACCTCTCGGCCGATCTGCATGCTCGGACTCGGACTCATCGGTGGCTCCCTGGTGCGCGCGGCCGACCAGGCCGGCCGGAAGGTCTGGGGCGCTACCGCGTCGGACGGGACCGCCGCAGCCGCCCGGGCGGACGGCTACCACGTGGATCCCACCCTGGACGACGCGCTGCGCCGGGCCGCCGCCGAGGACGCGCTGGTGGTGCTCGGCATGCCGCTGCCGAACGTGCCCGAGGCGCTGCGCCGGGTGCACGCCGTCGCGCCGCGCTGCCGGCTCACCGACGTGGTCAGCGTCAAGGCCGCCATGGCCACCGCGGTGCGCCGGCACGCCCCGTCTGCCCGCTACGTCGGCGGGCATCCGATGGCCGGCACCACCGAGTCCGGCTGGGCCGCCGGGGACGCCGCGCTGTACCGCGGCGCGCGCTGGGTGGTGGCCGCCGACGACGGCGCCGACGCCGAGGGGTGGTCCGACGTCGCCGAGCTGGCCTGGGCTTGTGGTTCGCTCGTGGTTCCGGCCGCCGCCGCCGAGCACGACGCCGCGGTTGGCCGGATCTCGCACCTGCCGCACCTGCTCGCCGCGGTGCTCGCCGCGGTGGCCAGCCCCGGCGGGGACGACCAGGTGGGAACGCTGGCGCTGTCCCTGGCCGCCAGCTCGTTCGGCGACGGCACCCGGGTCGCGGGCACCCGCCCGGAGCTGGTGCTGGCCATGTGCGAGGGCAACCGCGACGGGCTGCTGGCCGCCGTCGACGACGCGCTGGGCCGGCTCGGCGCCGCCCGGGGTTCGCTCGCGTCCACCGGCGGCCTGGCCGCCACGGTCAACGCCGGGTACGCCGCGCGGGGCCGCTGGGCCGACGTCCGGGAGGTCGGCCCGGTCACCGTCGCCCGGGACACCCCCATGGCCGAGCTGCGCGAACTCGGCCGGCGGGGCGCCGCGCTGTCCGGCTGGTCGTGAGTGCCGCAGGTCGCTGCTACAACCGCCGGGCTACAACCGCCGGGCGATCCCCGGGTAGTCCAGCACCATCCCATCGGCGTCCACGGTGATCTCCGCGGTGAAGTCGTCCCAGCTGAAGCCGATCACCGCCCGCCCTGCCTCGTCCAGGGTGGACACCGTGCGGTAATGCTGGTGCACGAGGGTCACCTCGAGGGTCGGCAGCGAGACGAACACGATCGGCAGCCGGTGCTCGCCGACCTCCCGGTGCAGCCGCAGCCGCCGGATCGGCAGCGCGTTGAACATCGGGCTGTGCTGCAGGTCGATGTCCACCGCGCCGTCGAACTCCGCGCGGGCGCCGCCGGAGCCGGTGTCCAGCAGCCAGTAGCCGTCCTCGGTGCGGTTCAGGGTGAGCGACCGCTCGCGTTGGCTGGACGCACTGGTCACCGACAGTCGCTGCAGCTCACCGGACTCCCCGACCACCAGCCGGTAGGACGCGGTGAACGCGGAACCGTCGGCGGCCAAACGAACCGATCTGCCCAGCGCCCGCAAACCCCCGGCGCCGAGCAGCAACCGGGTGCTCTCCAGCGCCCGTCCGCTGGTCGCGCCGTGGTCCGCGCCGGTCACACCGCCGGTCGCGCCCTCGTCCGCACCGCCATCCTGCCAGGTCAGCATCGTGGTCACCGCGTCACGGTAGCCCCACGGCGACGGACGCCCACCCGGAGGAGGGGCCCGTCACCTTCCCGGACGACGCTCCCGCGCCGGCGGCTGGTCGGCCGGGGGCTGGTCGGCTGGCTGTTCGAGGGGCGCGTCGGCGGGCGCGGCCGACGCGTCGCCGAACTGGTGGTCCCTGGCCTTGGCGGCCAGGCCGTCGATCTGCGACTCGTGCCCGGCGAACCGACCCTTGGCCATCTCCGCGGCCTTGTCGATCGCCCCGTCCACCTTGTCGTCGTGCTGTCCGAGCAGGTCGCCCGCCTTACCGGCGAGGTCCTTGAAGTCCATGCTGTCCTCCGTTGTAGGCCGCCCCGGCGGTCGCCGGGGAGCACCACCCATCCTGGCCCATCCCGGCCGGCCGGGTCATGGCACACGGCGTGACGTCGGGGTGACGAGTCGTGTCACCCGGGCAGGGGGCCCGGTGCTGGCGCGGTGTCACCACGCAGGCCGGCGAACACCGGGTGTCGCAACCGGCCGCCGTCGGTCCAGCCGACGTGGCTGATCTGCGCGATCAGCCTGGGCGCGCACCAGCGAGCGGCCGCGGCGTCGTCCCGGGGCAGCGGCTCGGCGAACGGCGACCCGTCGGCCGCAACGGCGGCGAGCAGCTCACGCAGCATCCGCTGGGTGGCGTCGCCGGCCACCCCGGAGCCGACCCGCCCGGCGAACCGCAGCCGGCCGTCGTCGCCGCGGGTGCCCAGCAGCAGCGCGCCGATCCGGGACGGGTGCGCGCGCTCCGGGCGCCACCCGCCGATCAGGCAGTCGTCGGCCAGCCGGTGGGCCACTTTCACCCAGTCCGGGCTGCGCCGACCCGGCCGATAGGGCGAGTCGCGGCGCTTGGCCACCACGCCCTCCAGCCCGCGCTCGGCGGTGGCGCTGAACAACGCCGACCCGTTGTCGTAGATCGGCGACAGCCGCACGTTCGGCACCCCGGCCAGCTCCAGCCGCTCCAGGGTGGCCCGCCGCTCCTCCAGCGGCCGGTCCAGCAGCGACACCCCGTACAGCCGCAGCACGTCGAACGCCATCAGGGTCACCGGCCGGGCGGTCACCTGCTCCGGTGTCGGCACGCGGTGGAACCGCTCGGACAGCGCCGCGAACGACGGGGAGCCGTCGGCCAGCAGCACCACCTCCCCGTCCAGCTCCACGTCCGGCGCGACCTCGGCCAGCCCGGCCAGCTCGGGGAAGTGCCGGGTCATGTCGCGCCCGGTCCGGCTGGTCAGGCGCACCCGTCCGTCGGTGATGTCCACCCCGAGCCGCATGCCGTCCCACTTCACCTCGTAGCACCAGCGCGGCCCGACCGGCAGCGGTCCGGAGCTGGCGAGCATGGGGTCCACCCGATAATGCTTGCAGCAAGCTGCCCAGGCGAGAAAAGTGGTGCTAACGGGCCGGACAGCGGGACGAGGTGCGCGAGCCCGAGTTCGAGGTGCTCGACGCCGAGGTCGAGTTGCGGGTCGGGTTCAGGCCTCCACCGGACGCCGCTGCGACGGCACGACGACGGCATCCGGAACCCGGACATCGCGCGGCGGAGTCGTGGACGCCGCCACCGGGACCTCGGACGCCGGGACCTCGGACGCGGCCGGAGCGGCCGAGAGCCGCCGGCCGACCCGCTGGGCGATCCGGTGGCTCGGTCGCTCGACCAGCCGGTGGAACACCTCGGTCAGCGGGAAGGTGACCGCCGCGGCGACCGCGAGTACCACCCACGGCGTCGGCTGCCCGCCCAGCACCAGCGGCACCGAGGCGACCACCGGCAGGTGCACCAGGTAGAGGCTGAACGAACGGCTGCCCAGCCACTGGGCCACCGGGCGCGACAGTGGCCGCCGCGCGCCCGACCAGTGCCAGACCACGAACACCAGTGTGCACGCGCCGATCGCCTGCAGACCGCGGGCGCCGGCGACCAGCGCGGGGTCGGGCCAGCGGACCAGCCAGTACGCCACGAGCAGCAGCAGCCCGGCCACCAGCAGCATCGGCCACCAGTGGGCGCCGCGTTCGTCGAGCGCCCGGGCCCAGCCGGCCAGCCGGGTGCGTTCGCAGGCCATCAGCGTGCCGAGGGAGAACATCGGCAGGTACCACAACGCAGGGTTGTCGGCCGCCGCCCCGAGCACCAGCGCCCCGAGTACGAGCACCACCTTGACCGGCAGCAGTCGCGGCCAGGCCCGGCCGAGCACCAGGACCAGCGGCAACGCCAGGCTGTAGAGCACCTCCCACTGCAGCGACCACAACACGTGGTTGGCCGACCCGGCCCCGAACAGCAGCAGCACGTCGTCCCACACGTCGGCCGTGCTCGGGTCGGTGACGTGCCCGGCCAACCACCAGCTGTCCCCGGCCGCCCACTGTCGCGGCACCGCGAGCGCCCAGGCCACCGCCAGCCCGACCGCCGCCCAGACCGGCAGGTAGAGCCGCAGCAGCCGCCGCGGGTAGTAGGTCGCGAGCGTCAACCGCCCGTGCTCGGCCACCGGCAGCGCCAGCACCAGGCCGCTGAGCACGAAGAACACGAACACCGCCTCGGTGCCGGCCCAGGCCAGGTGCAGCGGGGTGTAGGTGGCCCACCAGGTCAGCCCCTCGGCGGTGTCGATCCCGGGGCCCGATCCCGCGGCCGGCTCCCGGTAGGGCTCCGCCAGCGCGGGCCAGGTGAGCAGACCGTGGTGCACGAACACGACCAGCGCGGCGATCCCGCGCAGCCCGTCGAGCGAGACGATCCGGTTCGGCCCGTCGGCGGGGACGCCGGCCCGGCGGGGGCGGCGGTGCCGGCCCCGGGAGCGGTGAGCCGGGGGGACCGCGGCGGTGGTGACCGAGTCGGCCGCCGAGGAGGCCCGGGGCGCGCCGAGACGCCGGATGGTCTTCCGCTCGGTGACGATCACGGGGAGCGCCTTTCGTCTGCCGGTCCGAGGACCCGATCGCCGTGACGGCGCCACCGGGGACAGGGGTCGCCCTCGACGGCGCCGGCGACCCGTCGGGGACGGTCTGCCGGTACGCCAGGGATCGCGGGCGCTGTGGGGAGCGGCGCCGCACCGACGAACGGCTGTCTCGGTGCGCTATCAGAACCAACCTTGTACCCCCGTTGAGGTTAACGATCCGACACCGACAGGTGGATGCCCAATAGCGCACGGTGAGATAAGTGCACGGCGAGCCGCGGTCAGTGGCGCGACACGCCGAGCCGACGGGTGATCCGCGTGATCAACCGCCGTTGACCGCGCTGACCAGCCACTCGCCGATGTCACACCGGGTGGTCACCCACTGGTGTCACGCCGGACCCGTGGCTCACCCGCGACGCATCGGCCCCGGCCGGGCTCGACTCCGTACCCGGGCCGGGTCACCAGCGGCAGACGTCGCGCCCCTGGCCGGAGTCGACCGCGCGGAAGGCCAGCAGGTTCCGCTGCCACCACGGCATCGGGGCGGCCAGCTCCGGGTCGGTGGTCGCGTCGACGGCCACCTTCGGCACCCCGCCGCGCAGGTACTCGACCCGGATGCCGGGAATCCCCGCCTCCCGCCACAGCTGGGCGACCCGGCGCAGCTCCAGCCACGGCACGGTCACCGGCGGCTTCTCCACGATCCACCGCGCCCAGCGCACCGGCAGCTTCGCCCCGGGGACCCCGCGCCGGGCGACGTCCAGTTCCAGCTGCGGCATCTCCACCCGGGTGAGGGTGACCGTCTCGCCCTGGTAGCCGACCAGGTGCAGCGCGTTGAGCGGGGGCAGCAGGTGGTTGGCGTACCCGGGCTCGGTGTGCAGGTTGCTGAACATCGAGTAGCTGGCCACCGTCTTGAACCCCAGGTACGGCGCCGCCCCGTTGACCAGAGCCAGCGCCGGCACCAGCAGCAGCACCGCCGGGCGCAGGGGCCAACCCGGCCACCCGTCGCCGCCGGTCCGGTCCACCAGCGCGGTCCACACCAGCAGCGCCATCACCGGCAGGACCGCGACGTACCAGGTCAGCACCTGCAGGGTGTGCCAGGTCAGGCCGTAGGGGCTGACCGTGGTGCCGGCCACGCTGACCGAGAAGCTCAGCACCACGTGCACCGCGAACGCGGCCAGCGCCACCCGGCGCAGGATCACCGAGCGGGGGCCCAGCGCGGCGAACACCCGGGCCGGGATCAGCAGCAGGTAGAGCGCGAACACCATGGTGGCGAAGTCGTAGAACGAGGCCAGCGCCAGCATCGCGTGGAACCCGACGCCCAGCAGCAGCCCCCAGCGCCGCCACCGGGGCACCGCGATCAGCACGACCAGCGCCGCCTCCAGCAGCACCGTGCCGACCGCCGACAGCTGGACGATCCCCGGGTCCGGCCGACCCCAGCCCAGACCGTTGAGCCCGGTCAGCTGGGCCAGCAGGGTGCCCACGCAGGATTCGGCGGTGTCGAAGAACCCGGTGTTGAGCTTGTGCAGGACGGTGAACGCGTAGACCACCAGCAGGGTGAGCCCGACCGGCGTGCGGGCGACCTCGATCCAGCGTTCGCCGAACGGGCGCGCCGGGCCGGAGCGTGACCGGGTGGCCAGCGCGTACACCCCGGCGGTCGCGAACGCGACGGCGACCATCAGGTTCAGCACGGTGTGGTTGGCGGGGGTGGGCAGCGCCGTCGCCGACATCACCACGGCGCCGGCCACGAACACCGCCAGCGCGGGCGTCGAGGTGGGCAACAGCAGCACCGGCAGGCCGATCACCAGCACCGGCAGGATCGAGCGGGGCTGGCTGTCGGTGTAGTGGAACGCCGCCGCGAGCACCCACAGGGTGGTGAACCAGCGCAGCCGCTCCCGGGACCCGATCGTGTCCGGGACGGGTTTCGAACCCGGGTCCGGGCCGGGGCCGGTCGTCGCGGTGCTCGGCACGAGTGTCCTCATCCACGATGTGGTGACGATCCGATTTCGGATCGTGACACTACAGCCGTGATCCAGGTCTCACCCTATTAGGCTACGACTCCGCGTCCGGCCGGGGGCGGTGAACGGGCACATGCACGAGGTCCGCGTGGGTGGGCCGCGCGCAGGGCAGCAAGGGTGGACGGCGACGCAGATGGTAGATCTCCGGCCCACCCGGCCGCTCCCACCGGGCAACCGCGGACCGGGCTCACCGTCCACCCGCCGGCCGGGCCGCTGGATGGCGGCGGGTCTGACCCTGGTCGCGGTGCTGGCGCTGGAGGTGTTCCTGCTGCGCGACCGGCTCATCGAGGACCTCGACCTGCTGCGCGAGGCCGGCCGGGCCGCGGTGTCGGAGCAGGCGCCGGAGAACCCCGCGCCGCCGGTGGTGCGCACCCTGCCGGCCGCCGCCGACCCGGTGACCGGCATCGACCTGCGCGCGGTCGGCCGGTGCGAGGCCGGCGCCCCGTGCCCGGTGCGGTTGCTGATCCGGCTGCGGCCCCGCCCCGAACCCACCCAGGTCACCTGGAGCTTCCAGGTGCTCGACCGGTGCCCGCCGACCGGGGAGTCCGCCACCGGGTCCCGGATCGGCGGCACGGTGCTGGTCGCCGCCGACGGCGACGGGGTCGCGCTGGTCGACACGGTCGCCCTGCCCGCCGGGCGCGCGCTGGCGGTGACGGCGGTGACCGGTGCGCCGGCGGTGGCGGCGAGCACCCCGCTGCTGGTCCCGGCGCGGGCGAGCTGTTGAGCCATCCCGGCCCGGGCCTCGGCGGCGAACCGGGACACGCCACACCGGGGGCAGCGGCGCTGGACCCGGCGACGGTGCTCGGCTGGCGCCGTCGCGGCCGGTCGGACCGGGGCCCGGGAGCGCCGGCGCGCTCGGTGCGCGGCGGGTTCTGGGACCTGGCGGCGGTGCTGGCCGCGATGGCCGTGGTCGGGGTCGGCGTGGCCAACCTGGTCGCGGTCGGCCCGCCGGAGCTCGCGGTGCGCCAGGCCGGGGTCGGGCTGGCCGGGTTGGTGCTGGTCGCGATGCTGTGGCGGTTCCGGGTGCGGATGCTGACCGTGCTCGGCTGGGGCTGCTACCTGAGCGCGGTGGTGTTCCTGGTCGCGGTGGAGATCATCGGGGTGTCCGCGAACGGGGCCACCCGGTGGATCGGCCTGGGCCCGCTGACCTTCCAGCCCTCCGAGCTGGCCAAGCTGGGCATGCTGCTGGTGATGGCCGGCGTGCTCGGCGGCGGCGACCCGGGGACCCGGCGGGACGGGCGGCGGGTGGCACTGGCCGTGGCGCTCGCGCTGGTGCCGATCGCGCTGGTCACCGCCCAGCCCGATCTGAGCACCGGCGTGCTGCTGGTCGTGGTCGCGGTGGCGATGCTGGTGCTGGGGCGGGTGCCGCCGCGGCTGTTGCTGCCGATGTTCGCCGCCGGCGCGGTGGCCGCCCCGCTGGCGATCGGGCTGTTGCGTCCGCACCAGGTCCAGCGGCTGGGCAGCTTCCTGGTCGGCTCGGACCAGGACCCGGCCGGGGCGGGCTGGACCATCCAGCAGGCCCGGCTCACCCTGGGCTCGGGCGACCTGGTCGGCCCCGGCCAGGTGCGGCACGACCTGCTCGCGCTGTACCTGCCCGAGCGCGACACCGACCTGGCCCCGGCCAGCGTGGTCGGCCAGTTCGGGCTGGTCACCCTGGCACTGGTGCTGGTCGCGATGCTGGTGGTGGTGTGGCGCCTGGCGCTGGCCGCCCGGGTGCCGCGCACCACCCACGGCTCGCTGGTCGCCGGCGGGCTGGCGGTGCTGTTCGGCGTCGAGGTGGTGGTCTCCACCGGCGGCAACCTGGGGCTGCTCCCGCTGGCCGGAGTGCCGTTCCCGCTGCTGTCCTACGGCGGGACGGCGCTGCTGGTGCACCTGGCCGCGCTCGGGGTGGCGCTCGGACTGCGCCGCGACGGCAGCCGCCGCCGACTGTGGATACCGGCCGGCTCGGCCCGCCGTCGGCCGCGGCTGGTCCGGGTGGCCGCGGTCGCGGTGACCCTCGCGCTGCTGGCGTTCGGGCACTACGGCTGGCGGCTGCGGGCCGACGAGGGCCCCACGCTGGCCGCCGCCGCGCAGGAGCAGATCACCCGCTGCGTGCGGCTGCCGGCTTCGCGCGGGCTGATCACCGACCGGCACGGCGAGCCGCTGGCCACCAACGCCGACCCGGCGACCGGGCAGGTGAAGGTACTGGCCACCCCGGCCCTGCTGCGCGCGGCGCCGGCCGACCTGACCGCACTGGCCGCCGCCACCGGCCATCCGGAGGACGCGCTGCGCGCCGCGCTGGACGCCCAACCGCCGTCCACCCTGGCCGCCCCGGTGGCTGTGCTCCCGGCCGCCGCCGGCGCCGAGCTGGACGCGCGGCGGCTGACCGGGGTGATGGTGGTGCCGCTGCCCCGCCGCGCCTACCCGACCGGGCCGCTGCTGGGCCCGCTGCTCGGCTATACCGGGGTGGCCACGCCGACCGAGACCTCCCGCTGGCCGGACCTGCCGGTCGGGGAGATCGTCGGGCGGGCCGGGCTGGAGAAGCAGTACGACGCGGTGCTGCGCGGGATCAACGGCCAGCAGTGCCTCTACGTCGACCCGCACGGGGTGCCGGTGGCCCCGGCGCAGCGGGTGGACCCGGTGCCGGGAGCGAACCTGCGGCTGGCGATCGACCTGGGCCTGCAGCGGGTCTTCGCCGACGGTCTGGTCGCGGCGCTGCGCGGGTTGCCCCGCTCGGTGGGCGCGGCGGTGGCGATGGACCCGCGCAACGGGCAGGTGCTGGCGATGGCCAGCGTGCCGGCCTACGACAACACCATCTACGGCCCGCCGGTGGACGCGGCCGCCCTGGCCGCGATGGGCCGGGCACCGGGCAGCCCCGGGATCGAGCACGTCAGCGCGGTGGCGGTACCGCCGGGTTCGGTGTTCAAGCTGGTGATGGCGGCGGCCAACCAGGTGCACGGGGCACTCCCGGCCGGCCGGGTGGTGCCCACCGGCGGGGCGTACACCTACGGAAACCACGTCTTCCACAACTGGAAGGCGATGGGCCCGATGAACCTGATGGACGCTATCGCCTGGTCGAACAACGTCTACTTCTACAAGCTCGCCGTGGCGCTCGGCCCAGACAAGGTGATTGAGACCGCCCGGGCCCTGGGGGTGGGCAGCCGCACCGGGATCGACCTGCCGGTGGAGTCGGCCGGCTACCTGGGCACTCCGTCGACCGTCGGTGAGCGGGGTCTGACCTGGTACGGCGGCTCAGGAGTCACCCTGGGCATCGGGCAGGGCTACCTCACGGTGACCCCGCTGCAAGTGGCCCGCTGGACCGCCGGGGTGGGCACCGGGCACCTGGTCACGCCGCGCCTGGGGCTGTCCACCGGCACCGACTCGCGCACCGAGACCGCGCTGCCTCCGCCGGCACTGATTCCGCTGCCGTTCGCCGACCGGCTCGGGCCGGTGCGCGAGGGCATGCGGGCCACGGTGACCACCGGAACCGCCCGCCGGCTGGCCGGCGCGCGGGTGCCGGCCGGCGCGAAGACCGGCACCGCGCAGGACGGCTCGCTGCC
>JAJCYC010000318.1 GCA_029263115.1 Pseudonocardia sp. | reverse complement strand
GGTGTCGGTGTCAGCCATGGTGATCATCTCCAGGTGAGGTGGTCGAGGGGAGGTTCCGTGCTCCACCGGGCGGGTGCCCCGGGCTTGAGACAAACGTTATGGGTCGGGTCGGCCCGTGCCATCGGGGATCGCCCAGGGTTCACACCGCCGGGGATTACGGGGTCGTCCGGTCGGGTCGTTGGGGGCCGCGGGGATCGCCGGGGGACGGGCGGGCACCCATCGGGGCGGGGCCGTTCGCGATCGCACATGAATAGGGCCGAACCGCCACACGGACGACCCGGACGCTTCTAGCGTCGCGCTCATGGTCAACGACACCGGTGGTACCTCTGGCGGCTTCACGCTGCGACCACACATGATCCCCGAACTGCGGAAGGCCTACGGCGACGCGCTCGGCCAACTGGACGCCCTGCTGGCGCAAGGCCCGTTCGGGGTCGAGCGGCCCGCGATGGCCGATCAGGCCAGCACGGATTTCCAGACGGCGTTCAACCAGTTCACCGACAGTGGACCGGGCTCCATGCGGGAGGGGCTGGTCGGCTTCCAACAGCGGCTGCGCGAGGCGGTGGACGAGCTCGGGACGATCCAGCAGGCCTACGACCGCAACGAGACCGAGTCCGCGGCCATGCTGAGTCGCCAGCTCGAGCCCTGAACCCGCTCGGTCGCTCCGCACACAGTCGCGACGATCCGGACACCCGGGGGTGCATCGGTGACCGACCAACGTCTCCCCGGCTTCAGCCACGAGCAGCTGTACCGGATGGCGCACGGCGGCGACCCGGGCGCAGCCGAGCAGGCGGGCACCCGGTTGTCCCGGGCCGCCGAGACGCTGCGCGGGATCTCCGAGACGCTCGAGCGCACCGCGGCCCGGATCGGCGTGGGTTGGAGCGGGCAGGCCGCCGAAGCCGCGCGGGGCGGCATCGGCACGCACGCGAGATGGGCCGAGACCGCCGGCCAGCGCGCCAGGCTGGCCGGCACGGCGGCCGCCGAACAGGCCATCAGCGCGCGCCATGTGATCACCCAGATGCCGCCGCCCCGGCCCGCGCCATCCGGCGGCGGGGGCAGCCCGGTCGGGGTCAACGCAGCCGAGGCCGAGGCGGCCCGGGCCAACGACCGGCGGCGGGCCATCGAGCTGATGAAAGGGCACGCGGACGTCACCACGCGTACCAGGCCGAACGGGCAGTTCCTCCAGGCCCCCACCGCAGGCGGAGCCGGCGCCGCCGGAGTCCCGGGCGGGCGGGGGACGGGCGGTGGACGGGTCGGCCGGGTGGGCGGCCCGGCGGAGGCGACCGCGCCGGCGGCAGGTGCGGCGGCCGGCAGTCGTCCGGTCGCCTCGACCCCGACCGGCCCGCGCACCGGGTCGGCCGGGGCCGGGCGCGGAATGGTCGCGGGGTCCAGGGGGGCGTCGGTGCCACCGGGCGCGCGGCAGGGGCCGGTGGTCACCGGCGCGGCGGCCGGTCGGCAGGCGCGGCCGGGGCCCGGTATCCCGCTGGGCGGCGTGGCCCGCGGCGGGACCGACCTGTCCGGCACCCGCCGGGCCCGACCGCAGGACCACCACGGCCCCCACCCGGGTACCGTGCCGACATCCTCACCGACCGGTACGCCGAGCGACCCGCTCGGTGACGGCACCCACCAGCAGACCACCGGGCCGGACCGGCCCGGACGCGCAGGAGCTCCGGGCGAGCCTTCGGGCGGCACCAGCCCGGGTGTCGCCATGGCGCCACCGCTGTGCGCGGGCGGAGTCGCCGACGTGGGCGGCGATCAGGGCGGGCACCGCCGCCTCGGGTTCCTGCTCGACGACGACAGCATCTTCAACGGCGACGGCTCGGTGACCCCGCCGGTGATCGGCGCATGATCGCCAGCGGTCCGGCAGATTCCCCACCACCCGATGGAGACTCCATGACGACCGCATCGCCCGTCGACCGCGCCCAGGGCCGTCCGGGCCGCCGGGTGCTGACCGCCGTCGAGTTCGACGTGCTCTGGGAGTGGTTGGGGTTGGGCGCCACCCCGGTGGTGCTGCGGCTGGACTCCCCCGGCCGGACCCACGACGAACGCCGCCGGATCGTCGCGAGCGGGTGGCAGGGCCTGCGCGACCGGGGGCTGGCCGACCTCGGTGGGCCCGACCCCGAACTCGTCCGGCTGATGCACCTGCTGGCCGGGCCGACCCGGCAGCTGGAGCTGCGGATGCGGATGGGCCGGGAACTGCGGGTGCTGGCCGCCGGTCGGTCGACCGCCACCGCGCTGGCGCTCCGGCAGGACGAGACGGTGGCGCTGAGCGGTGTCGCCGACCCGGTGACCGCCATCCTGGGCGTGCTGCCCGCCGAGCCGGCCGGCCCCGGCGGGACGGTCACCGTGCCCAGCGTCGAACTGGAGGCGGCCACCGGCCGCTCCGGCCGGCCGCGCCCGGTGACGGACGCGCTGACCCGCGCGGGGGTGCCGGAGGCCGACGCGCTGCTGCTGGACGGGGTGTTGCGCGCCGAGACCCGGCGCGGGCAACTCAGCGTGCTCGCGGCCGACCGCTGGGGGGTGCTGCACCGGCACCGCAAGGTGCTCGGGCTGCTCGACACCCCGATGGGCCGCTATGTGATGCACCGCGACACCGCCGGCGACGACTCCGACTGGACGACGCTCGCGCCGGCCGACCTGCCGCGGCTGACCCAACGGGCGCGGCGGCTGCTGGCCGAGGCCGACCACCGCGCACAGCGGTGACCGCCGGTGTTCCGGTCCGGGCTACGGCAGTGAGGCTGCTGGCGGAGGTCAGGGCTTGGCGGCCACCGGTTCGAGGATGTCCGGGCGGGCCTCCGGAGCGGCGGACCGGGCGGTGTCGGCGGCCTCGTCGCTCGGCTCGTCCTGGGAGCGCCGCTCGGCCTGCACCCGCGCGGTGTAGACGTCGATCTCCCGCCGGACGACGTCCTCGCTCCAGCCCAGGACCGATCCCATCAGCCTGGCCACCGCCGGCGCCGACTCGACGCCGCGGTGCGGGTACTCGATGGAGATCCGGGTGCGCCGGGTGAGCACGTCCTCCAGGTGCAGCGCGCCCTCGTGGCTGGCCGCGTAGACGATCTCGACCTGCAGGTAGTCCGGCGCACCGGGCACCGGGGCGAGCAGCTCACGGTGACCCTCGGCGACCGCCAGCACGTGGTCCAGCAGCGAGCCGTACCGATCCAGCAGGTGCCGAACGCGGTAGGGGTGCAACCCGAACCGGGCGCCGAGCTGGTCGGCCTGGTTGACCAGCGCGTGGTAGCCGTCGGCGCCGAGCAGCGGCACCCGGTCGGTGATCGACGGCGCCACCCTCGAGGGGATGTCGGCGGCCGCCGCCTCCACGGCATCGGCGGCCATCACCCGGTAGGTGGTGTACTTGCCGCCGGCGATCGCCACCAGACCGGGCGCCACCCGGGCCACCGCGTGCTCCCGGGACAGCTGCGAGGAGTGCTCGCTCTCCCCGGCCAGCAGCGGGCGCAGGCCGGCGTAGACCCCCTCGATGTCGTCGTGGGTCAGCGGGGTCGTCAGCACCCGGTTGACGTGCCCGAGCACGTAGTCGATGTCCGCCCGGGTGGCCGCCGGGTGCGCCAGGTCGAGGTTCCAGTCGGTGTCGGTGGTGCCGAGGATCCAGTGCGCCTTCCACGGGATCACGAACAGCACCGACTTCTCCGTACGCAGGATCAACCCGGAGTCGGACACGATCCGGTCCCGGGGCACCACCAGGTGTACACCCTTGGACGCCCGGACCCGGAACCGCCCGCGCCCGCCGGACAGCCGCTGCAACTCGTCGGTCCACACCCCTGTGGCGTTGACCACAGCGTGCGCGAACAGGTCGCACTGGGCGCCGGACTCGCTGTCGCGCAGCCGCACGCCGGAGACCCGGTCGGCCTCCCGGAGGAACCCGACGACCTGGGTGGAGTTGCGCACGATCGCCCCGTAGTGCGCCGCGGTGCGCGCGACGGTCATGGTGTGCCGGGCGTCGTCGGCCAGCGCGTCGTAGTAGCGCACCGCCCCGACCAGCGCGTCGCGGCGCAGCGCCGGGGCCAGCCGCCGGGCGCCGGACCGGGACAGGTGCTTCTGCCGGGGCACCGAGCGGGCGCCGCCCATCGAGTCGTAGAGCGCCAGACCGGCCGCCACGTAGGGCCGTTCCCACAACCTGTGGTGCAGCGGATAGAGGAAGCTGACCGGCTTGACCAGGTGCGGAGCCAGTCGGGTGAGCATCAGCTCCCGCTCCCGCAGCGCCTCCCGGACCAGCCCGAACTCCAACTGCTCCAGGTAGCGCAAACCACCGTGGAACAGTTTCGACGAGCGCGACGAGGTCCCGGAGGCCAGATCACGCGCCTCCACCATCGCCACCCGCAGACCCCGGGTCGCGGCGTCCAGCGCGGTGCCGGCACCGACCACACCGCCGCCGATCACTACCAGATCGACGTGTTGGCCGGCCAACGCCCTCCAGCTCTCTTCGCGTTGGCCGGGCCCGAGCCGGCCGAGATCCGAGATACCGGAGCCCAACACAGTCCCGTCGTCGATGACCACGACGATTCCTCCCCGCCTAGTCCGATCGCAACGGTACCTGCCGCGATCGGCGGCAGTGGTCTCGGCAGGGCAACCGCGGGTTTCAGGCGGGGGCCGGCCCGGCGACGACGACATGACCGTGCAGCGGCACATCGAGCCCGTGCGCGGTGACGAACGGATGCAGCACCTCCCGCGAGCCCACCCGCAACCGCTCGTAGGCCGCCTCGCTGATCCGGGCGGCCAGCGGCGAACCCTGCACTTCGGTATCCACCAGCTCGTCGGCGGACTCGAACCGGGCCGTGCCGGCGTAGCGGCGGCTCGCGAGCACCCGCAGACCCGCCGACTCGATCAACGCGTGCAGCTCCGCCTGGTCACCGCAGGACCAGTAGGTGCCCAGCAGCGATTGGGCCTGCTCCCCCACCAGCTCGACGGCCAGCTCGACGAACGGACGGTACGCGGGCTGATCGTCCAGACTCGCCGGGACCACCACGCCGACCCGACCATCGTCCGCGACCACCCGTGCCATCTCGCGCAGTGCCCTCGCTCGGTCCGGGAAGAACATCAACCCCATCTGGCAAAGCACCACGTCGAACGAGCGGTCCGGGAACGGCAGGGCCGCCGCATCGCCCTGGCGCCACTCCAGGTCCTCCCGGACCTCGCGTGCGACGGTCAGCATCGCCTCGTTGAGATCCAGCCCCACCACCACGCCGTCCCCCCCGAGCCGGTCGGCGACGGTCCGGGCCACCACGCCGGTACCGCACGCGACATCCAGCACTGCATGGCCCCTGGCCACGCCCACGAGGTCGATCAGCCGCGGCGCCCAATCCGCAAAGATCGCCGGTACGAAGCGGGACTCGTAAGCACGCGCGGCCGCGAGCGGGATCTGGAAGGTTTCGGTGGCGCTCATCGTGGACTCCGTTCGTTGAGGTTCGCCAAGAATCCGCTCCGAGCCGCGCCAGGGCATGGGTGCGCGCACCTATGTTCACCCCCAGATCGGAGGGCGACATGCGGCTCCCGTGCTGGGATGCTGAGCACGTGCGCCTAACCGAGGACCCGCTCGAGGCCGGTCAGGCCGCGCTGGACCGCGGCGACTGGGCGGGCGCGCAGACCATCTTCGCCGGACTGGTGGAGCAGCGGGAGACCGCCGAGGCGTTGCACGGGCTGGCCCGGGCGCTGGAGTGGGGCGGCGACTACCAGGGCGCGATCGATCTCTACGAACGAGCGTTCCGAGCCTTCCGGGCCGAGGGGCAGAGCGCCGCTCCGGCTGTGATCGCCGGTCGGGAACTCAGCTTCCTGTACCTGGCGGTGCACGGAAATCTCGCGGCCGCCAGCGGGTGGCTGGCCAGGGCCCGACGGCTGGCAGGGGCGGCTGGCGACTGCGTCGAACGTGGCTGGGTGGCGCTGGCGGACGCCCTGATGGAGGAGGACCCGGACCGCAGGGAGCAGCACGTCGAGCTCGCATCGACGATCGCGACCCGTTTCGACGACCCTGATCTGCAGTTCTGCGCTCTGGGATACGAGGGACTCTGCCTGGTACTGCGCGGCCGGGTCACGGAGGGCATGCGGCGGGTGGACGAGTCGGCGGCGGCGGCCACCGTCGGTGAGGTCCGCGACTACATCACGGCGGGTGAGATCTACTGCAAGATGCTGGTGTGCTGCGAGCTGAC
Organism: Pseudonocardia sp.; assembly: GCA_029263115.1. Taxonomy (GTDB): domain Bacteria; phylum Actinomycetota; class Actinomycetes; order Mycobacteriales; family Pseudonocardiaceae; genus Pseudonocardia. Next base: position 4,788 of record JAJCYC010000318.1, on the reverse strand, counting down.
GCTGGACGTGCGCCGGGCGCGGCAGTGGATGGCGGTGGTGGAGAAGTTCGCCCGGCAGAAACACGCTGCCTGGGTGTCCGCGATCTGCCGGATGCACTACGGCGGGGTCCTCATCGTGGCCGGACGCTGGGCGCAGGCCGACCGGGAGCTGTCGGAGTCATTGCGGCTGTACGCGGGCAGCTACCGTGCGCTGCGGTCCGGCGCGCTGGTACGGCTGGCCGAGCTGCGGGCCCGCCAGGGCCGGTTCGAGGAGGCCACCCGGCTGCTCGAGAGCAGCCCGCACAGCGCCGAGGTGATGCTGCCGCTGGCCCGGGTGCACCTGGCCCGCGGTGAGCCCGACGTCGCCGCCGCGCTGCTGGCCCGGGCGCTGCCCGACCGCGACAGCGGAGAGCGGGTGCTGCGAGCGCCCGCGCTGGCGCTGCACGCCGAGGCCGAGCTGGCGGCCGGACGCCACGAACACGCCCGGGCGCTGAGCGCGGAGCTACTGGATTTGGCGAAGGTCTCTGACCTCACGCACGTGTACGGATACGCCCGCTACGTGGCGGGTCTGGTCGCCGACCCGACCGGTGAGCCTGTCTCGGCGCATCTGGAGGCCGCGCTGGCCTCGTTCACCGAGGCGGAGCTGCCGCAGGAGGAGGCCCGGACCCGGATGGCGCTCGCCCGGGAGTTGACATCGACACGGCCCGCGCTGGCGATCGCGGAGGCGCGCACCGCGCTGGCCACCTGCGTACGGCTCGGCGCGCAGCGGGACGCGGACGCGGCGGCCGGCCTGTTGCGCGGCCTCGGGGTGACCTCCAGCGCCGGACCGCGCGGCGAAGGAGCCCTGACCAGGCGCGAGTCCGAGGTGCTGCGGCTGGTCGGCGAGGGGCTTTCGAACCAGCGGATCGCCGAGCGGCTGTTCCTGTCCAAACGTACGGTGGAGCACCACGTCGGCGCCATCCTGTCCAAACTCGGGCTGACCACCCGGTCCGAGGCGTTGGCACACGCCATCCGCCACGGTCCCGCCGAGGGGGTGTGAGCCGGCCGGACCGCCGAAGGTCGACTAGCGTCCAGCTGGCCGTCCCTGAGCCACTCGACCTGGAGGAAGACGATGTCTCAGTATGTGGCCGCGATCGACCAGGGGACCACGTCGACCAGGTGCATCGTGTTCGACCACGACGGCCGGGTGGTGGCCGCCGACGGCCGGGAGCACCGCCAGATCCTGCCCCGCGCGGGTTGGGTGGAGCACGACGCGACCGAGATCTGGGCCAACACCCGCGAGGTGGTGGCCGGCGCACTGGCGAAGGCCGACCTGTCCACCTCGGACGTGGCGTGCGTCGGCATCACCAACCAGCGAGAGACCACCGTGGTGTGGGACCGGGCCACCGGCGAACCGATTCACCACGCCATCGTCTGGCAGGACACCCGCACCGACGAGATCTGCACGCAGCTGGCCGGTCCCGACGGTGACAGCGGGCGCTTCCAGGACCGCACCGGCCTGCCGCTGGCCACCTACTTCGCCGGCCCGAAGGCGCGCTGGATCCTCGACCAGGTCGACGGCGCCCGGGAGCGCGCCGAACGCGGCGAGCTGTGTTTCGGCACCATGGACAGCTGGGTGCTGTGGAACGCCACCGGCGGCCCGGACGGCGGGTTGCACGTCACCGACGTCACCAACGCCTCCCGCACCCTGCTGATGGACCTGGACACGCTGAGCTGGGACGAGTCGCTGTGCGCCGAGATCGGGGTGCCGGTGGCGATGCTGCCGGAGATCCGGTCGTCATCCGAGGTGTACGGCAAGGCGCGGGCCCGCGGCGCGCTGGCCGGCGTACCCATCGCCGGCATCCTCGGTGACCAACAGGCGGCCACCTTCGGGCAGGCCTGCCTGGAGGTCGGCGAGGCGAAGAACACCTACGGCACCGGCAACTTCGTGCTGCTCAACACGGGCACCGAGCGGCAGCGCAGCGAGCACGGGCTGCTCACCACTGTCTGCTACCGGCTGGGCTCCGAGGCGGCCGTGTACGCGTTGGAGGGCTCGATCGCGGTCACCGGGTCGCTGGTGCAGTGGCTGCGCGACAACCTCGGCATGATCGACTCGGCGGCGGAGATCGAGTCCCTGGCCCGGTCCGTGGACGACAACGGCGGGGCGTACTTCGTGCCGGCATTCTCCGGGCTGTTCGCACCGCACTGGCGCTCCGACGCCCGCGGCGCGATCGTCGGGCTGACCCGGTACGTGAACAAGGGACACCTCGCTCGGGCGGTGCTGGAGGCCACCGCGTTCCAGACCCGAGAGGTGATCGACGCGATGAACGCCGACTCCGGCGTCGAACTGAGCTCGTTGAAGGTGGACGGCGGGATGGTGGCCAACGAGCTGCTCATGCAGTTCCAGGCCGACCTGCTGGGGGTTCCGGTGATCCGGCCGGTGGTCGCCGAGACCACCGCGCTCGGCGCGGCCTACGCGGCGGGGCTCGCGGTCGGGTTCTGGTCGGACACCGGGGAGATCCGGGCCAACTGGGCCGAGGACAAGCGCTGGGACCCGGCGATGGGCTCTGACGAGCGGGAACGGCTCTACGGGCAGTGGCGCAAGGCCGTCACCCGTACCTTCGACTGGGCCTGAGGGTTCCGGCCCTCGAGGGCGCATTTCCTCGCTCCCGGTTCGCCGCGACTACGGACACGCGTCGCTGGCGTCGGCGGCGGCCGGCCGCTCCGGGGCGGAATCGTCCGGAGCAGTTCGGCCTGCATCCATTACTTGATCATTTGACGTGATCGACCGCTTGTCGCGGGTCAGGTGTCGTGCGACGAGTCGGTCTCGAAACTGTCAGCCGTCGAATGTACGTTCGACGCATGACACCGGTCGCGCTCCCGACGGGCTGGCGAGCCTCCCGCCGGGCCCGGCGCTCGGTGTCGATGCTGGCCGGCCTCGACCCACGGCGGGCGGCCAACAACGACACCGTGACCGTGCTCGCCGCTCGGTACCGGCAACTGGCGCATGAGCAGGCCAGGCTGCTGGAGGCGTTGGTCGAGGTCGGTCGCTCCGATCTCGACGACCCGGGCGGCACCAGCCGTCTGGACGCGGTGGGTGAGAGGGCAGGCGGGGAGATCGCCGCCACGCTCACCCTGACCGGCGTCGCCGCCGACCGCGAGCTCGGTTTCGCCGACGCGATCGTCACCGGGCTGCCGGCGGTGCACGCCGCGCTATCGGTCGGTCGGCTGGACCGGGGCAAGGCGTGGGTGTTCGCCGATCACCTTGCCGATCTGCCCGCCGATCAGGCCGCGCTGATCTGCGCCGCGCTGCTCCCGATAGCGTCCGGGTTGACCACCGGGCAGCTGCGGGCCCGGCTGGCCCGGATGCTGCACGACATCGACCCCGAGCACGCCCGCCGCCGCTACCAGCGCGCCGTGCGGGAGCGCGCGGTGATCGGGTGCCTTGCCTCGGACGGCTCCGTCACCGTGACCGCGACCGGCCTGCCCACCGATGAGGCGGCCACCGCGTGCGAGCGACTCGATGTGCTGGCCCATGCGGTTCAGCGCGCCGGGCACCCTGGTCGGCTGGGTCAGATCCAGACCGACCTGTTCCTCGGCATGCTCGACGGCAGCTTCCACCACCTGAGCGAACCCGAGATCGTGGCCGCACTGCTGCACCGGTCTCGCCCCGAAGACGCTGCACCCGATGGCCCGCCGACCGCTACTGCGGAATCACCGATACCCGAGGCCGAGGCACGGCCCGAAACCGAGCGCACCGGCTCCGATTCGCACGCCGCGGCTCAGACCACCGCGGCCGACGTGGACAGCACCGGCACTCGACCACCCGACGACGCGGCCGCCGTCGCCGAGCCGCCCGCCGATGCCGAGACGGGCGGCGTCGCCGTGCCGCGTGTCGGCGTCGAGATCCGGGTCGGGCTGACCACCCTGCTCGGCCTGGACGAGCGTTGTGGCGAGGTTCCCGGCCTCGGCCCGGTCTTGCCCCACGTCGCTCGCACACTGGTCGCCGCGCAGTACCGCGGCGCCGAGTGGCGCTTCGCCATCGTCGACAGCGACGGGCAGTTGCTGCTGGCCGGGACCACCCGCCGCCGACCCGCCATCGCCGCCACCGATCGAGGACGGTGCCGCGACGGAATCGTCGAGCTACACATCGATGCCGACACCCTGACCCGCCTCGCCGCGGGGCCGGAGCGCGGTCCCTGGTCCGGGGTGCTCGCCGACCTCGCAGATCAGTACGCGCGGTGGGCGGACCGGCTCGCGCCGCTGGATCAGCGTCCCGACGATCGGTTCGCCCGCGCTCGCCCGCCACATCGAGATCCGTGATCGAACGTGCTGCTTCCTCGGCTGCCGCCGACCGGCCCGCAAGGCTGACAAGGACCACACCCGCGACCACGCGCACGCCGGACCCACCACCAGCTACAACATCGGCCCGCTCTGCGGCCGCCACCACCGCTACAAGAGCCACGGCTGGTGGACCCTCACTCAACCTCAGCCGGGCCGGTTCCACTGGACCAGCCCACTATCGCGCATCTACCGCACGCGGGGCGAGCCCATCCGACCCCCGACCGTGCCACCACACCCACACCCCACCACACCCCGCGAAACTGGATCCGCACCACGCGCGCCCGGTCCGATCCTGGGCCGAAGACCCAAACCACCGCGCCGGACCGCCGCACCCACCGACGAGCCGCCCTTCTGAGATCCCATGGCCCTACCGCAGGCCGCCTCGAAGGATGAGAATCGGTGCGGGGTCGGCTGAGCTCGTTCTCGCTTGGTGCGCGTGAACCCGTTTCTGAGACTGACGCCTGGGGCCTTCCCGGCACCTCGAAC
>JAJCYC010000317.1 GCA_029263115.1 Pseudonocardia sp. | reverse complement strand
CTACGGCCCCGAGCACCCCGGAACCCGCCCACCCGAGGCGACACTCGGACATACCGTGCTGCCCGCAGCCCTCACCAACCTCACGCAAGATCCACTATCCGGACCTCAAGATCGTCCGGGCGCTACCCGCGGATTCGGGTCAGACATAAGTAGCACTTTATCCCTCAAGAGCCGGACGCACTGGATAATACAACCTGACGCCGGCCACACTTCGGCCCCACCAACGGCGTTCGAGGGAAACGGCGCATGGGATCACTCGTGGTGCGAAACGTCGTCTACCGGAGTGGTAGAAGTTGAAGATCAAAGATCGGTCGACAGCGTTTCCCCAGGTCAAGGGTGGGCCCCCGGGGGATCGAACCCCGAACCCGCGGATTAAAAGTCCGCTGCTCTGCCAGTTGAGCTAGAGGCCCGTACTAGAGAGCAGCGTACCTGGGGTCAGCCGGCCGGGACGGCGGCGGTGAGCAGTTGGTGGGTCGGGTCGTCGAACGCGACCAGCACGATGCGGCGGACCCGGGTGGGGGTCGAGCGGAGGGTGGCCACCGCGATCTGGGCGGCCTGGTCGCGGGGGTAGCCGTAGACCCCCGTAGCGATCGCCGGGAAGGCCACGCTGGCCGCCCCGATCTGGTCGGCCAGCTCCAGGCTGCGGCGGTAGCAGGATGCCAGGGTCTCCGCCTCCCCGAACCCCCCGCCTTCCCAGATCGGGCCTACGGTGTGGATGACGTGCCGGATGGGCGGGTCGAGGTCGAACGCCGGGGTGGCCACCGCGTCCCCGGGGTGGCACGGCGCGAGTTCCGCCCCGGCTTTGGACAGCTCAGGGCCGGCCGCGCGGTGAATGGCGCCGTCGACCCCGCCGCCGCCGAGCAGCGACTCGTTGGCCGCGTTCACGATCGCGTCCACCCGTAGCCGGGTGATGTCCGCGCGGACGACCTCGATCTCCGTCATGGATCCACCCTGCCACCGGTGCGGCGGCGGTACCCGATCCGGTGGGTTCGCCCGCCCGGGCGCGACCGACCCCGCAGCCGGGCTACATCATGGAACCATGCCACGAGTACGACGAATGCTCGCCGCCGCCGGGCTGGTCGGCGTCCTGGTCGCCGCCGCCGCCGGGTGCGCCGATTCGGCACCGGGTCAGGGCGGTACCGCCGCGCCGCCGCCGAGTGCCCCCGCCGAAGCGCCGGCCGCGGACGGGAACGTTGACGTCAGCGTCACGTTCGGCCAGGACGACGCCGCGCTGAACTACGACAAGCAACTGGTACCGGACGGCGCCAAGCTGTTCGTCGCCTCCTACGAGCACGACGGGCTGACCACGGTGGTGCTCAACGTGCGCGGCCTGGTGCCCAACCGGGCCTACGGCTCGCACGCGCACACCAAGCCCTGCGGTGCCAAGCCGGACGACGCCGGCCCGCACTTCCAGCACACCGCCGACCCGGTGAAGCCGTCGGTGGACCCCAAGTTCGCCAACGCGGACAACGAGATCTGGCTGGACTTCACCACCGACGCCAAGGGTGACGCCACCCGGGCTACCACCGTCGACTGGACCTTCGACGAGACCCGCGCCGGCTCGGTCGTGGTGCACGTCGACCCGACCAGGACCGCGCCGGGTCAGGCCGGGGTCGCCGGCGCGCGGGCGGCCTGCGTCAGCGTCGGCTTCTGAGCCACCCGCTCGGGTGCGGGCCACACCCCGCCGGCGGGTATTGACCATCCGCGATTACTTAGCTTAGCCTCACCTAAGTTACGCCCTGGTCGCCCGCCGGAAGGATCCGCCCGCAGCCATGAGTTACCCCGCCGGCGACGGCCCGTTCCCAGCCGTGCACGTGTTGTTCGGCACCGAGACCGGCAACAGCAAGCAGGTCGCCGAGGACCTCACCGCGGCCGCCCGCGCCCGGGGTGTCGAGGTCACGCTGAGCGAGCTGAACGACGTCCCGGCGAGCACCCTCACCTGCGGTGGCTGCGCGCTGGTGGTCATCTCGACCAACGGCGACGGCGAGATGCCCTGGTCCGCCGACCGGTTCTGGGCCGCGCTCACCACCGACTCCGCGCCCCGGCTGGACGGACTGTCGTTCGCCGTGCTCGGGCTCGGCGACTCGGGCTACTTCGACTTCTGCCAGGCCTCGATCGACCTGGACGCCCGGTTCGAGGTGCTCGGCGCGCGCCGGCTGTGGCCGCTACGCACGTGCGATGCCGACTACGAGGACGACGCGGCGGCGTGGACGGCCGAGATCCTGGACGTGGTGACGGCGGTGGGCGGCGAGGTGGCCGGGAGCGAGATGGCCGGCGACGGCGACGGGGAGGACGCCCACACCGCCGCGCGTCAGCCGGTGCCGGCGGTGATCGCCCGCAGCCGGGTGCTGTCCGGGCCGGGCGCGCTCAAGCAGGTGCTGCACCTCGAGCTGGCGCTGGGCGGGCACCGGCTCGACTACCGGCCCGGGGACTCGCTCGGTGTGGTCCCGTGCAACGACCCGCGGCTGGTGGACGCGCTGCTCGCCGAGCTCGGCGCGGACGGCGACGAGCAGGTGGACGGCCGTACCCTGCGCGCGGCGTTCACCGGCGAGTGCGAGATCAGCCGCCCGTCCCGCGACCTGGTCGAGGCGCTGGCCACCCGCACCCGGGACGCCGACCTGGCGGCGCTGCTCACCGGTGCCGACCGGCGCGCCCTGCACGAGTTCCTCTGGGCCCGCGACGTGATCGACCTGCTGCGGCTGGCGGTCGGTCCACCGCTGACCGCCACCGAGCTGCTCGGACTGCTGCGACCCCTCGCGCACCGCTCCTACTCCATCTCTTCCAGCCCGCTGACCGACCCGGACCGGGTGGACCTGACGGTGGCCGCCCTGCGCTACCGCGCGGCCGGGCGTGACCGCGGCGGCGTGTGCTCCACCCACCTCGCCGACCGGCTCACCGAGGGCGACCCGGCGCCGGTGCTGCTGGAGGCCAACGACGCCTTCCGGATGCCGGCCGACGGCGACACCCCGATGGTCATGATCGGTCCCGGAACCGGGGTCGCGCCGTTCCGGGCTTTCCTGCACGAACGCCGGGCGCTCGGCGCGCGCGGCCTCAACTGGTTGTTCTTCGGTAACCGGCACCGCCGCTGCGACCTGCTCTACGGCGAGGAACTGCTGGCGATGGCCGACGACGGCCTACTCACCCGGCTGGACCTGGCGTTCTCCCGCGACCAGGCGGACAAGGTGTACGTGCAGACCCGGATGCACGAGCAAGGCAAACGGCTCTACGCCTGGCTCGCCGAGGGGGCCCACCTCTATGTGTGCGGGGACGCGGTGCACATGGCCGAGGACGTCGACCGGGCACTGCACGAGATCGTCGCCGAGCACGGCGGGCTCAAGGCCGATGGCGCGGCGGAGTTCGTCGCGAACCTGCGGCACGAGCGGCGCTACCAGCGGGACGTGTACTGATTCGGGGCGGGAGGGAACCGGGGCGGTCCGGGCGACGTCCAACACCGTGTGACGCGCTATGTACTGGCCGACGTGCGGCAGATCGGCGACGAGCTCACCCGCCGCGCCGCCGAACTGACCGACTGGCTCGACCGGCTGGCCGCCGAGCACCGACCGCCACCGGGCGGGGACGCCGAGCTGGGGCTGGCCGAGCTGGCGTGCGTTCGGGCGGTCTCCGCGGCGGCATTGCGGCTGGCGGCGGCGGGGCGGAGCGTGGCGGCCTGCGCCGGTGACGTGGACGGCGTGGACTCCGAGCTGGCGCGGCGGTGGTGCCGGTGAACGGCGGGGAGCGGTGGGCCGGTGCGGCGGTGTCGGCCGGAGCGGCGGGGTGGGCGGAGGCGGCCGGGCTGCTGCGCTCGGCGGGGCGCGCGCCGGCCGACCTGCGCACCTGGTTGGGCGCGGGGTGGAGCGGCGCGGCCGCCGAGGCGTTCGAGGGCTGGGCCCGGGAGTTCGAGCAGGCCACCCGTCGCGCGGCGGGCGCGCTGAGCGACGCCTCGGCGATGGCGGGTGCCCGGGCCGGGGCAGCCGGCGGGCCAGCGCCAGGGGCGGCGGGCGGGGGTCTGCCGCTCGACGGCGACTGCCTGCGGCGGCTGGAGGCCGGCGCCCGGGCAGTCGCCGAGGTCCGGGTCCCGGGCGAACAGTCGCCGGGCTCCGCCACTGCCGGTGGCCCCGATCCGGGCCGGGCCGCATCCGGGCGGGCCGCTCCGCGGCGGGACGGTCCGCACCCGGGCGCGGCCGGCGTCCGGTCACCGCGGCCGACACCGGCCACCTCATCCGGGCAGCCTGCCCTGCCGGCCACCGAGCGCCGTGACGACCGGGTGCGGGCCTGGATCGACGAGGCGGTCGGCATCCTGCGCCGGCACGGTTACCGACCCGACCAGCTCGATCCGGAGGCGATCGCGACGATCGTGCGCCACGAGTCCTCCGGCGACCCGACCGCGGTCAACCGGTGGGACGCCAACGCCGCCCGAGGCACGCCGTCGATGGGCCTGATGCAGACCATCGAGCCGACCTTCGAGCGCTGGCGGCTGCCCGGGCACGGCCAGATCCTCGATCCGGTGGACAACGTCGTCGCCGCGGTGCGGTACGCCGTCGCGCGGTACGGCTCGGTGTCCCAGGTGCCCGGGGTGCTCAGCCTCGCGGCCGGTCACGGGTACCGCGGCTACTGATGCCTGGACCACCTTCGTACTTCCGCAGATCCGCAGTTGCGAACCGAGGTGCCGGGGGTCTCCACCTCAGCGATCGGAGTCGAGCCAGGCTGGTCGGCGAGGTGATGTGCCGAAATCGGCACATCAACGGCTCGCCGTGCCGGACCCACTGTCAGCTCCCGGAGCCCGCTGACGGCGCCGGCACCCGCCGACCGGCCTACGCTGGCCCGGTGAACGGCGCGTTCGGGTGGGGGCAGCGGTGACTGGCGCGGTCGACGACATGGCGTCGCCGACGGACCCGTACCCGGCCCCCGTGCCACCGGCCACCGCGCACGCCACCCGCCTCACCACGGCGCGGCGCGCGGCGGTCGAGCCGTTCCACGTGATGGACGTGTGGGCGGCGGCCGCCGAGCGCCGGCGCACGCACGGCGACCTGGTCAACCTCTCCGCCGGGCAACCGTCCACCCCGGCCCCCGCGCCGGTGCTGGCCGCGGCCGCCGAGGCGCTGCGCGCCGATGTGCTGGGCTACACGGTCAGCGTAGGCATCCCGGAGCTGCGTGCGGCGATCGCCAGGCACTACCGCGACCGCTACCGGGTCGGGGCCAACGCCGACGACGTGGTACTCACCACCGGCTCCTCAGGCGGGTTCCTGCTGGCCTTCCTCGCCGCGTTCGACGCCGGCGACCGGGTCGCCCTGGCCCGCCCCGGCTACCCCTGCTACCGCAACATCCTGTCCGCGCTGGGCTGCGAGGTGGTCGAGCTGAACTGCGGCCCGGCCACCCGTTTCCAGCCGACCGTCGAGCTGCTGGAGGCCGAGGTCGCCGCCCGCGGCCCGGTCAAGGGGCTGATCCTGGCCAGCCCGGCCAACCCCACCGGCACCGTGCTCGATCCCACCGAACTCGCCCGGATCGCGCTGTGGTGCGAGCGGGCCGGGGTGCAGCTGGTCAGCGACGAGATCTACCACGGCATCGCCTACCCCGGGGCGCCGCCGACCGCCTGCGCCTGGCAGAGCTCGGGCGAGGCGATCGTGGTCAACTCGTTCTCCAAGTACTTCTCGATGACCGGCTGGCGGCTGGGCTGGCTGCTGGTGCCGCCCCGACTGCGCCGCGCGGTCGACGTGCTCACCGGCAACTTCACCGTCTGCCCGCCCGCGCTGCCGCAACACGCCGCGCTGGCCGCGTTCGACCCGGCCAGCGTGGCCGAGGTGGACGGGCACGTCGCCCGGTACGCGGTCAACCGCGCGCTGCTGCTGGACGGGCTGCCGAAGATCGGCATCGACCGGTTGGCCCCGGCCGACGGCGCGTTCTACGTCTACGCCGACGTGCGCCACCTGACCGCCGACTCGATGGTGTTCTGCCGGGAACTGCTGGCCGCCACCGGGGTGGCCGTCGCCCCGGGCATCGACTTCGACACCGCCGAGGGCGGTCGGTTCATCCGGCTGTCCTTCGCCGGGTCGACCGACGACATCGCCGAGGCCCTGCACCGGCTCGGGGGGCACCTCGCCGGCTGAGCAGCCTGGCTCAGGTGGCGCTGTCGACCCCGCCGATCCGGTCCAGCGCGGCGGCGATCTCCGCGTCGCCCACCCCGGAGTGCGCGACGAACCGCACCGCCGCGCCCAACGGCACCGCCGCCACCCCCACCTGCTCCAGATGCCGCAGCATGGTGGGCAGATCCGGCGGGATGAGCAGCACGATGTTGGTCTGCGGGGTGGTGACCTGCCAACCCCGCTCCGCGAGCCCGGCGGCCAGCGTCGCCGCCCGCTCGTGGTCCTCGACCAGCCGGGGGATGCCCTCCAGCGCGACCAGCCCCGCGGCGGCCAGCACCCCGCCCTGGCGGACGCCGCCGCCGAGCATCTTGCGCAGCCGCCGCGCCTCGTCGACGAACTCCGTCGAGCCGGCCACCACCGACCCGACCGGCGCGCCGAGCCCCTTGCTCAGGCACACCTGCACGGTGTCCACCCCGACGGTCAGCGCGCCGGGCGGCAACCCCAGCACGACGCTGGCGTGCCACAGCCGCGCGCCGTCCAGGTGTACCCGCAGGCCCGCGCCCCGGGCCGCGGCGGCCAGCGAGGCGTGCTCGTCGGCGGCGGTGACCACTCCGCCGGCCGACATGTGCGTGTTCTCCAGGCACAGCAGCGTGGTGCGCAGCGCGTAGTACGGCCCCGGCTTGCCGGCCCCGCGGCGGACCGCCTCCGGGGAGATCTTGCCCGGGCCGGCGTCGTGCGGCAGTGGCCGCGGCATGCCGCCGGCCAGCCAGGCCGGGGTGCCCAACTCGGAGTCCAGCACGTGCGCGCCGGACGGCGCGAGGAACGCGTCGCCGCGCCGCAGGTGCGCCATCAGCGCGACCAGGTTGCCCATCGACCCGCTCGGCACCCACAGCGCGGCCTCGGCACCGAGCAGCCCGGCGACCCGTTCCTGCAGCTCGCGCATAGTAGGGTCGCCGTCCAGCACGTCGTCGCCGACCTCGGCGGCGGCCATCGCGGCACGCATCGCGCGGCTGGGCTGGGTGACGGTGTCCGAGCGCAGGTCGATCGGGCCGGAGGCAGCGGGGCTGGCTCGCCGGCGGGACCGGGATCCGGTTCGGATCGAACTCCGCACCCCTGAGATTCAATCAGCCCGGACGCCCGACGTCCCGTCGGGGTAACGAATCCATTACGACACCGCCGCGTTGAGAACGACATGGCCTGTCGCGCACGTCCTTCCGGCGGAACGTGCGTTAAGGGCGCTGGGCGCGTTGGGGGCAGGGCGCGCGTCGAGGACGCGGAAGAGGTGGCGCACCGGAGTGGACCAGGCCGACGGCAGTGCTGATTCCGAGCAAGCGTTCGCGGACTACTTCCGCGCGCGTCGCGACGCCGTGCGCCGCAGCGCCTACCTGATGTGCGGCGACTGGCACCGGGCCGACGACCTGGCGCAGACCGCGTTCGTCCGCCTGCACCGCAAGTGGCACTCCATCCGCGACCCGGCGGCGGTGGACGCCTACCTGCGGCGGACCCTGGTCCGGGCAATGATCGACGAGACCCGGCGGCCGTGGCGCCGCGAGCGCGCGGTGGCCGAGACGCCCGAACCCGCCCGCGGCTACGACGTGTGGGACACCGGGTCGGGCGCGGCCGGTCACGCGGACACGGTGGCCACCCGACACACGCTGGTGGACGCGCTGCGCCTGGTGCCGCCGCGCCAGCGCGCGGTGCTGGTGCTGCGGTTCCTCGACGGCCTCGACGTGGCGGCCACCGCTGCCGCCCTGGGTTGCCGGGAGGGCACGGTGAAGAGCCAGTGCTCCGCCGGGCTGGCCACGCTGCGCACGGTGCTGGGCAGCACGCTCGACGACCTGCGGCCGGCCGGGTGAGCGGGCATGGCTGAGCGCGGTGTGGACGTGACTGGGCACGAGACGACGGCATGGGGGTGGACCGATGGATGACCGACAGGCCGGCGAGCTGTTCCGGACGGCAGCGGACGAGGTGGGCCGGTCGGCCCCGCCACCGGTGTTCGACCACGCCGACGTGGTGGCCGGGTCGCGGCGCGCGACCCGGCGGCAGCGGACGCTGGTCGGCACGGCGATGGCGGTGACCCTGCTCGCGGCCACCGGAGCGCTGGTCTCCGGAGCGCTGACCCGCCCCGACCCCACCACGTCCGCGCTGGCCGGACCGCAGCCGTCGTTCTCGGCGCCCTACGCCCCCGGTCCGACCGGGCAACGCGACGCCGGAGGTGCCGCCGACACCGCCGCCACACCCGAGGCCGCACCCGGGGCAACGCCGCCCGGGGTGGTCGCCGCACCCGAGGCCCCGCCCGGAGCGCCCGCCGTCGGAGTCCCGAACACCGCTTCCGATGCCGGGGCCCGGAGCAAGTCGCTGTCCGAGGTCGGCGGCGCCGGCTGCGCGGAACCGGACGTGCGGGTGTTCGCCCAGCTCGCGGCCGCGCTGCCGGGCGCGCGCAGCACCCGGCCGTACGCGGTGCCCGGCGGCTGCGTGGCCGGCGGGATCGGCGTGGCGCTGGACGTGGTCGACGACTCCTCCTTCGGCAGCGCCCGGGGCACGCTGGTCGTGGTGCTCACCCCCGCCGGCGCCGACTCCGGCGCGCCGATGGACGGCCCGACCGTGGTCAGCGGGGTCGCGCCGGCGCGCTCGGGCGGGATCGTCCGGGTCACCGCCGGCTCGGCGGGCAACGGCCAGGTGCCCTACCGGCAGCGGGTCGTCCAACTGGCCACCCAGCTCGCCGGGAAACTGTGAGCGAGGGCCCACCGCCCCCGACGTAGGGTGGACGGGTGATCCCCAACGTCCTGGCCGCCCGGTACGCCAGCGCCGAGATGACCGCGCTGTTCTCCCCGGAGCACAAGATCGTGCTGGAACGCCGGCTGTGGCTGGCGGTGCTGCGCGCCCAGGCCGAGCTCGGTGTCGACGTCCCCGCGCGGGCGGTCGCCGACTACCAGCGGGTGGCCGGGGACGTCGACCTTGCGAGCATCGCAGACCGCGAGCGGGTCACCCGGCACGACGTCAAGGCACGCATCGAGGAGTTCAACGCCCTCGCCGGGCACGAGCAGGTGCACAAGGGCCTGACCAGCCGCGATCTCACCGAGAACGTCGAGCAGGCGCAGATCCTGGGCGGGCTGCGGCTGATCGCCGACCGCAACGTGGCCGTGCTCGCCCGGCTGGCCCGGCGCGCCGCCGAGTACCGCGAGCTGGCCATGGCCGGGCGCAGCCACAACGTCGCCGCGCAGGCCACCACGCTGGGCAAACGGTTCGCCGGCGCGGCCGACGAGCTGCTGCTCGCGCACCGGCGGCTCACCGAGCTGATCGAGCGCTACCCGCTGCGCGGGATCAAGGGCCCGATGGGCACCGGGCAGGACATGCTCGACCTGCTCGGCGGTTCCCCGGAGAAGCTGGCCGAGCTGGAGCGGCGGGTCGCCGAGCACCTGGGCTTCGCCCACGTGCTGCGCAGCGTCGGCCAGGTGTACCCGCGCAGCCTGGACTACGACGTGCTCACCACTCTGGTGCAGTGCGCGGCCGGGCCGTCCAGCCTGGCCACCACGATCCGGCTGATGGCCGGCCAGGAGCTGGTGACCGAGGGTTTCCGGCCCGGCCAGGTCGGCTCGTCCGCGATGCCGCACAAGATGAACACCCGGTCCTGCGAGCGGGTCAACGGGCTGTCGGTGATCCTGCGCGGCTACGCCACCATGGTCGGCGAGCTGTCGGGCAACCAGTGGAACGAGGGCGACGTGGCCTGCTCGGTGGTCCGCCGGGTCGCGCTGCCGGACGCGTTCTTCGCCCTGGACGGCCTGCAGCAGACGTTCCTCACCGTGCTCGACGAGTTCGGCGCCTACCCGGCGGTGATCGCCCGCGAGCTGGACCGCTACCTGCCGTTCCTG
>JAJCYC010000316.1 GCA_029263115.1 Pseudonocardia sp. | reverse complement strand
GGTCTCGTTGACCCCCCTGGAATTCGACCTGCTGGTGGCACTGGCCCGCAAGCCGCGTCAGGTGTTCACTCGGGAGGTGCTGCTCGAACAGGTGTGGGGCTACCGGCACGCCGCGGACACCCGGCTGGTCAACGTGCACGTCCAGCGGCTGCGCTCCAAGATCGAACGTGATCCCGAGCGGCCCGAGGTGGTGCTGACCGTGCGCGGTGTCGGCTACAAGGCCGGCCCTCCATGACGTGCGCGGTGGCCGGGCGCTGATGTCCGAGCGCCCGAGCGCGCGGGTGCACGCGCGGATGCAGGCGCGCGACGTCGTGCGCCGGCTGCTCGCGTTGCGCGGGATGCGCGGGATGCCGTCCGCCGTGCGGGGGATCGTGCTGGAGGTCGGCGCGGTGTTCGCGGTCGCCTGGCGGCGGTCGATGCAGCTGCGGGTCGTGGTCAGCACCCTGGCGCTGTCCTCCGGGGTGGTGATCGTGCTCGGGCTGGTGCAACAGACCCAGATCGCCGACCGGCTGGTCGCCGGCAAGGTCGCCGCCGCCCGGGTGCAGATGGAGTCCGCGGCCACCCTGCTCGAGCGCGACCTGTCCGGGTTCAACCCCGACGGCGAAGACGCCCAGGGCAAGCTGAACAAGGCACTCGACCGGCTGACCAACGTCACCTTCGACGACCAGGCCGGCGCGCAGAACGCCGGCGAGTACCGCGCGGTGCTGACCACCGGGACGATGGTCGGGCGCCCGGAGTCCTCGGCCGGGCAGCTGTCCGACGTGCCGGCCGATCTGCGGGCCGCGGTCGTCGGAGGGGTGCTCGCCCGCGAGTTCCGGGTGGTCGACGGGGTGCCGATGGTCATCTACGGTCAACCGGTCCGGACCGCCGGGCGCGACGTCCAGTTCTATCTGCTGTTCCCGCTCTCGGCCGAGCAGCGCACGCTCGGGCTGGTGCAGTCCACGCTGGTCGTCGGCGGGTTGCTGCTGATCCTGCTGCTGGCAGCCGTGGTCAGCGTGGTCACCCGGCAGGTGGTGCGTCCGGTGCAGCAGGCCGCCGAGGTGGCCGAACGGTTCGCCGACGGGCATCTGGAGGAACGGATGCCGGTCAAGGGCGACGACGAGGTGGCCCGGTTGGCCGAGTCGTACAACGAGATGGCCGGCAGCATCCAGAGCCAGATTCGCCAGCTGGAGGAGTTCGGTGCGTTGCAGCGGCGGTTCACCTCCGACGTCAGCCACGAGCTGCGCACCCCGCTGACCACCGTCCGGATGGCCGCCGACGTCATCTTCGCCTCGCGTGAGGAGCTGCCGGCCGCGCTGCGCAGATCTTCGGAGCTGCTGGTCAACGAGTTGGACCGGTTCGAGGCGCTGCTCGCCGACCTGCTGGAGATCAGCCGGTTGGACGCCGGGATGGCCGAGCTGGGCGCGGAGTCGATCGACCTGCACGGGGTGGTGCTGCGCGCGGTCGAGGCGGTGCGCGGGCTGGCCGAGGAGAGCGGCACCGAGCTGGAGCTGGAGGTACCCGTCGGGGTGTACGCCGAGGTGGACAACCGTCGCGTGGAACGGATCGTGCGCAACCTGGTGGCCAACGCCGTCGACCACGGCGAGGGCCGGCCGATCCGGATCACCCTGGGCTGCGACGAGCGGGCGGTGGCGGTGCTGGTGCGCGACCACGGGCTCGGGCTGCGCCCCGGGGAGGCCGGGCTGGTGTTCAACCGGTTCTGGCGCGCGGACTCCTCCCGCCAGCGGCGCAGCGGTGGCACCGGGCTCGGTCTGTCGATCAGCCTGGAGGACGCCCGGCTGCACGGCGGGTGGCTGCAGGCCTGGGGCGAGCCAGGGCAGGGCGCGGCGTTCCGGCTGACCCTGCCCCGCGCGGCCGGCGCCGAGCTCGATGGCAGCCCGTTGCCGCTGGTGCCGCCGGACGAACCGGCCGCCGGGTCGACCCTCGACCCGCCGGTCGGCACCGGCAGCGCGGACGACCCGCTCGCCGGACCCGTCGCGACCGCGGTTGCGGGAGGCCCGGGTCCGGCGAGCGTGGATCCGGTGTCCACCGGCACGGCCTCCGGAGGTCGGTCGTGAGCCGGCCCGCCCGGGCACTGGCCGTGCTGCTCGCGGCGTTGGCCCTGACCACCGGCTGCGCGTCGGTCCCGGAATCCTCGCCGGTGCAGGTGTTGCGGAAGATCACCGAGGGAGACGACCGGGTGCTGCCGCCCGGGCCGACCGCCAACAGCAGCCCGCTGGACATCGTGCGCGGGTTCGTGAACGCCTCGGGCAGCGGCATGGACCGGCATGCCGCCGCCCGCCGGTTCCTCGCCCCGCGGGCCGGCGCCTGGGACGACGCCGTCTCGCTCACCGTGGTCGCCGACCAGTTCGACACCATCTACAGCCAGCGCCCGCCGGGCTCGGAGGCCGACCGGGCCGGGGTCCGGCTCCGGGGCAGCCAGCTCGGCCGGGTCACCGCTGCCGGTGCGTTCGAGCTGGACGAGCGGGCGTTCGAGTTCGACCTGACCCTGTCCCGGGTGGAGGGTCAGTGGCGCATCGACGCACCGCCGCCGGGAGTCGGCGTACGGCTGTCCGACTTCCGGGCCAACTACCGCTCGGTCAAGACCTGGTTCGTCGACCCGACCCGCCAGACCCCGGTCGCGGACCTGCGGTACCTGCCGGCCGACCCGGCGCGGACGCTGCCCTCCCGTGCGGTGGAGCAGCTGCTGGCCGGGCCGTCGTCGGCCTTGGAGGGTGTGGTGTCCAGCGTGATCCCGCGGACGGCGAAATTGCGGACGAACGTGGCGGAGACCCCGGACGGCGCGGTCCTGGTCGACCTCACCGAGATCGGCGACCTGGACCAGGGTCGGCGGCGGCTGCTGGCCGCGCAAGTGGTGCTCACCCTCGCCGAGGTCAACGTGAGCCGGGTCCGGCTGCTTGACGACGGCGCCCCGGTGCTGGCCGAGCGAACCGACCTCAGCCGTGACCTGTTCGCCGACATGGGCTCGGACGCGGAGCCGCGGCCGGACGTGCCGGGGCTCGTGGTGGCCGGTGGTCGCGCCCGGTCGCTGCTGCCGGGTGCGCTGGGTGACCTCCTGCCCGGGCCGGTGGGCAGCGGCACCTACAACCTGGTCTCGGCCTCGTCCAGTCCGGACGGTCAGCGGCTGGCCGGGGTGTCCCGGGCCGACGGCCGCCAGCTGCTGGTCGGCCGCGCCGGCGGGGCGCTGGAGGTGACGGGTGTGCGGGCCGACTCGATGAGCCGGCCCAGCTGGACCCCGACCGGGGGTGAGGTGTGGACCGTGCTCGACGGTGCCCGGCTGGCCCGGGTGACCCTCGACCAGCCCGGGCGTCCGGCGGCCCGGACGGTCGACGGATCGGCGCTGGCGGCGCTGGGTCCGATCGCGGACCTGCGGCTGTCCCGGGATGGGATGCGGGTGGCGGCCGTGGTGGGCGGGCAACTGGCGGTGGGCGCGGTGGCCCGGTCGATGGGCGGCGAGGTGGTGGTGCGCAACGTCCGGCTGTTGCGCTCGGACGAGCTCACCGACCTGGTCGCGTTGTCCTGGCGCACGTCCGACCAGATCGCGGTGGTGGGTCGGCGGCCGGACCGAGCGGTGGAGGTGGTGATGGTGGACGGCCTGGACTGGCAGTCGCTGCCCACCAGCAACCTGACACCCCCGCTGACCGCCGTGGCCGCCGCCCCGGGCCGACCGCTGCTGGTGACCGACCAGAACGGGCTGTGGAGCTTCGGTGCGGACGACCTGGGCAGCTGGCGGCAGCTGGTCGGCGGCACAGCCGGCGCCGTCGCCGGCTACCCGGGCTGACCCGGGAGCGCGGCACGCCGTTCTGGCGTTGTTCGCGCTCACGCCCCCCGGGTCAAGGCCCGCCCGCGCGGCTGGGGACAGGCCGCGTCGGTGTGCACGACCGGGCGGCGGTGGGCCCGGGCGGAACCGACCGGGCGCCATGCTGGACGGGTGAGCGCCGCCCGACTGCTGACCGAGCTGCTCGACCTGGTCCTGCCGGACGGCTGTGCGGGGTGCGCCGCCCCCGGTCAGCACTGGTGTCCGCGGTGCGCGGCGGACCAGGGCCCGCCGCGCCTGGTCACGAGGCTGCCCGGCGCGCCGCCGACCGTAGCGGCCGGGACGTACGCCGGCCCGTTGCGGCAGGCGTTGCTGGCCTACAAGGAGCGCGGCCGGCGCCGGCTGGCGGACCCGCTGGCCGACCTGCTCGTCGACGCCGCGCTGGCACATCCCGTGCTGGCCCGCCCGGCTCCGGGGCGCTCGTGGCTGGTCCCGGCACCGTCGAGACCGGCCGCGTCCCGCGCGCGCGGTGGCGACCATGTCCGCACACTCACCGAGGCGCTCGCCGAGCGGCTGGCCGACGGGTCGCGGCGCTCGGTCGGGGTGAGCCCGGGCCTGCGGATGCACGCGGGCGGTCGGGACTCGGTGGGGCTGGACGCGGCGGCCCGGGCGGCCAATCTGCGTGGCCGGTTGGCGCCGCGCCCCGAGTACCTCCCGCCGCCCGGGGTCGAGGTATTCCTGGTGGACGACGTGGTGACCACGGGGGCAACCTTGAGAGCCTGCGCGGCTTCGCTGGCCGCGGTCGGAGTCCGGGTGGCGGGAGCAATCACCCTGTGCGACGCGACAGGCACGCATTGCGGTAATCGCTGGTCAGCGAACCGGCCAACGGCGTGAACGACATCACTCTACCGGTTGCGAGCCGCTCGGGGAAGGTTCACCGCGCGTGCACCGCCCAGGCGGGGGCTCCTACTCGGTAGGGGGTGTTGCCGAACCGTGATGCGGGCTACCGTGCGTCCCACCCGCTAACGCGTGGTGAAGAGCGAGTAGCCAATCACCTCGGTCCCCGAAGCGAGGAGGCTTCCGGAGAGCGAGGGTTTCCCC
>JAJCYC010000315.1 GCA_029263115.1 Pseudonocardia sp. | reverse complement strand
TCCCCCACCTGGTCGGCCACCTTCGGGTCCCGGGCCAGGCCGGGGGCCTGCACGTAGTAGTCCTGCTCGTCCTGACCGAGGAGCATCGGGTGCGGCGGCGAATCCATGCCGGGCAGCAACGGCGCCATCAGCTGCTCCTTGGTGTAGATCAGGTTCTGCCGGTCGTCGTCCGCCAGCTCGTAGAAATTGATCATCGTGAGGGACCGGGTCGGGCAGGCCTCCACGCACAACCCGCAACCGATGCAGCGCAGGTAGTTGATCTGGTAGATCGCGCCGTAGCGCTCACCCGGGGAGAAGCGCTCCTCCTCGGTGTTGTCCCCGCCCTCGACGTAGATCGCGTCCGCCGGGCAGGCCCAGGCGCACAGCTCGCAGCCGACACACTTCTCCAGGCCGTCGGGGTGCCGGTTGAGCTGATGGCGGCCGTGGAACCGCGGCGCGGTGGGGAGGAACTCCTCCGGGTACTCCTCGGTGACCACCTTCTTGAACATCGTGGCGAAGGTGACGCCGAAGCCCTTGAACGCATCAAGCATCGTCGGTGCTCCCTGTGTCGGAGGTCGTCCGGGCAGACGTCGACCGGGCAGAGCCCGCCGCGGACGGGGTCAGCTCGCCGGGCGGGCCGGACTGCCCTAGCGGGCCCGTCTGCCCGGCCGGCACGGCCCGCTGCCGGTGCCGGGGTTGCGACGGGACCGTCAGGTCCATCGGCGGGATCGGGAAGTCGGAGGCGGGCTCGACCTCGGCCGGTTCGGTCGAACGCTGCTCGGGCAGCAGCATGGCGAAGGTCAGCGCGGCGACCACGACCACACCGATCACCACCGCCAGGGTCGCCGGGTCGCCGGCGCCGCTGGTCCGGTAGGTGCGGATCGCGAAGATCATCAGAATCCACAGCAGGCTCGCCGGGACCAGCATCTTCCAGCCCAGCCGCATGAACTGGTCGTAGCGCATCCGGGGCAGCGTGCCGCGCAGCCAGACGAACACGAACAGGAAGGCCAGCATCTTGCCCAGGAACCACAGCACCGGCCACCAGCCGGTGTTCGCGCCCTCCCACAGGCTCAGCGGCCACGGCGCCCGCCAGCCACCCAGGAACAGGGTGGTGGCCATGCAGGAGACGGTCACCATGTTCACGTACTCGGCCAGGAAGAACATGGCCCACTTCAGCGAGGACGAGTACTCGGTGTGGAACCCGCCGACCAGCTCGGACTCCGCCTCGGCCAGGTCGAACGGGGCCCGGTTGGTCTCGCCCACCATCGAGATGCAGAACACCACGAAGCTGGGCAGCAGCAGCCAGATGTACCAGCCATCGGCCTGTGAATCGACGATCCCGCTGGTGGACAGGGTACCGGCGTAGAGGATCACCGCGACGATGGACAGACCCATGGCGATCTCGTAGGAGATGACCTGGGCGGCCGAACGCAGCGCGCCGAGCAGCGGGTACGGCGACCCGGAGGACCAGCCGGACAGCACGATGCCGTAGACACCGATCGATGCGCAGGCCAGCACCACCAGCACACCCACCGGCAGATCGGCCACCTGCAGCATCGTGGGCTCACCGAAGATCGAGACCTCCGGGCCGAACGGCAACATCGTCAGCGCCACGAGGGCCGGCACCACGGAGAGCACCGGCGCCAGGAAGAAGATCACCTTGTCGGCGTTCGCCGGTGTGATGTCCTCTTTGAAGGCCATCTTCAGCGCATCGGCGATCGCCTGGAACCAGCCGTTCGGACCGACCCGGTTGGGGCCGGGCCGGTGCTGCATCCGGCCGACGATCTTGCGCTCGGCGGCCACCAGGAAGATCGGCATCACCAGGGCGAACACGAACAGGACGACGACCTTGAGCAGGATCAGCCAGATCGGGTCGTCGGCGAGCAGCTCCTGGGCCCGCTCGGCGGTGACCGCGAGCACCATCAGTTGCCTCCCGTGGAAACGGTGACCAGTGCGCCGTGCCCGACGCCGAGGGTCGTGCGCACCGCCGAGCCGGGCGAGTTGCCAGGCAGCCACACCACCCCGTCGGGCAGGTCGGCCAGCTTCACCGGCAGCTCGATCGCGCCGCGGTCGGTGGCCACCGCGGCGGCGACGCCCTCGGCCAGGCCCAGCCGCGCGGCGGTGCCGGCGCCGACCAGCAGGTAGGCCACCCGACCGGTGCCGGCCAGGTGCGGCTCGTCCACGGTCAGGGTGGAGTCGTCGATCAGCCGCCGCCAGGTGGCGAGGTAGGCCTGCCCCGCCGGCGCCGGCGCGGCCGGTGGGTGGGTGCGTTCGCGCTGGTCCGACCCGCCGCTCGCGGGCCGGGTACCCAGGGCGGCCAGTTGACCGGCGGCCGCGGCCGGAGTCTGGACGAACAGGTCCACGTCCATCTCCACACCGAGGGTGTCCAGCACGCGGCAGTCGGGCAACATGCCCGGGGCGGCCAGCGTGCTGGCGAACTCGCGGCGGCGGCCCTCCCAGTTCAGGTAGCTGCCGGCCCGGTTGACGTCCGGGGCCACCGGCAGCACCACGTCGGCTAGCTCGGTGACCGCCGAGGTGTGCAGTTCCAGGCTGACCAGGAAACCGACGGAGCGCAGCGCGACCAGCGCCGATTCGGGGTCGGTCAGGTCGTACGGATCGACCCCGCCGACCACCAGCGCGGCCAGCTCACCGGCGGTGGCGGCGGCCAGGATCGCCTCGGTGTCCCGGCCCGGCTCGGCCGGCAGGTCACCGGCCGCGATGCCCCAGGCCGACGCCAGCGCGGAACGTGCGGCGGCGTCCGAGACCGGGTGTCCGCCGGGCAGAAGCGTGGGCAGTGCCCCCGCATCCAGCGCGCCGCGGTCACCGGCCCGGCGCGGGATCCAGGCGACCCTGGCCCCGGTGCGCCCGGCCAGCGCGGACACCTCGGCGTACAGCCCCGGCACCTCGGCGGCCCGCTCCCCGACCAGGATCACCGCGTCGGTGCGCAGCGCGTCGAGCACCTCGTCCGCGAGGCCGGCCAGTACGTCGGCCTCCGTACCGGGCACGGCGGGGATCAGCGTGGCCGAGGTCTTGACCACGCTCGGGGTGCTCCACTGACCCAGGTGCAGGACCCGCTGGCCGGTGGCCGCCCAGGCGCCCTTGCGCAGCCGGAGGAAGACCGAGCTGGCCTCCTCCTCGGGGTCCAGCGCGACGCACAGCACGGTCGCCGCGGTCTCCAGGTCGCGGTAGGTGACCCCGCCGTTCTCCGGGGTGGTCCCCACCACGTGGGCGGCCAGGAACCGCAGCTCCTCGCCGCGGTCCGCGCCCCCGATGGGCCGGGCCCGGAAGTCGATGTCGTTGGTCCGCAACGCCACCCGGGCGAACTTGGCGTAGGCGTAGGCGTCCTCGTAGGTCAGCCGGCCGCCGGCCAGCACGCCGACGCCCTGACAGGTGGTCTGCTCGCCGTGCGGCCCCGTTCCGGTGACGCCGGTCCGGGCGGCCAGCAGGCCCTCGGCGGCGATCCGCAGCGCGTCGGTCCACGACGCCGACTCCAGCTCACCGCTCTCGCCGCGCACCAGCGGGGTGGTGATCCGGCCCTGCGACGTCAGGTAACGGAAGGCGAACCGGGTCTTGTCGTCGATCCACTCCTCGTTGACCTCGGGATCGTTGCCGGCCAGCCGGCGCATGACAGCGCCGCGGCGGGTGTCGGTGCGGATCGCGGCGCCGCTGGAGTCGTGCTCGCTCACCCCGGGGGTGGACACCAGGTCGAACGGTCGGGAGCGGAACCGGTAGGCGGCGCTGGTCAGCGCGCCGACCGGGCAGATCTGGATGGTGTTGCCGGAGAAGTAGGACTGGAACGGCTTGTCCTCGGCGACCCCGATCACCTGGTTCGAACCGCGCTCGAGCAGGTCGATGAACACGTCGCCGGCGATCTGTTCGGTGAACCGGGTGCAGCGCTGGCAGAGCACGCAGCGCTCGCGGTCCAGCAGCACCTGGGTGGAGATCGCCACCGGCTTCGGAAAGGTGCGCTTGCGCTCGATGAACCGCGAGTCCTCCCGGCCGTTGGTCATCGCCTGGTTCTGCAGCGGGCACTCGCCGCCCTTGTCGCAGATCGGGCAGTCCAGCGGGTGGTTGATCAGCAGCAGCTCCATCACACCCTGCTGGGCCTTGTCGGCCACGTGCGAGGTGTGCTGGGTCTTGACGACCATCCCGTCGGCCACCGTCATGGTGCAGCTGGCCTGCGGCTTGGGCATCGGCCGGCCACCCAGCTCCACCTCCACCAGGCACTGCCGGCAGGCACCGGCCGGGTCCAGCAGCGGGTGATCGCAGAACCGGGGCACGATGATGCCGAGCCGCTCGCAGGTGCGGATCAGGATCTCGCCCTTGGGCGCGTCGACCTCGGCACCGTCGACGGTCAGCCGGACGTGGCCCTCCGGGACCGGTCGGCTTCCGGTGGAGGTGTCCTGGATGAGCGTCATGCCTGGGTCCCCACGAGGTCTCGCAGTTGGTCGGGCCGCGCCACCGCTGGCTGGACGGCGCAGAGGTCCAGGAACTCCTGGCGGAAGTACTTGATGCCGCTGGTGATCGGGCTGACCGCGCCGTCACCGAGCGCGCAGAACGAGCGGCCGAGGATGTTGTCGCAGATGTCCAGCATGGTGTCGATGTCGGACTCGGTGCCCTCGCCGGCCACCATCCGCTGCAGGATCTGCAGCAGCCAGTAGCAGCCCTCCCGGCACGGCGTGCACTTGCCGCAGGACTCGTGCTTGTAGAACTCGGTCCACTTCATCACCGCCCACGGCACGCTGACCGTCTCGTTGAAGACCATCAGCGCGGTGGTGCCGAGCATCGAGCCGGCCGCCACGGCACCCTCGAAGTCGAGCGGGACGTCCAGGTGCTCGGCGGTCAGCAGCGGCGTGGACGAGCCGCCCGGCGTCCAGAACTTCAGCGGGACGCCGTCCTTCATCCCGCCGGCCAGCTCCAGGAGCTGGCGCAGCGTCACCCCGAGCGGAGCCTCGTACTGACCCGGCCGCTCGACGTGCCCGGACAGTGAGTAGATCTTCGGCCCGGGGCTCTTCTCGGTGCCCATCGACCGGAACCACTCGCTGCCGCCGATGACGATGGCCGGGACGGTGGCGATCGTCTCGACGTTGTTGACCACCGTCGGCGCGGCGTACAGCCCGGCGGTGGCCGGGAACGGCGGCTTCAGCCTCGGTTGGCCGCGCCGGCCCTCCAGGGAGTCCAGCAGCGCCGTCTCCTCGCCGCAGATGTAGGCCCCGGCCCCGGCGTGCACCACGATGTCCAGGTCGAACCCGCTACCCAGGATGTCCTTGCCGAGGTAGCCCTCGGCGTAGGCCTGCTCCACCGCGTGGCGCAGCCGGCGGATGCAGTGCAGCGCCTCGCCGCGGACGTAGATCGCGCAGAAGTTGGCCCGGATCGCGTAGCTGGTGATCACGCAGCCCTCGATCAGCGAGTGCGGGTCGGCCATCATCAGCGGGATGTCCTTGCAGGTGCCCGGCTCGCCCTCGTCGGCGTTGATCACCAGGTAGTGCGGCTTGGCCGCCGCCCCCTGGGTGCCCTGCGGGATGAACGACCACTTCAGCCCGGTGGGGAACCCGGCACCGCCCCGACCACGCAGGCCGGAGTCCTTGACCAGCTGGATGAGCTGGTCGGGATCCGCACCCAACGCCTTGCGCAGGCCGGCGTAGCCGCCCTGCTCCTGGTACACGTCCAGGGACCAGGAACGCGGCGCGGGCCAGTTCCTGGTGAGCACCGGGGCGAGGGGTTGCTGGCTCATTTCTTCTCCGGGGCGTCTTTGTCCGGGACAGGGGCAAGCTCGACGTTCTCGGGGACCTCGGGCGCGGCCCAGCCGTTGAGCTCGGCGAGCCGGGCACCGGCGAAGGTCTGCTCGGCGGCGGACGAACCCTGGACCGACGTGGCCAGGTCGTCGTGGAACCCGGCCAGCTCGCGCTCCACGGTGCGCCAGTCGGTGAGCGGGGCACCGCGGGTGGGCGGCGGCCGCTCGCCCTGGCGCAGCGCGTCGACCAGCTCACCGGCCGACTCGACGCTCTGCCGGTCGTAGTACTCGTAGTTGACCTGCAGCACCGGCGCCAGGTCGCAGGCGGCCAGGCACTCGGCGTGTTCCAGGGTGATCGACCCGGGGCTGCCCGGCTCGCCGGCGGTCTGCTCGTGCTTGAGCGGGGCGCCGTTCCCGAGCTTGGTGCACAACGACCGGTAGATGTCGTCACCGCCCAGCGCCGCGCACAGCGTGTTGGTGCACACGCTGACCAAGTGCTCGCCACCGGGCTTGCGCTTGTACATGGTGTAGAAGGTGGCCACCGCGCTGACCTCGGCGGTGCTCAGCTCCAGCTGGTCGGCGCAGAACCGGATCCCGGCCTGGCTGACGTAGCCCTCCACCGACTGCACCAGGTGCAGCATCGGCAGCAGCGCCGAGCGCGGCTGCGGGTAGCGGGCGACGATCTCCTTCGCCCGCTGACCGGTGAGCTCGTCGAACGGGCCCTGGCCGGGCAACGGCTCCTCGGCCACCGGGGTGAAGGTCTGTTCCACGGGCGCGACCGCCGGTTCGTAGGTCTCCGGGTTGAGGCCGCCAGTCGGGCCGGTCATCGGTCACAACCCCCCATCACCGGGTCGATCGAGGCCACCGCGGCGATCACGTCGGCGATCATCCCGCCCTCGCTCATCGCCGGCATCGTCTGCAGGTTGATGAAGCTCGGCTCCCGCAGGTGCACCCGCATCGGCCGGGTACCGCCGTCGGAGACCAGGTGGCAGCCGAGCTCGCCCCGGGGCGACTCCACCGCGGTGTAGACCTGGCCCGGCGGCACCTTGAAGCCCTCGGTGACCAGCTTGAAGTGGTGGATCAGCGACTCCATCGACTGGCCCATGATCTTGCGGACGTGCTCGAGGGAGTTGCCCAGGCCGTCCGCGCCCAGCGACAGCTGCGCCGGCCAGGCCACCTTGCGGTCGGCGACCATCACCGGGCCCGGCTCCATCTTCACCAGGCACTGCTTGACGATCTTCAGCGACTCCCACATCTCGGCCACCCGCAGCTTGTACCGGGCGTAGCAGTCGCCCTCGGTCAGCACCGGCACGTCGAAGTCGAACTCCTCGTAGCCGCAGTACGGTTCGGTCTTGCGCAGGTCCCACGGCAGACCGGCCGAGCGCAGGATGATCCCGGTGGCGCCCAGCGCGAGGCAGCCGTCCACCGGCAGATAGCCGACGTCCTCCAGCCGCGCGCGCCAGATCGGCTGGCCGGTGAGCAGCTTGTCGTAGGACGGCAGGTACTTCTCCATCCAGTCGATGAAGTACTGGACGTGCTCCACGTAGTCGTCCGGGAAGTCCTGCGCCAGACCGCCGGGGCGGATGTACGCGTGGTTCATCCGCAGGCCGGTGAGGTGCTCCAGCAGGTGCAGCGCCACCTCCCGCTCCCGGAAACCGGACGTCATACCGGTCAACGCGCCGAGCTCCATGCCGCCGGTGGCCAGCGCCACCAGGTGCGAGGCGATCCGGTTGATCTCCATCAGCAGGATCCGGCCGAGCTGGGCGCGGCGGGGCGCCTCGATGCCGAGCAGCTTCTCCACCCCGAGGCAGTACGCGGCCTCGGTGAACAGCGGCGAGAGGTAGTCCGCGCGGGTCACGAACGTGACGCCCTGGGTCCAGGTCCGGTACTCGCAGTTCTTCTCGATCCCGGTGTGCAGGTAGCCGATCACCGAGCGGGCCTGGGTGACGGTCTCGCCCTCCAGCTCCAGCACCAGGCGCAGCACGCCGTGGGTGGACGGGTGCTGCGGCCCGAGGTTGATCACGATCCGCTCGTCGTGGTCGGCCGCCGCGCCCACCACGGAATCCCAGTCGCCACCGGTGACGGTGTAGACCGGCCCCTCGGTGGTGCGCCGCTCCTCGGCCTGCTGTGCCGCTGCGTTGGCGCCGTACGGGTCGTCGGTGGTGGTCATCAGCTGGTCCTGCCTTCGCCGGTGGGCACCGCCACGATCTTGGTCCTGGTCATGAGTAGGCCCTCCGGGTGTCCGGCGGCGGAATCTCGGCGCCCTTGTACTCCACGGCGATCCCGCCCAGCGGGTAGTCCTTGCGCTGCGGGTGGCCCTCCCAGTCGTCGGGCATCAGAATCCGGGTGAGCGCCGGATGCCCGTCGAAGATCACCCCGAACATGTCCCAGGCCTCCCGTTCCTGCCAGTCCGCCGTCGGGTACACCGACACGACGCTGGGCACGTGCGGGTCGTCCACCCCGACCGAGACCTCCAGCCGGACGCGCCGCCGGAAGGTCATCGAGGTCAGGTGGTAGACCACGTGCAGCCGCTCGACCACGTCCTCGCCGTAGTCGACGCCGGACACGCTGGAGCACAGCTCGAACCGCAACCCCTCCGAGTCACGCATCGTCGAGCACATGCCGAGGATGTGGTCGCGCTGGACGTACAGCGTGAGCTCACCGCGGTCGACGGTGACCTGGCGGATCGCGGTGCCGGGCAGGTCGCGCTCGGACATCGCGGCGCGCAGCTCGTCGGCGAAGTCGTCGAACCAGCCGCCGTAGGGCCGTTCGGCCGGCGCGGGGGCGTACGCCGGCAGCCGCAGCCCGCCGAAGCCGGACGTGTCGCCGGAGCCGTGCACGCCGAACATCCCGGCGCGCTCACGGCCGACGACCAGGTCGTCCGCCTCACCACCGGCCTGCCCCGCGACGAGCTCGTCACCGGGGCGCTCCGCCGAGGAGGGCAGGCCCGGCTCCCGTCCGTCTCCTGGATTGCTCACGACCGCCTCACTTCTTCGCGTACTTGACCGACGACGGCAGCAGTTCGAGACGCTCGCCGCGCTCGGCCTTGATCGCGGCGCGCTTCGGGCCGAGCGGCTCGTCCATGATCTTCTGGTGGATCTTGAGGATGGCGTCCATCAACATCTCCGGGCGCGGCGGGCAGCCCGGCAGGTACATGTCCACCGGGACGATGTGGTCCACGCCCTGCACGATCGCGTAGTTGTTGAACATCCCGCCGGAGGAGGCGCACACCCCCATCGCCAGCACCCAGCGCGGCTCGGGCATCTGGTCGTAGATCTGGCGCAGCACCGGGGCCATCTTGTTGCTGACCCGGCCGGCCACGATCATCAGGTCGGCCTGCCGGGGCGAGGCCCGGAAGACCTCCATGCCGAACCGCGCCAGGTCGTAGCGCGGCGCGCCGGTGGTCATCATCTCGATCGCGCAGCAGGCCAGTCCGAAGGTGGCCGGCCACAACGAGGACTTGCGGGTCCAGTTGACCACCTTCTCGACGCTGACCAGCAGTACCCCGTTGGGCAGCTTCTCCTCGAGTCCCATGCCGGAAGGCTCCTAGCTCCAGTCCAGACCGCCGCGACGCCATACATAGATGTAGGCGAAACCGACGGTGGAGATGAACAGCACGATCTCCACGAGCCCGAACAGCCCGAGAAGGTCCGCGGTGACCGCGAACGGGTAGAGGAACACCATTTCGATGTCGAACAGGATGAACAGCATCGCGGTGAGGTAGTAGGCCACCGGCATCCGCCCGGCGCCGACCACCGGCTGCGGCGAGGGTTCGATCCCGCACTCGTAGGCGTCCAGTTTGGCGCGGTTGTACCGGCGCGGCCCGATGAGGGGCGCGATGGCGCAGGACACCACCGCGAATCCCGCCGCCAGCACGAACATGAGCACCAGCGGGAGGTATCCCTGGAGCATGTCGGTCCTCCGGTACGTACGTCTGCCGGGCGCCGGCCCGGGCGGCCCGGGCGACATCCACCCCGAGCACCCCGGCCGACGGCCATGGTCGACCAATCGGATCGACTGGCGTGTCGACCCTAATCAGGCGCTTTCCCCAGTAATGAGTGAGGCGAGCCTTACTTCAACGCAGGTGTGAGCTTCGTCATCGCATGGATGAGCCGGTCCGCGGCGTCTCCACCGCGGGGGTCGTAGAGGTTTGCCCATACTTTCAGCAGGAACGCCATCAGCGTCTTACGTGGCAGCCCGTGTCGGGTGGCCAATCGCATGACGGTCGGGTTACCGATCACCCGGGAGAACAGGTTTCCCCACCGGTAGTAACTGCCCAGCGCGTCCCGCATCGCCATCGGGTAGTCACTCAGCGCGTGCTCGGCGGCCGAGCCGGACCGGGCCAGCGACTGGATCGCGCAGCCCGCCGCGATCGAAGCCGACTCCATCGCGTACGCGATGCCCTCGCCGTTGAACGAGTTCACCGTTCCGCCGGCGTCGCCTACCAGCAGCAGGCCGGGCCGGTAGTGCGGGGTTCGGTTGAAGCCCATCGGCAGCGCCGCCCCGCCGACCGGACCGACCGCGTTCTCCTCCCGGTAGCCCCACTCCCGCGGCATGCCGTCCAACCAGGACCCCAGCAGTGCCCGGTAGTCCCACGAGCCGGACGCCCGGCTGGTGGACAGGATGCCCAGGCCGACGTTGGACGTGCCGTCGCCCATCCCGAAGATCCAGCCGTAGCCGGGCAGCAGCTTGGCGTCGTCCGGGTTCGAGCGGTCCCACAGCTCGAGGTGCGATTCGAGGTAGTCGTCGTTGGTGCGCGGGCTGGTGTAGTAGCGGCGCACGGCGACCCCGATCGGGCGGTCGTCGCGCTTGCGCATACCCAGGCTCAGGGCCACCCGCGCGGACACCCCGTCGCAGGCCAGGGTCAGCGGGGCCCGGAAGCTGACCGGTCGCCCGTCCTTCCCCCTGCCGACCATTCCGTTCACCCCGACCACCCGGCCGCTGCGCTCGTCGGTCACCGCCTCGGTGACCGTGGTGTTCTCGTGCAGCCGGGCACCGGACTTCTCCGCGTGCCGCACCAGCAGCTCGTCGAAGTCCTTCCGGGGTCGCACCGCGCCGAAGTCCGGGAAGCTGGCCAGGTCCGGCCAGTCCAGCTCCATACTCACCCCGCCGCCGAACACCCGCAAACCGCGGTTGTGCAGCCAGCCGTTCTTCCCCGAGCAGTCGACGCCCAGGTCGATGATCTGCTTCATGCCGCGCGGGGTGAACCCGTCGCCGCAGACCTTGGGCCGGGGGAAGGTGGATTTCTCCAGCACCAGCACGTCCAACCCGGCCCGGGCCAGGTAGGTGGCGACCGTCGAGCCGGCGGGACCGGCACCGACGACGACGACGTCGGCGTCGTTGGTGGGGTCTTTCTCGGCCATAGGACTCCCGGGGCGCGCGGGTGTGGTGGCCTCGCCGATCCGCTTGTGAACGGATTCACGAAGTCGGCCACGAGTGTAGGGGTCCGCCGCCGTCCCCGCGCGTGCGGCGCCCGGGATCAGCCCGGCAGCACGCGGGCGCCGACCCCGGGCAGGTCGTCGAATCCGGCGCGCGCGTCGGTGGTGAGCAGGGTTCGGTCGGTGGCCCGCGCGGTGGCCGCGATGATCAGATCGATCGAGCCCCGGGGCCGGCCGGTGCGCCGGGTGTGTCGCAGCAGGTCCACGTGGTGCGGCACCACCCTGGTGGTGTAGTCCTCGAGCGGGGTGGCGGTGAGCACCGCATCCAGGAACGCCCGCTGGGCGAATCGGCGGGCCTCGACCGGGTCGGCCTCCACGCCGACCAGGTATTCGGTGAGCACCACCGTCGGCAGGACTATGTCGTCGTGCGCGATCAGCGACGCCAGATCGATCCGGCGGCGTACCGCGCCGATGAGCACACCGGTGTCCAGGATCAGCCTTGCCACGGGTCGCGGTCCAACTCGGCACCCGCGTTCAACGCCCGGTGCGCGTCCGCGACCCGGGCGGCCCAGTCGTCGTCCAGCGCCGGGTCGTCGTGCCAGCGACTCAGGATCGCGGCGAGCGCTGCCCCGTTCGCCCGGGGGGTCGGGCTGACCGTGGCCACCCGCTCGCCGCCGCGGGTGATCACCACCGTCTCCCCCGCCGACACACTGTCCAGCACGGCGGAGAAGTTCCGGGCCACCTCGGTGGCGGACATCTCCTTCACGTCGATCAGATTATCAGATTCCGACCGCGTCGGGGGTGGCGTGGTTCACGGGCGGACGGCGCGGTGCAGCGCCACGACGCCGCCGGTGAGGTTGCGCCAGGCGACCTGGCCCCAACCGGCGTCGGTGATCCGCGCGGCCAGCGCCGCCTGGTCCGACCAGGCCCGGATCGACTCGGCCAGGTAGACGTAGGCGTCCGGGTTGCTGCTCACCCGGGTGGCGATCGCCGGCAGCGCGCGCATCAGGTAGTTGCGGTAGGCGTGCGCGAACGGGGCCCAGGTCGGGGTGGAGAACTCACAGACCACCAGCCGCCCGCCCGGCCGGGTGACCCGGGCCAGCTCGGCCAGCCCGGCGTCCGGGTCGACCACGTTGCGCAGGCCGAACGAGATGGTCACCGCGTCGAAGCTGGCGTCGGCGAACGGCAGGTGCAGCGCGTCGGCGGCGGTCATCGGCACGGCGCGGTGCAGCCCCGCGCGCAGCATGCCCAGGGAGAAGTCGGCGGCCACGCACCAGGCGCCGCCCCGGGCCAGCTCGACCGTGGACACCGCGGTGCCGGCGGCCAGGTCGAGCACCCGCTCGCCCGGCCGCGGGTCCAGCGCGCGGCGGGTGGCTATCCGCCACAGCTTGTCCTGGCCCCCGGAGAGCACCGTGTTGGTGACGTCGTAGCGGCGGGCCACACCGTCGAACATCCGGGCGACGGCACGGGGGTCCTTGTCCAGGCCTGCGCGGATCACCCCGCCGAGGTTACGGGTGCGTCGGCGCGCCGGCTGCGCTCGGGGCGGCCGCGCCCGGGGCGGCCCGCGGCGACGACGCCCACCGCATCGGTGTACCCGGCCAGCCCGGCGGACTCGTCGTCGGTGGGCAACTCGACCCTGACCACCTGGTGACCCCGGGCGCGCAGCAACGGCTCCACGAGGTGCCGGTACCAGGCGCTGCCGCCGGCACCGGGGATCAGCACATAGGTCGACACCTGGCCGAGCCTAGGCCGGCCGGGCGCCCAACCGGCGGGCGCGCGGTGGTCCACGCCGGATAGCGTCGCGGATCGTGCGCATCGTGTCCGGATTGTTCGTGCTGATCTGGGCCACCGGGTTCGTGGTCGTCCGCTACGCGGCGCCACACGCAGAGCAGCTGACCTTCCTGGTGATCCGCTACCTGGGCGTGGTGGCGGTGATGGCGCTGCTCGCGGCTCTGTTCCGCGCCCCCTGGCCGGCCGACCGCCGGGGGTGGCGCACATCGCGGTGGCCGGCGTCGGCATCCAGGCTGGGCTTCGCCGGTGTCGGGCTGGTGGTGTCTGCATCGGTGAGCACCAGCGGGCTGGTCTGGCCTCGGTGCTGATCGCGACGGTCGCGCTGGTCTCGACCACCTGCGGCACGCTGTACCAGAAGCGGTTCTGCCCCGACTTCGACCTGCGCACCGGCCAGGTTGTGCAGTTCGCCGCAGCGATCCTGGTGACCGTGCCGTTCGCGCTGGCCTGGTCGGTGCTGGTACTGACCTCGGGCGGCACGCCGCGCGGAGCAGCGGCCGGGGTGGCGGCGCCGTCGGCACATCGCCGGGTGTGTAGGCTATGTGTATGTCGATGGAGCGGTTGCAGGTCCTGCTGCGCCCCGCTCAGGCCGCCCGCCTGCGCGAGGCAGCCCGGCGGCATGGCGTCCCGGTGACCGAGCTCATCCGGCAGGCGATCGACCAGGCGATCCCGTCTCAGCGGGCCCCCCGTGCCAGCGGGCTGGCCCGGTTCAACGCGCTGCCCGTGGTCGCCGCGGCCCCCACTCCCGACGAGCTGGAGGCGCAGTGGGACGAGCGCGCCGACAAGCTGCTCCCGCCCGGCTGAGCGCGTGCTCGCCTTCATCGACGCGAACGTCATCGCCTACACCCGCTACGACGCGCCGCAACGCCCCGCCTGTACCGAGATCATGACCCGGGTGGCCGAGGGCACCCTCGCCGCCGTCACCTCCGTGCTGGTGATCGAGGAGGTCTGGCACCTGGAGCACCGCGGCCGACCCCCGCTCCCGGCAGGCACCGCCGCCGCCGCGACCGGGCTGTTCGAGGTGGTCCTCGGCCTGCACCCGGAGCATCTGCCGGTGGCGATGGCGTTCACCCATGCCGGTCTGGGCACCGCCGACCGGTTGCACGCGGCGGTCGCACTGGGCGCCGGGTGCGGGGTCATCGTGACCACCGACCGGGCGTTCGACGGGTTCCCCGGGCTGCGGCGGGTCGACCCGACGGACCCGGGCGCGGTGGCGTCGCTAACGGACTAGCGCGGCGAGCATGCCGTCGACGGCCGCCGGCCAGGTGAAGTCCTCGGCCCGGGCCCGGGCCGCGGCCCGCCGACGGGCCTCCTCCACCGCGAGCAGGCCACCCACCGCGCCGGCGAACGAGGCCGCATCGTCGGCCACCGCGGCTCCACAGTGCGGCACAGGGGAATCCCGGACCACCCCGGAGCCCAGTGCCGGACGGACGATCTCGGCCAGCGCCGAGGACCGGGAGACCACCACCGGGGTTCCACTGGCCAGGGCTTCCAGCGCGGCCAGCCCGAACGTCTCGTGCGGCCCGGGCGCCAGCGACACGTCGGCCGAGGCCAGCAGCCGGGCCACCACCGCCCGCTCGGGCACGAAACCCAGGAAGGTGACCGGCAGCCCGCGCGCCCGCCGCCGCAGCGCCGCCATCCGGGGACCGTCACCGGCGACCACCAGGCGGACCCGGCGACCCTCCTCGTGCAGCGCCGCCACGGTGTCCACGCTGCGCTCGACGTGCTTCTCCACCGACAACCGCCCGCAGTGCACCAGCAGGGCGTCCGCGCCGTCGCGCAGCCGCGCGCGCAGGCCGGCATCGCGCCGGGTCGGCGAGAATGCGGTCAGGTCGACCCCGAGCGGCACCCGCAGCACGTTGCGCACACCGATCCGGTCGAACTCCTCGCGGGCGAACCCGGTGGTGCAGACCACGGTGTCGTAGTGCGCCGCCATCCGGCTGTTCGCCCGGTCCGCCATCCGCACGGCCAGCCCGGCCGGCAGGCCGAACTGGGCCAGCAGCCGGTCCAGCCGCTCGTGCGAGATCACCACGCTGGGCACCCCGTGCCGCGCCGCCCAGGTGCCCAGACCGCGCAGGGTGAGCCGGTCGGAGACCTCCAGCGCGTCCGGGCACAGCCGCTCCAGCAGCCGGGTCACCCGCCACGGGTCGACCGCGCGGTAGCCCCCGGTGCCGGGCAGCTTCGGTGCCGGCAGGGTGATCCGGCGGACCCCGGTGGCCAGCGTCTCGTCGGTGCGCCGCGGCCCCGGCACGACCAGCACCACCTCGTGACCCCGGGCGGTGTACCCGGCGCCGAGGTGGTGCAGCGCGGTGCGCAGACCGCCGGAGCGCGGACCGTAGAAGTTCGCGAGCTGGACGATGCGCATGGGGCGGGCGGTCGGTCGCCGGTCAGGCGGCGCGACCCGCAGTGCCGGTTCCGGGGGCGGGCCCGCTCCCGCCGCCCGCGCCGTCACCGATCACCACGCCGTAGTGCGCGACCAGTTCGTCGCACACCGAGGTCCAGTCCCGCCGCAGTACCGACCGGCGCGCAGCCAGCCCGCAGGCCCGCCGCCGTACCGGGTCGGCCAGCGCGTCGATCGCCGCCCGCAACGCCGCCGCCGAGTCCTGGTCGGACGGGTCCACACCCGGCGGCACCAGGTAGCCGGTGCGCCCGTGCGCCACCAGGTCGCGCGGCCCACCGGCGTCCGGCGCGATCACCGGGACCCCGCTGGCCAGCGCCTCCTGCACCGCCTGACAGAACGTCTCGGACGGCCCGGTGTGCACGAAGATGTCCAGCGAGGCATACACCTCGGCCAGCTCGGTGCCCTCGCGGAAGCCCAGGAACGCCGCGCCCGGCAACAGCTCGCGCAGCCGCGGCTCGCTCGGCCCGTCGCCGGTGATCACCAGCCGCAGGCGGCGGTCACCGGCCAGCGCGGCGAGCCGTTCCACCTGCTTCTCCGGGGCGAGCCGTCCCACGTAGCCGACCAGCAGCTCACCGTTGGGCGCCAGCCGCTCGCGCAGCGGGGCCGAGCGCCGGGACGGCCGGAACCGGGAGATGTCCACGCCGCGCGCCCAGCTGTGCACCCGGGGCACCCCGCGCGAGCGCAGCGCGTCGGTCGCCCAGCTCGACGGGGCCAGGGTCCGGTCGGCCAGCGAGTGCAACCGGCAGGTCCACCGCCAGGCCGCGCGGGCGGTCAGGCCCAGGCCGTAGGAGGTGGCGAAGCCGGCCACGTCGGTCTGGTAGATCGCCACCGTCGGGATCTTCAGCCGCCGGGCGGCGGCCAGCCCGCGGGCGCCGACCACGAACGGCGCGGCCAGGTGCACCACGTCCGGGGCGAACTCGCGCAGCGCGGTGAGC
The DNA here is from genome assembly GCA_029263115.1 of Pseudonocardia sp. Classification (GTDB taxonomy): domain Bacteria; phylum Actinomycetota; class Actinomycetes; order Mycobacteriales; family Pseudonocardiaceae; genus Pseudonocardia. The sequence continues at coordinate 5,380 of JAJCYC010000315.1, read as the reverse complement.
ACCCGCCGGGTGGGCAGCCCGACCGGCATCGAGTTGACCACCGGCAGCTCCAGCGCCGGCACCCGGATCACCGGGACCCCCTGCCAGCTGGTGGGCTCGCCGACCCCGGGCGCGATCACCAGCACCCGGTGACCGCCGGCCCGCAGGTGCTCGATCACCCGCAGCACGGAGTTGGTCACGCCGTTGACGGTGGGCAGGAAGCACTCGGACACGATCGCGACTCGCACCTTCGGAGTGTGACCCGACGACCCGCCGGTCAAGCGGCCTCGGTGTGACCCCTCGCCGAACTCGACGACAACATCTGCACGCTCGATGTGCGGTCGGCCACCATCCGACATCAGCGGCTCGTTCATCTGCTCGCGGTGGTCCGCCCGGGGCGAGCGGAGCCTGTTGCGCTGGTGATCCGCGACACGTCACCCGGCGGACGCACCCGAGACACCGGACGCGGCCACGCTGAATCGACATGACCGAGTCCGTCCCACCCCCGCAGCTGCGCCGGCAGGCTCCGCCAATCCGGTCCGGGGTCCGCGCGGCCCAGCTCGACCTGGCCGAGCCGACCGACCCCGGCCTGCTGTCCCATGCCCTCGAGGTGGCCGGTCGGCTCGCCAACGACGCGGCCGAGGTCATGGCCGCCACGGCCGACCGGGGCCGACGGCGCGGCGGGGCGGCCCACCCGTTCGACTGGATCACCGACACCGAACGGACTCTCGAACGGCACACCCGGCGGGTGCTGACCGCCCAGTTCCCGGACATTCCGCTGGTCGGCGGGCTGCACGACGACCTGCGGGGCGGAGGCGAGCCCCGCTACCGCTGGGTGGTCTCACCGGTCGACGGTGGCGCGAACTTCGTCGCCGGACTGCCCTGGTACGCGTTCGGGCTGGCGTTGCTGGACGAGCGCGGACCGGTGGTCGGGGTGCTGTCCGACCCGAGCCGCGCGGAGATCTACGCGGCGGCCCGGGGCCGGGGCATGCGGGCCAACGGCGTGCCGGTGCGGCTGGCCGGGACCGGCGAGCCGGCGTCCTACCTGGCCGCGCCGGGCCTGCCGGTGTGCACCGAGCTGGCCGGCCAGGACGGGTGGCCGGGGCTGACCACGTTCCTGGCCCGGGTCGCCGGGGCCGGGCGGGAGGTCCGGGTGCTCGGCTCGGCGGGACTGGCGATCACCCAGGTCGCGCTCGGGCACGCGGTGGCCACCGTGCTGCCGCGCTGCCGGGAGCGGGAGGTGGCGCCCGGGATGGCGCTGGCGCTGGAAGCCGGCGCGTCGGTGCTGGACGAGCGTGGGCAGCCGACCGTGCTGCCGACCGGGGGTCTGCTGGTCGTGGCCCCGTCAGCGGTGCCCGAGCTGCTGGACTGGTGGTCGGCCGCCCGGCGTGCGCCGGCCCACCCGGCCGGGTGACCGGGCGCGGGCTCCCGACCGGTGGCTACTCCCGACCGGTGACGGCCTCGTCGGCGCCGCCGGGACCGGGCCCCCGTCGCGTGGTGGACATCGGTTCGACCGCCGGGTCGGCGTCCGGCCGGGCCCCGGCCTCGGCCCGGATGCCGGCTTCGGCGGCCGCCTCGGCTTCGGCGGCGGCCTCGGCCACCTCGGCTTCGGCCTCCAGCCGCAGCAACTGCCGGCCGCGCAGCCAGAACGCGAGCGGCAGCAGGGTGACCCACAGCCCCAGGATCAGCAGCCCGATCGGCAGGTAACCCGCGGAGTGGTCCCGCCCGAGCACCCGCACCAGGTCGGGCTGGGTACGGTCGTACTCCACCCGGACGATCTGGCCCGCCTGCAACCCGCGCGGGTAGAACACCCCCTTCTCCGGCAGCACCAGCATGCCGTCGACGGTGGTGAACCGGACGAGGGTGCGGCGGAAGTCGGAGCCGGGCAGCACCTCCGCGGTGGCGACCGCCGGGTTCGCGTCGATCGCGGCATCGTCCCGGGCGGCGCCGACGAGCACCAACACCGCCACCGAGGTGCACAGCGCGGTGATCACCAGGATGACCGCCGGGAGCCGCCGCACCAGCGGCATGACCACCGGCAGGGCCAGCCCGGTGAACTCCTCCATCAGCAGCCCGCGCCGGCCCGGGCGGACGGTCGTGGTGGTGGGTCGCTCCGGCGCGACCGTGCCGGTGCCGTCGGCGGGCGTGCCGTTGGGTGTGGTGGCGGGCGGGTCGGCCGCGCCAACGGGCCCGGCCCCGGCACCGGCAGTGCCCGGGGTGGCCGTCCCGGAGCTCGAACTCATCGCCGGCGAGTGTACGGGCGGGCGGGCGGGGCACCGCGGCCGGAGGACCCGCCGACCCGGTGGGTCCTCCCGCGGTGATCCAACCCGGACGCCTCGTCGCACGGTCCGACCCGGACACCGAGGTGCGGGAGGCGGCCGCCAAGCTGGTGCCGATCCGCCAGGCCCTGGAGGGCGTGTCGGGGCTCGGCTGAGCCGGGCGGTCAGGTCACCTGCGCCACGGTCAGCCGGTGGCGTCCAGGGCGTGCCGGACGGCCTGCTCGATCCTCGCCCGCAGCGCCGCGTGGCGCTTTCGCAGTCCCCCGCGGCGGGCCGGTACCTCCAGCACCCGGATGCCCGGCCCGCCGACCAGCGCGGCGGCGACCTCGTCCGGGTGGGCGACGGTCCGGTGCGGGATGCCCGTCCCGGCGCAGACGTCCGCCAGCCGCACCCGGTGCGGGGTGCCGAACACCCGCTCGAAGCCGTCGGCGTGCTCCGGCGCCCCCTGTTCGAGCAGCGAGAAGATCCCGCCGCCGGCGTCGTTGAGCACCACGACGGTCAGATCCGGCCGCGGCTCGTCCGGACCCAGGACCAGCCCGGTGACGTCGTGCAGGAAGGTGAGGTCGCCGAGCAGCGCGAACCCCGGACCCCCGCCCCGGGCCTGGTGCGCCAGAGTGGCGCCGATCGCGGTGGACACCGTGCCGTCGATGCCGGCGACACCGCGGTTGGCCAGCACGGTCACCCCGTCGCGGGGCCGGGCGGCCAGGGCGACGTCGCGTACCGGATTGGACGATCCGACGGTGAGCACCGCGCCGTCGGGCAGCGCGGCGACCAGCGGGGCGGCCGTCCCCAGCCCGGCTGGTGGCTCGGCGCCCAGCCCGGCCTCCAGCGCGGCCTCCAGCACGGTGGCGGCCGCCGCGTCGGCCGTGGCCCAGGGCCGGCACCACCCGGCCGGCGGGACCAGCACGGGCGGGTTCCCGACCGCCCGGACCGTCGACGGCCAGCCGGCGACCCCGGTGCCCGCCACGGCGTACACCTCGACCGCCGGGTCGGCGATCAGCCTGGTCACCGCCCGGTGCAGCGTGGGGCGCCCGTGCAGCATGACCTGCGCCGGGCGCGGCGGCCCACCCTCGCCGAGCAGCCAGGGCCCGGCCCGCAGGGCGCCCGGCCACAGCGGCGACGACGGCTCGGCGATCACCGGCACGCCGTCCGGGACCAGCAGCTCCGGGGCCCCCACCGGCACGCTGCCCCCGATCACCACCGTCGGCCGGTCCGGTGCCAACGGCAGTGTCACCTCATCACCGGGCCGGTCACCACCGGGTCCGTCCCCGGCCGGCCGCCCGGGGACGCACCCGGCGGCGGATCGCGAGGACTCCGGGGTGGGCACGAGGGGCGCGGCGAACGGGATGTTCAGGTGGACCGGACCCGGGCCGCCGGGACCCGACCGGCCGAGCGAGGCGGCGACGGCGGCCCGCACCGCGGCCCGCCACGCGGCCGGGTCACCACCGGGTCGGCCGGCGACCGCCAGGTCGGCCGCCAACCGGGGCGCCGGTCCGTAGAGCCCGGACTGGCGGATCGTCTGGCTGGCCCCGGTGCCCACGAGTTCCGGCGGCCGGTCGGCGGTCAGGACGAGCAGTGGCACCCCGGCGTAGCCGGCCTCCAGCACCGCCGGGTGCAGGTTGGCCGCCGCGGTCCCGGAGGTGCACACCACCGGCACCGGCCGCCCCGAGCCCAGGGCCAGCCCGAGGGCGAGGAACCCGGCGCCACGCTCGTCGATCCGCACGTGCAGCCGCAGCCGGCCGGCCGAGTCGGCGCGGTGCAGCGCGAACGACAGCGGCGCGTTGCGCGATCCGGGGCACAGCACCGCCTCGGTGGCCCCCTGCGCGCACAGTTCGTCCACCAGCAGCCGGGCCTGCGCGGTCGACGGGTTCACCGGGTCGGCACCGCTCACCCGGTCACCGGCAGGGCCAACCCGTCCACCACGACGGCTCCGGGCAGGGTGGCCAGCGCCGCCCCGGAGACCAGCAGCTTGCTGCGCCGCAACCCGGAGCCGATCACCACCCGGGGCGCGGCCACCACCGCCGGGTCGAGGTAGACCGGCCAGTCGACGGGCAGCCCGATCGGGGTGATCCCGCCGTACTCCATCCCGCTGCCCGCACAGGCGGCCTCCCGGGCCGCGAAGGACGCCTTGCGCGCGTCGAGCAGCCGCCGCACCGTCCCGTTGACGTCCGCGCGGGTGGTGGCCAGCACCACCACGGCGGCCAACCGGGTCTCCCCGCCGCGCCGGCCGGCGACCACCACGCAGTTGGCCGACTCGTCGAGGCGTACCCGGTAGCGCTCGCAGAATGCGGCGGTGTCGGCCAGTTCCGGGTCGATCCCGGCGACCTCCACGGCGGCGGCCAGCGCCGGGTCGGCCGCCAGGAAGGCCCCGACCGGTTCGGCCAGCAGGTCGGGACGGTCGACTACCGGATGGCCGGTCAGATCCCACGCGCGATGCTCACTCACCCCGGCATCGTCGCGAACCCCCCGACCGCGCGGGTCGGCGCACCGCCGCGCGGCCGCGGGACCGAGGCTGAGCGGCGTCGTTCCACGTCCGGTAGCGGCCAGGTGTCTGGTCCGCGACAGCGGCAGGTAGCCCGGGGTACCAGGGATCAGGCGCCGAAGAGGTCAGGGTGCGGGCCGCGCCGCTTCTCCTGGTTGAGGTTGTCGATCGCGGTCATGTCGTCGTCGGAGAGCTCGAAGCCGAAGACGTCGATGTTCTCCCGCATCCGCTCCGGCTTCGACGACTTCGGGAACACGATGCTGCCGTGCTGGATGTGCCAGCGCAGCACGATCTGCGCCGGGCTGCGGTCGTACCTCCTGGCCAGTTCCACGACCCGGTCCTCGGTCAGCGAGTCGCCCTGGCCGATCGGGCTCCACGCCTGGGTCGCGATGCCGTGCTGCTCGTGGTACCTGAGCAGTTCCACCTGGCCCAGCCGCGGGTGCAGCTCGATCTGGTTGACCGCCGGGACGACCTTGGTCTCCTCGGCCAGCCGGTCCAGGTGCTCCGGCTGGAAGTTCGACACCCCGATCGCGCGGGCCTTGCCGTCGGCCAGCAACTGCTCGAAGCCCTTCCAGGTCTGGACGTAGCGGTCCTTCGCCGGGATCGGCCAGTGGATCAGGTAGAGGTCGACGTGGTCGAG
>JAJCYC010000314.1 GCA_029263115.1 Pseudonocardia sp. | reverse complement strand
GTGCTCTGGTGGTTGATGAAGAACACCGCAGGGCGGGCCACCCAGGCGTTCTGCTCACCGACCACCTCGAAGTCGACGTCTCCGATCGGCCCGCCGAGGTCGCCGAACAACGTGGTGGCCAGGTCGATGCCCCGGCGCTGGTCACCGCTCAGCGCCCCGACCAGGATGCCCGCGCCGGCCGCGCCGACCAACGCGCCGTACATGCCCGCGGTGCGCATCGCGGGCAGCGGGTCGAACCGCCCGGTCCCGCCGCGAAAGCGCAGCACCGGCCAACCCCGCGCGGCGGCGGCCTCGGCGAGCTCCGGCCCGGGGTTGACCGGATGCGGGTGACCGACCACGGACAGCAGCGGCAGGTCCTCGTCGCCGTTGGCGTAGGCGTGGCAGGCGCCGAGGTCGAGGCTGTGCTCGGCGGCGAACTCCTCGACCGCGGCCAGCTTGCCCGCGCCCCACGGCGGCCGCCCGGCCACCTCGCCGGTGAGCACGCCGCCCTCGGTGGCCAGCCGGGTGCACAGCACGTGCTCCACCCCCAGCTCGCGGGCCAGCGGGGCTACCTGCAGCTCGGTCGCCGACGTCGCGATGACCACCGTGTGGCCCTGCCGCTGATGCGCCTTGACCAACCGCCAGGCCTGATGGAACAGGGCGCCGGCCACCCCCTCGGCGAACAGCCGCTCGCCCAGTTCCAGTACGTCCTCCTCGGTGCGCCCGGCCCAGCCGCGGATGCCGCCGTGCAGCAGAGCGACGAACTCTGCCTCCGACAGCGTGGGGCCCATCGCCGCCCGGACCGTGCGGATCATCTCCTCGGGCCCGATCTCGAAGTTGCGCAGCCGATGCTCGTAGAGCGCGGAGGCCGAGTAGCCGTCGATCAGCGTGCCGTCGAAGTCGAACACCGCGCCTATCCCGGGACCCGACGGGCCACCACGGATCTCGTCGATCAGAGTCTCGGCGGCGCGCTGCTGGGTCGACAAGGTGTACCTCGATTAACACTCGCGGGCTCAACAATTGATCGGGCGAACCGCTAGCGTACGGCCCCGGTCATCGTGCCAGGGCTCCGAGGCACCCGACACCTGACGTACCTGTCCCGACGATGCCGGGTGATCGATCTGCTCCGGCGTGGGCAGCCGAAGCAGCGGCGCCCGGCGGCACGAACGTCCGTCACCAGCGGCCGGCGACCTCGCTCGACGCGGGCCCGTCGACGCCGTTGCCTGCCGAGGCTCGGCGCAATGCCCAGGTCAGACCTTGGTGAAGCGGATGGGCAGGCTCTTCAGGCCACCGACGAAGTTGGTCTGCAGGTACTTCGGCTCCCCCGCCAGCTCTACGGACTTGAGCTTGGGCAGCAGCTCCTCCCAGAAGATCTGCAGCTCGGATCGGGCGATCCGCTGCCCGATGCACATGTGTGCGCCGTGGCCGAAGCCGAGGTGACGGTTCGGCTTCCGGTCGATATCGAAGGTGTCCGCGTTCGGAATGACCTCCTCGTCGCGGTTGCCCGACGGGAAACACATCATCAACCGCTCGCCCTCCCTGATCTGCCTGCCGCGCAGCTCGGTGTCCTTGAGGGCGACCCGCATGAAGTGCCGCACCGGCGAGACGTAGCGCACGCCCTCCTCGACCAGATTCGACGCCAGCGAGAGGTCCGACTGGACCCGCCGCAGGATCTCCGGGTTCTTGATCATCTGCAGCATGGTGCCGGAGGAGGTCGCGCTGGTGGTGTCGTGTCCGGCGGTGACCATGGCGATGCACTGGCCGTTGGCGTAGCCCTCGGTGATCGGCTCGCCGTCGACCTCGGAGTTGGCGATGATCGTCAGCAGGTCTTCGCCCTGCTCCCCGCGCCGCTCGGCCAGCTTGCGGTTGAAGTACTTGTTGAAGTCCATCACGGTGGCCGCCCACTGCTGGGCCGCCGCGGCCGGGTCGTCCGCGGCCACGTCCTCACGCTTCTCCTCCGGGTCGCTGCCGCCGAAGAAGTGCTTGGACAGGTCCATGAAGATCTGGTCGTCCTCCATCGGCGCGCCGAACAGCGTGACGATGGCCCGCAGGGTGAACCAGCCCGCGATGTCGTGCATGAAGTCGACCTCGCCGTCGTAGTCGAGCATCCGCTCGACCTCCTTCTTGGCGAGCACCCGCAACTGCTGCTCGAAACGCTTGACGTTGCCCGGCCGGAACCACGGGTTGAAGATCTTGCGGATCTTGTCGTGCTCGGGCGGGTCCATGTACACGACCACGTCCATGTTGCGGACCTTGCCCTCGGGCGACAACGACCGGAAGAAGGCGTCGCCGGCCTGCACGGACAGGATCGGGTTCTCCTCGCCCACGCCGAAGGTCTGGTTGTCGACCTCGACCTTCTGGATGTCGGCGAACTTGGTGAGGATCCACAACGGGTCGTAGCCGTCGACCCGGGCCACCCCGAGCGGGTTGTTCTCCCGCAGCCACGTGAAGGCCGGATAGCTGATCTCCTCCTCGTTGAGGTAGGACTCCGGCAGCACGACCGCCCGCGCGATCTCGTCCGGCATCGTGGCGTCCGTGGCCGAAACCGTTTCTGTCGACATTGCGTGTACTCCTAGCTTCTCCGAGTTCAGCGGATCGACCGGGTAGACCACCCGGCCCGCCGGCCAGCCGGTCGACAGCCGAGGAGGCGCACCCCGGCGTGGACCGGACCGGCATCAGCAGGGAGCTGCGACCCACCCGCACACCATTGAACCAGCGGCCTGCCCCGCATTTCCCGGAAGGGACAATGCCGCACCCGCTGGTGGTACGCGTGGTGAAGGTCGGCAAGAAGTGCGGTCCGGCGGCAGATACCTGTGTGAGCAGGTTAATGTTCCCTGACCGGCCGATGGGTGGTCGGATGATCCGAGCGCCACGTCGAGCACAGTGAGGTCTTGATGGCACAACGACAACCAGTTCTCGTGGGCAACGGGCAGGGCTTCTGGGGCGACTCGGTGCTGGGCCCGGTACGGCTGGTCAACGAGGGGCCGTTGCACTATCTGACCTTGGACTACCTGGCCGAGGTCACGATGAGCATCATGCAGAAGCAGCGCGCCCGGAACCCGAAGGCCGGGTACGCCACCGACTTCGTGACCATGGTCGAGCGCGTGCTACCACGCTGCATCGACCAGGGCATCAAGATCGTCGCCAACGCCGGCGGGGTGAACGCGGCGGCCTGCGCGGAGGCGGTCGCCGAGGTCGCCCGCAAGCAGGGGGTGAGTGTCAAGATCGGCATCGTCGAGGGCGACGACATCATGGGCCAGCTGGACGAGCTGATGGCCGGCGGCGAGGAGTTCCGCAACCTCGACAACGACGAGCCGCTGAAGAACCACCTGGACAAGCTGCAATCGGCCAACGTCTACCTGGGCGCCCAGCCGATCGTGGACGCGCTGGCCCAGGGCGCGGACATCGTGATCACCGGCCGGGCCACCGACCCCTCGCTGGTGGTGGCCCCGCTGATGTACGAGTTCGGCTGGGACATCAACGACCATGACAAGATCGCGGCCGCCACCGTGGCCGGGCACATCCTGGAGTGCGGCACCCAGTCCACCGGCGGCAACTTCGACGGTTGGCGCGACGTCCCGGACATGGCACGGATCGGCTACCCGGTCTGCGAGGCCTACCCCGACGGCACCTTCGTGATCACCAAACAGGACGGCACCGGCGGTCTGGTCTCCACCGACACGGTCACCGCGCAACTGCTCTACGAACTCGGCGACCCGCACGCCTACCTCACCCCGGACGTCACCGCCGACTTCTCCACGATCGAGCTGGAGCAGGAAGGCCCGAACCGGGTGCGGGTGCACGGCATCAAGGGACACGCCCCCACGTCCACCTACAAGGTGTCCATGGCCTACTCGGACGGCTACAAGGTGCTCGGCGAGCTGACCTGCACCGGCCCCGACGCCGCCGAGAAGGCCCGGTTCACCGCCGAGCTGCTGTTCGCCCGGCTGGAGTTGGACGGCACCAGCTACGACGACGCGCAGAAGACCATCGAGATCGTCGGCACCAACACCGCCTGCTTCCCCGGGATGGTGCCGCCGGCTGACTCCTACGAGGTCATCATGCGGGTCGGGCTGCGCGAGTACGACAAGCGCAAGGCCAACCGGTTCGGCGGCGAGCTGGCCTCGCTGCTGCTCTCCGGTCCCCCCGGTCTGACCGGATTCGCGGCCGGGCGGCCCCGGGCCAGCGAGGTCATCGGCTACTGGCCGGCCCTGCTGACCAAGGAGAAGGTCTCCGCCACGGTCTCCATCACGGAGGTGCGGGCATGAGCAAGACGGTGCGTCTCGACCAGGTCGCCTACGGCCGCTCCGGGGACAAGGGTGATGACTCCAACGTCGGCATCTGGGCCCGCACCCCGGCCGGCTACGAGGTGCTGGAACGCGAGCTGACCCCCGCGCGGGTGAAGGCACACTTCGCCGGAATCATGACCGGCGAAGTCACCCGCTACGAGCTGCCCCGGCTCCGCGCGCTCAACTTCATCCTCGGCCACTCACTGGCCGGCGGCGGCTCCGGCAGCGTCCGCACCGACGCCCAGGGCAAGGCCCACGCGCGGGGCCTGCTGTTCATGGAGATCGAGGTACCCGACGACTTCGAGGTCTGAGCACGTGCTCTCCCTGGACCCCGGCCTGCTTGCGCTGCTGGGCCGCGCACCCGCCCGCATTCTGTTCGGCGACGTGGCCGACCGTCGGGTGCGCCAGGCGCTCACCGAGGTGGCCGAAGCGGGCCTGGTGGCGCCACTGGCCGTCGGCACCGCGGCCACGGTGGACGTCCCGGCCGGCGTCGAGCTGGTCGACCCGGCCGACCCGGCATGGTCGGACCGGGTGCTCACCGAGTACCTGCGGCTGCGCGGTCTCGGTCCGGCGGACGAGCCGGCGGCGCGCTCGGCGCTGACCACGAACCCGCTGCTGTACGGCGCGGTGTACACCCGCCTCGGCGGCGCCGACGGGGCGGTCAGCGGGGCGGTCAGCACCAGCGCGAACGTGCTGCGCGCGGCCATCCTCGGCGTCGGTCTGGCCCGCCCGGGTGGGCTGGTGTCGGCCTGCTTCCTGCTGCAGAGCGAACGTGACGTCCTGACCTTCGCCGACTGCGTCGTGGTGCCTGACCCCACGGCCGAGCAGCTCGCAGAGATCGCCGAGCTCGCCGCGGACACCCACGCGTTGGCCACCGGTGAGCCGGCCCGGGCCGCCATGCTGTCCTTCTCCACCAACGGCAGCGCCAGCCACCCGAAGGTCACCAAGGTCACCGACGCGCTTGAGCTGGTCCGGGCACGCCGGCCGGACCTGCTGGTGGACGGAGAGATGCAGCTCGACTGCGCCCTCGTGCCGGAGATCGGCGAGCGCAAGTTTCCCGCGTCCCCGGTGGCGGGGCGGGCGAACGTGCTGATCTTCCCGGACCTGGACTCGGCGAACATCGGCTACAAGATGGCCGAGCGGTTGGGTGGCCGTCGGGCGATCGGCTCGATCGTGATGGGCCTGGCCCGACCGTGGATCGACTTGTCACGAGGCTGCTCGGTCGAGGACGTGGTCGACGCAGCAACCGTCGCGGCCTGCCTCAGCCGGGCTGCGGCTCGACGTCCCGCCCCGGTCGACTGAGAGCCACCGGCTTGGACCGATCGGCTCAGCAAGTCCCTCCTTTCGGGTGTGTTCCGTACCGGTCGCATCTCGTCACGGCGTGCCTCGTTGGACTTTTTACCAGTCGCGATCTGCACGCTCCCTGCCGCGGCATGACGAGAGGACCCCCTCGAATGACCAAGTCCGACCGCCGGGCACTGCGGACCAGCGCCGCCGTCGTCGGAATGGCTACCTTCGGCTCCGCGTTCGCCGGGACCGCGTTCGCCGACACCCCCGGCCTCGAGGGGGCGGCCGACGGGTACGACTCGACAGAGGTCGCCGACGCCGAGGACATGGCGGCCCTGCCGACCGACACGATGGACAGCGCGGAGCTGCACAGCTTCGAGATGCCGTCAATGACCACCGCCGGTCCTCGGGACGACGACGACAGCCGAAGCCGCTCCGACGACGACAGCCGCTCCGACGACGACGACGACGACGACGATTCGAGCGCCTCGGCCCGTTCCGGCACCGAGGCCGATCCGGCCAGTGCCTCCAGCGAGTCCGACGACGACGACTCGGACGACGACGACTCGGACGACGAGAACGACTCGGACGACGACGACTCGGACGACGAGGACGAGGACTACGACTCGGACGACGACGACTCCAGTTACGGAGGGCTGCTCTAGCCCAGTCGGCCCCCGCACGGACCGGGCGGGGGTCGTCCCGTGTCCGGACTGCCACCTACTCGGGTGAACACGGTCGATCACTCATGTCACCGATCAGATCGGTCGTTCGCCAAAGGACGGTACGGCGGTCGCCGTATGTGGAAGGAACGAAGAGATGACTTTGACTGTCGGACGGCTCACCCGGGTCATCACGACGGTGGCCGGTCTCGCCGCTCTCGGCATGGGCATCGCAGGCACCGCACGAGCTGAGGAGCAGATCAACCGGTACGGTCCCGACGGCGACGCTGCCGGCTCGCTCGGCGATGACTCGTTTGACGGATTGTCTTCCGATGACGAGTCGCCGGTCCTCGGCGAAGCGCTCAGCTTCGAGATGCCGGCGGCCAGCCCGAGGGCGGTTCCCACCTCGCGCGACGACGACTACTACGACGACTGACCGTCGGGTGACGTGGATTTCGGGCCGCGTCACCCGGCGTTCGTCGTTCCCGTCTCGTTCGGGTTGCTTCCGCCGCACCTCTAAGGTTGGGCTCATGCGCTCCCCCTTTCGCCGCACCATCTCCGCTCTCGCCGCAGCCGTCCTCGCCAGCACCCTGGGCCTGCTCACCGCATGCGGCGGCGGCTCCGGCGGCCGGGACAGCTCACCCACCAGGTGCGACCTCGGCGGGTGCACCGTTACCTTCGTCCGGGACGGCACTCCTGAAGTGTCGATCCTGGGCGTCACCGCGAGGCTGGTCGGCGTGCAGGGGAACCAGGCGACGATCGAGGTCGCCGGGCAGGTCGTCACGCTGCCGGTGGGCGGGGAGACCCAGGCCGAGGGCTTCACCGTGCGGGTCGAGCGGGCCACCGACACCGAAGTGGTCGTCCGCGTCTCCCCCTGAGACCACCCTCCGGGCCGGAGCGGCTACCCGACGAGTAGCGCCCGGATCTCGGCCACCGAGTCGACCGCTTCCTCCCAGCTCGGAGAGCACGGCACCAGGCTGATCGAGCGAGCACCGGCCTCCACGTAAGGCCGCAGGAAGTCGGCCACCTGGGCGGGAGATCCGGCCGGGCAGAGCCGCTCGAACTTCTCGAACGGCAGCTTGTACAGCTCCTGCATCTTCGCGGCCACACAGTCCCGGGCGGCGTCCGAGTCGGCGGCCAGCCCGCACCAGACCTCGAACCCGTGCTGATCGGGCACCGCACGCCCGGTCTCGCCGGCCAGGGCGGCGATCTGCCCGACGAACTCGGCGAACCTGCGCGGCGAGACGAACATTGCCAGCCAGCCGTCGCCGTGCTCCACCGTGCGCCGGATGGTGGCCTCGGACTTGCCGCCGAACAGGATCGGTACCTGCGGCGTCTGCGCCGGCAACACCGCGCCGGACCCGATCCGGAAGAACTCCCCGTCGTGCTCCACCGCCTCGCCGCCGGCCAACCGGCGCAGCACACCGAGGCTCTCGTCGATCCGCCGGCCGCGGGTACCCGGGTCGACGCCGCAGTTGATGACCTCGGAGCGGTCCTCGCCGCCGACCCCGACACCCAGGATCAGCCGACCCGGGGCCATGCCGGTCAGCGAGGCGAGCTGGCGGGCCACCGTCATCGGGTGCCGCAGCGCCAGCTGGTACACCCCGATCAACACCCGAACCCGGTCCTCGGTAGCCAGCGCGGTCGCCGCGCCGACCATACCGTCGAAGCCGGTGCCGCCGTGGAAGCTGACGTGGTCGGCCACCACGACGTGGTCGATGCCGGCTTCGGCGATCCGGCCCAGCAGGGCGCGCCGCCGCTCCGGGGTGACGGTGAGGATCTGGTCGTGCACGGAGGTGCCGACCGTCACGGTGCCGTTCGTGGTCGTCGTGCCGTTCGTGGTCGTCGTGCCGTTCGTGGTCGTGCCGTTCGTGGTCGTGCCGTTCGTGGTCGTGCCGTTCGTGGTCACTGCGCCGGCCTCTGCAACACCAGCCGGGAGATGACCCGCTTCTGGCTCTCGGACGTACCGTCCGCGATGCCCTCACCGCTGCCGCTGCCGGTGACCACCGCAATGTCGGAACTCAGATCGATCTGCACGTTCACGGTGGGTGTCCCTCGGGGGTCGTGAGCCAAAGTCGTGCCAGGGCACGACTTTGGCTCACAGGGGCCTAGGTGGCCGGTGTCGAACAGCCGGTTCGGGACTGAGATCTGCTCGGTAGGCGGGTCATGCGGGCTCCTGGAGGGGGTCGGGATGCGGTTCAGCTGGGCTGCGTGGTGCTCCGTGGTGCCGTCCCAGGCCGTGATC
>JAJCYC010000313.1 GCA_029263115.1 Pseudonocardia sp. | reverse complement strand
CTGCGCAACCTCGCCGTCAGCCGCCACCGCCAGGCCGGCGCAACCAACATCGCCGCCGCCTGCCGACACACCAACCGCCACCCGAGCAGGGCCGCCGAACTGCTCACATAACGGACAGATCAACTATGCCGAGGCCCTGGTTGGGTGGGTGAGCACCTCGGCGAGGTCGGTCCAGGTGTGGCACCGGTCATCTGCGGGTCCGCGTGAGCGGCCGGATGCGCGTCCTCTTCGCCCGCATGGAGGCAGCGGAGCGTGTGGGACACGGCCACTCGTACCACTGACGGCCGACGTGGTCCCCAGGTACTCGAGCCCCTGAGCCGGCACGCGATGTCCGGGGCCGCGACGAGCGCCGGCGGCGGCTTCGTCGCGCTCCTCCGGACCTGGCGAGGGACGCATTCTCCCCTGCTCCCTGACAACTTCGGATGTTCCGTGCGGCCATCTCCCGGGTTCTCCACAGCACGGCTCGCTGTCCACAGGTTCTGGTATGCGGCTGGTTCGCCGCGGGGTGTCGGCCGCACTCTGGGAACCGGCCGGCGTCGGATCGGTCGGATACAGCAGAGGAGTTTGCCAGTGAACGAGACGATGACGACCGTTGTGGGCAACGTGATCACCGAGGTGAAGCAGCGGCGGATCGCGGATGGCACGCGGGTGGCGAGTTTCCGGATGGCCAGCAACGAGCGACGCTTCGACAAGGAGACCCAGCTCTGGGTGAACGGCGACAGCCTGTTCGTCACGGTGACCTGCTGGCGCAAGCTTGCGCTCGGGGTGACCGCATCGCTGATGAAGGGCGACCCGGTGGTGGTCACCGGACGGCTGTTTACCCGGGGCTACGAGGTCGAGGGACAGAAGCGCTCGGTGACCGAACTGGAGGCCGCGGCGGTGGGCCCGGACCTTGCTCGGTGCATCGCGGACGTCTCCCGGGCCCGTCGGCAGGCGACCGAGGACGTCCCCGTCGAAATATCCATGACGGACGACCCACGGTGCTCGACCGAGGCTCCCGGGGCCGGTGGCCCGGCGGGGGCGGACGGGGGCATTGGGGACACCGTGTCGGCGCTGCCGACCCAGCAGGAGAGGCTCCGCTCGGACATGGTGGACGGTGCAACGGAACCCGGCCCTCAGTTGGCAGTGGTCGGTTCGGCCTGAGTGGCGCTTGTTGCCGGAGCGGTACGTCGTTCCGGCGCTCCGCCTGCGCGCGCATTCCCCTGATGCGCCCGGTGGGGCCGCAGCGGCCACAACTACCATCGTCGGCGTGGCTGAGTTCATTTACACCATGCGGAAGGTGCGTAAGGCGCACGGCGACAAGTTGATCCTGGACGACGTGACACTGTCGTTCCTGCCGGGAGCGAAGATCGGCGTGGTGGGCCCGAACGGGGCCGGTAAATCGACGGTCCTGCGGATCATGGCCGGCCTGGAGCACGCGAACAACGGCGACGCGTTCCTGTCCCCCGAGGCGACTGTGGGGATGCTCCAGCAGGAGCCTCCGCTGAACGAGGCCAAGACGGTGCTCGGCAACGTCGAGGAGGGCGTCGGTCCCATCAAGGGCAAGCTCGACCGGTACAACGAGGTCGCGGAGAAGATGGCGACCGACTACACCGACGAGTTGATGGAGGAGATGGGCCAGCTCCAGGAGGAGCTGGACCATGCCGACGCCTGGGATCTCGAGTCGCAGCTGGAACAGGCGATGGACGCCCTACGTTGCCCCCCACCGGACTGGCCGGTTACCCAGCTGTCCGGTGGGGAGCGGCGCCGGGTCGCGCTCTGCAAGCTGCTGCTGAGCAAGCCGGACCTGCTGTTGCTGGACGAACCCACCAACCATCTCGATGCCGAGAGCGTGCTGTGGCTGGAACAGCACCTCGCCGGCTACTCGGGAGCGGTGCTCGCCGTGACCCACGACCGCTACTTCCTGGACAACGTCGCGGGGTGGATCCTGGAGATCGACCGGGGGCGTGCCTACCCCTACGAGGGCAACTACTCCACCTACCTGGAGAAGAAGGCTGAACGGCTCGCCGTGCAGGGCAAGAAGGACGCCAAGCTGCACAAGCGGCTCACCGAGGAGCTGGCCTGGGTCCGGTCGAACGCGAAGGCCCGGCAGACCAAGAGCCGCTCCCGCCTGGAGCGCTACGAGGAGATGGCGGCCGAGGCGGAGAAGACCCGGAAGCTCGACTTCGAGGAGATCCAGATCCCGGCCGGTCCCCGGTTGGGCAACGTGGTGGTCGAGGTGGCGAACCTGGACAAGGGTTTCGACGGCCGCGTGCTGATCAAGGACCTGTCCTTCTCGCTGCCGAGGAACGGCATCGTCGGGGTCATCGGGCCCAACGGGGTCGGCAAGACCACCCTGTTCAAGACGATCGTGGGTCTCGAGCAGCCGGACTCCGGGATGGTGCGGGTCGGTGAGACCGTGAAGCTGTCGTACGTCGACCAGAGCCGGGCAGGTCTGGACCCCGCCAAGAACGTGTGGCAGACGGTGTCGGACGGTCTGGACTACATCCGGGTCGGGCAGGTCGAGATGCCGTCGCGGGCCTACGTCGCCGCGTTCGGTTTCAAGGGACCGGACCAGCAGAAGCCCGCTGGGGTGCTGTCCGGTGGAGAACGGAACCGGCTCAACCTCGCGCTGACGCTCAAGCAGGGTGGGAACCTGATCCTGCTCGACGAGCCGACGAACGACCTCGACGTGGAGACCCTGGGCTCGCTGGAGAATGCGCTGGAGCAGTTCCCCGGGTGTGCTGTGGTGATCTCCCATGACCGGTGGTTCCTGGACAGGGTGGTCACCCACATCCTGGCCTGGGAAGGAGCGGATGATCACCCGGCGGCGTGGTTCTGGTTCGAGGGGAACTTCGAAGGGTACGAGAAGAACAAGATCGATCGCCTCGGGGTGGAGGCTGCGCGACCGCACCGGGTGACCCACCGTAAGCTGACCCGCGACTAAGCGTCGTCGCATGATCCGGTCCCCGGCCCTGGATGGCTGACGGGCCGTCCGGAGCCGGCGGGATCGGGAGGAGTCGTGAACCCGAAGGGCAACGACAGCTCCGCCCAGTCCGTCTTCGGGCCGGCGGCGGCGGTGCTCGAGCTCGCGGTGGCCGGTCGGTGGCGCTCGCCGGAGTCAACCGCGGCGCTCGCCGACCACGCCTCCTCCAGAGCCTGCGCGGAAGGCGACGTCGCCACCCGCTTGCTCGCCGAGGGTTGGCTGCTGCACGGGCTGCTGGCGGCCGGTCGGGGCGCTGGAGCAGTGCCCCGTGCGGTCGGCGCCCTGGCCGATGCGGCGCGGGTGGGCCATCGCCCCGCCGAGGCGCGGCTGCGGCTGGGGCTGGCGGCGGCGGCGCGGGAACTGGGTGACCCGGCGAGCGCTCGGGCGCTGCTCCTGCCGGTGCTCCGCGACCGGCTCGCCGACCCGGAACTGGCCGCCGACGCGCACCTCGAGGCGGTCCGTGGGGGAACGGTCGGTACGGCTGACGACCCGCTGGCGGCCGTGGACGAGGCGGCCGAGTGCATCCGAGGGCTCCGTGGCGAGCAGGTCGAGTTCGGGTTGGCGGCGCTGGATCTGTCGCTGGCCCACCGGCACCGGGCGGCGGGACGTGGTCGGGCGGCGGCCGCCCGGGCCGGGGAGGGCCTGCGTCGGCTGCTGGGCAACCGGGAGGGTGGCGCTGAGCTGGACCCGGTCTCGCCGCACCTCGCGGCGTGGCTCACCCACGAACTCACGATCGCGCTGCTCGACGGTGACCAGCCAGAGCTCGCCCCCCGGGCCGCCGAGCCGGCGCTCGCCTGGGCCGGCCGTCCGTCCGCGCTCGTACCGCTGACCAGGTTGAGGCTGGCGCTCGCACGGCGGGTGTACCTGCCCGCCGGCGAGCACGAGGCTGCGGCGCGCGCCGTGGGTTGGGCGGCCGAGGCGGTCACCGAGCAGGACCTCCCCCAGGTGGAGGCCGACTGCCAGAGCCTGCTCGCGGAGGTCCACGAGTTGCGGGGCACGCTGCCAGAGGCGTTGGCCGCGAGCCGTCGTGCCCAGCACGCCATGCGGCGGCACGGGCGGCGGGTGGAGCAGGCCCTGGTGCTGCTCGGCCGGCACGTCGGATGCTCCCGGTCCACCGGCCCGCTACCCGGCCCGCCGCCGCTCGCCTCGAGGGTGCCGGCCGGGAGCGTCGTGCCGCGCCCCCCGGAGACGATCCCCGCCGGCGAGCGACGACCGGATTCGTGGGCGGGTGCCGGTCGCCGGACGGGGTCCACCCAGTCGCTGCCGCCGGTGCGCCCCGTGCCGGGCGAGCCGGCCGTGTCGTGGCCGCTGGAGTCCTGGCCCGGCACGGCCGCTCCGGTCGCGCTCGGCGCGGTGGACCGGGAGCAGGACCGACCGTTCCACCCCGCGATGTCGGCCGGCCTCGCCGAGGCCGCCGGCGGGTTGATCGGCGCACGCACCCCCGACGACGAATGGGAGCGGTCGACACCCGACGACGGCATCGGTGCCGCGGCTCCCGGCCGCCCGCCGGGGCTCGGCGAGCCGGTCGGGTTGGCCGAGCGCGCCGAGCGTGGTGTCGCCGCGTCCGGCCGTGGCGAGTTCGGCACAGACGATGGGCCCGCCCAGGTTGACGTCCCGGGCGTCGAGCCGGGTTCGCCGCCGGCGCCGGTCGAGCGGGACGAGCTCGACGAGTTGATTGACCCGGGCGAGGTCCGGCCGCTGGGCCTGCTGGCCATCGAGGTGGCGACCCCGACCGGGCGGCTCACCGGCGCCTCCGCCGCTCCGCTGCTGGCCCGGGTGGCCGAGCACCTACGGGAGCAGCTGCCGCCCAGATCCCGGTTGCGCGTGCTCGACCGGGACGTCGTGCTGGCCGTGCTGCCACCGGTCGAGCCGGCCGTGGTGGTCCGCTGGATGCGGTCGCTGTCCAGCGGGCTGACCGCGCGTTGGGCCGAGTACGCCGCCGAGGTTCCGCGCTCGGCGTTCCGGGTTGCTGTCGGAACCGTCGACACCACCACACACGACCTGCGGGCGAGCGTCGACGAGCTGTGCGCCAGGCTGGACGCCGTGCCGTTGCAGCCGGGCACCGCACCCGGTCAGCCGTCGCCGGGCGGGCGTCACGTCGCCGTCGGGCGCACCCGGCGATCGGACCGGTCGGTGCAGTTGCAGACGGGCGCCACCGCGCCGGGCAGCGGCGGCAGGCGACGCCGACCGGACGACGGCCGCGGCCCGATCGCGAACGGTGGTCCGATCACGAACGGCGCTGGGATCACGAACGGCGGTCCGGGGGGTGACCCCGCCACCGATGGCGGGCCGATCGCGAATGGTTCGGCAAAGCGCGGCCGGGCGGTGGACCGTGTCTCGCTGGCCCGTCTTCCTCGGATGTCCGCCACCTCGGCCGACGGCTCACCGGACGGCGATGGCCACCCCGGGTCGGCCCCGACGAACGGTGGCCGGGTCGGGGGGCCGAATCCGCCGTGGGACCTCCGGGCCGATGCGCTGCCGACCATGGCCCTGGCGCCCGGAAGTGCCCGGCCGGTCGGAGCCGGTGACCGTCGCGGCGACTTCCCGGGCGATACCACGTCGGTGGTGGGGGACGATTTGTTGGTCAGGGACGGCGCTGCCACGACTGGTTCCGGGGCGGCCGGTGGCTCGGTGACGCCGACCTCGGACCACCCGCTGACGACCCGGGACCCGCTGGCCACCCACAACTCGGTGACCACCCGGGACCCGGGGACCACCCACGACTCGGGTACCACCGGAGAGACCGCGGCCGCGGGGCGTGCCGGTCCGCCGCCGGATTCGCGGACGGTGTCGGAGCTCACCTTCGCCGAACTGCTTGCCGGCGCGCTCGCCGCCTACCGGGACACCTGAGCCCGCA
The DNA here is from genome assembly GCA_029263115.1 of Pseudonocardia sp. GTDB lineage: Bacteria > Actinomycetota > Actinomycetes > Mycobacteriales > Pseudonocardiaceae > Pseudonocardia. The sequence continues at coordinate 18,773 of JAJCYC010000313.1, read as the reverse complement.
GTACCGCGGACCGGACCGGCGGCGGACCCGGGTCGTCCGGCGCGGTCATGGCTAGGGTGGAACGGCCCGCGCCGGGTGCCAGCCGGTGGAGTCCACAGGGGGACCGATGAGTTCGATCGACGTGCGGCCGCTGTCCACGGACCCGGCGAACCCGGCTCGGCCGGAGGCGCCCAGCGGCGTGCTCGCCCGCGCCCGGGCGCTGGCCGAGGAGAGCGTGGAGCCCGGGCTGGCCGAGCTCTGTGAGCTGTACTTCCGGCACATCACCGCCGCCGACCTGGTGGCCGACGATCCGGCCCTGCTGGTCGAGGTGGTCCGGACACACCGGGAACTCGCCGGGCGGCGAGGTCCGGGTACGCCGGTTCTGCGGCTCAGCGCGCCGGGCCACGTCCGTCAGCCCACCGCCACCTCCGAACCGCGCGCCTGGACCGACGCGCCGGTGACCTCGGTGGTCGAGATCGTCACCGACGACATGCCGTTCCTGGTGGAGTCGCTGTTGTCGGCGGTCGCCCGGGCCGGGGTGGCGGTGCGGCGGGTGTTGCATCCGATCGTCGTCGTGCGGCGGGAGCTGACCGGGGCGCTGACCGAGGTCCTCGTCGAGGCCGACCCGGGTCGGCCGGCGGCCGGCGCGCTGACCGAGTCCTGGATGCGCATCGAGACCGACCCGATGGACGATGCCACCGCGCGGTCCCTGCTGGCGGACCTGCGGCAGGTACTCGCCGACGTCCGGGACGTGGTCGAGGACACCGACCGGATGACCCGCGCGGCCCGGGAGGTCGCCGAGCACCTGCGCGCCGATCCGCCGGCGCTGGAGCCGGAGCACGACGACGTCGCCGACACCGCGCGGCTGCTGGACTGGCTGGCCGACGGCCATCTGACGTTCCTCGGCTACCGACGCTACGAGCTGGACACCGCGGCAGAGCCCCGGCTGACCGCGGTGCTGGCCTCGGGGCTCGGCGTGCTGCGCGGCGACAGCGTCACCGCCCGTTCATTCGCGCCGGGCACCGCCGCGCAGGAGCGGGCCACCGGCAGCGACCTGCTGTTGATCAGCCAGGCCAGCGTGCCCAGCAGGGTCTCCCGCCCGGCGTACCCGAGCTACCTGAGCGTCAAGATCTTCGACAGTCGGGGGCAGGTCACCGGCGAGCACCGGTTCCTCGGCCTGCTGACCGTGTCCGCGCTGCACGAGAGCGTGCTGGACATCCCGGTGGTGTCCGGCCGGGTGCACCGTGCCATCCGGCGCGCCGGTTTCCCGCTGGACTCCTACTCCGGCCAGCGGATGCTCGAGGTGATCTCGGCCTACCCACGTGAAGAGCTGTTCCGGGCCGGGGTCGAGGCGCTGCACGAGACCGCGCTGGCCGTGATGTCCCTGGCCGGGCGCCGCGAGGTGCGGCTGTTCCTCCGGCGCGACCCGTACGACCGGTTCGTGTCCTGCCTGGTGTACCTGCCCCGCGACCGCTACACCACCACCTCGCGGCTGGCCATGCAGGAGGTGCTGCGGCGGGAGATGCACGGCCGATCGGTGGAGTACTCGGCCCGGGTCACCGAGTCCAGCCTGGCGCTGCTGCACGTCACCGTGCACACCGATCCGGAGCACCCGGTGGCCCCGGACGCCGGGCGGCTGCAGGCGCTGCTCGCGGAGGCGGTCAAGACCTGGGACGACCGGGTTCTCGACCTGCTCGGGCGGGGCGGGGCGCAGGCCGACCGGTTGCGGGGCTACCTCGCGCTGGTGCCCGCAGTCTACAAGGAGGACTTCGGCCCCGAGATGGCGGTCACCGACCTGGCTCGGCTGGACGTCCTCGGTGAGGATCCCGACCTGTCCTTCTCCACCCCGGCCGGCGCGTCGGCGGGGGAGAGCCGGTTCAAGCTGTTCCTGTCCGGCGAGGAGATCACCCTGACCGCGCTGCTGCCGGTGCTGCAGCAGATGGGCGTCGAGGTCGTCCAGGAACGTCCGTACCAGATCACCCGCCCCGACGGGCGACGGTGCTGGATCTACGACTTCGGGCTGCGGGTGGACGACAAGGTGCTGGCCAGCTCCCGGGCCCGGGACGAGGACGACCTGCAGGCCCGGTTCTGCGCCGCGTTCTCCGCCGCCTGGCGCGGCGACTGTGAGGTCGACCCGTTCAACGCGCTGGTGCTGCGCGCCGGCCTGGACTGGCGCCAGGTCGCGCTGCTGCGGGCCTACGCCCGCTACCTGCGCCAGGTCGGTACCCCGTACAACCACTTCTACCTCGCCGAGACGCTGCTCGCGCACGCCCCGGTCACCGAGGCTCTGGTCGGGCTGTTCGAGGCCCGCTTCCGGCCGGCGGCCACGGGCAGCCCGGGCCGGGGCGACGATCCCGCGCGGGTCGCCGAGATACAGCGCCGGCTTGCCGAGGTCACCGGGATGATCGACGAGGTCACCGGCCTGGACGCCGACCGCATCCTGCGTGGCTACCTCAACCTGATCACCGCGACGGTCCGGACCAACCACTTCGCCGAGGCGCCCTACCTGGCGTTGAAGCTCGACCCCGGTCAGGTCCGCGACCTGCCCAAACCCCGGCCGCGGTTCGAGATCTTCGTGTACTCGCCCCGGGTGGAGGGCGTGCACCTGAGGTTCGGCCCGGTGGCCCGGGGCGGGCTGCGTTGGTCGGACCGCCCCGCCGACTTCCGCACCGAGGTGCTCGGCCTGGTCAAGGCGCAGGCGGTGAAGAACGCGGTGATCGTGCCGGTCGGCGCCAAGGGCGGGTTCGTGGTCAAGCGGCCGCCGGCGGCCACCGGTGATCCGGCCGCGGACCGGGAGGCGACCCAGGCCGAGGGCATCGCCTGCTACCGGATGTTCATCTCCGGGCTGCTCGACCTGACCGACAACATGGTCGACGGTGCCACTGTGCCCCCGGCCGGTGTGGTGCGGCACGACGGTGATGACAGCTACCTGGTGGTCGCGGCGGACAAGGGCACCGCCACCTTCTCCGACATCGCCAACGAGTTGGCGGTGGCGCGGGGGTTCTGGCTGGGTGACGCGTTCGCCTCGGGCGGCTCCGCCGGCTACGACCACAAGGCGATGGGAATCACCGCCCGCGGGGCGTGGGAGAGCGTGAAGCGGCACTTCCGGGAGCTCGGCGTCGACACCCAGAGCACCGACTTCACCGTCGTGGGCATCGGGGACATGTCCGGTGATGTGTTCGGCAACGGGATGCTGCTGTCCGAGCACATCCGGTTGGTCGCCGCGTTCGACCACCGGCACGTGTTCGTCGACCCGACGCCCGAGGCCGCTGTTTCCTTCGTCGAGCGCCGGCGGTTGTTCGACAGGCCACGGTCCAGCTGGGAGGACTACGACCGGACGCTGATCAGCGAGGGCGGCGGGGTGTGGTCGCGGACCACGAAGTCGATCCCGGTGTCCGAACCGATGCGGGTGGCCCTGGGGCTGGACCCGTCGGTGGCCGTCATGACCCCGCCCGAGCTGATCCACGCGATCCTGCTCGCGCCGGTCGACCTGCTCTGGAACGGCGGCGTCGGCACCTATGTGAAGGCCGCGGCCGAGGCGCACATCGACGTCGGTGACAAGGCCAACGACGCGATCCGGGTGGACGCGAACGAGCTGCGGGTGAAGGTGATCGGCGAGGGCGGCAACCTGGGGTTGACCCAACTCGGCCGGATCGAGCTCGCGCACGCCGGCGGCAAGGTCAACACCGACGCACTGGACAACTCCGCCGGGGTGGACTGCTCCGACCACGAGGTCAACATCAAGATCCCGCTGGTCGGGGTGATGGCGGCCGGCGGGCTGGACCGGGCCGGGCGGGACGCGCTGCTGGTGGAGATGACCGACGAGGTGGCCGCGCTGGTGCTGGCCGACAACACCAGCCAGAACGCGATGCTCGGGGTGGCCCGGTCGCACGCGCCGGGCATGGTGGGCGTGCAGGAGCGGCTGGTCGCCGACCTGCAGGGCCGCGGCCTCGTGGACCGGGCGCTGGACGTGCTGCCGGACGCGGACGGGTTCGCCGCGCTGGCGCGGGCCGGGCAGGGGCTCAGCTCGCCGGAACTGGCCACCTTGATGGCGCACGTGAAGCTGGACCTCAAGGCAGCGATCCTGGGCGGCGACCTGCCCGATACCCCGACGTTCGCGGCCCGGCTGCCGGAGTACTTCCCGGCGCAGATGCGCGAGCGGTACCCGGACGCGGTGGCCGCGCATCCGCTGCGTCGGGAGATCGTCACCACATTGCTGGTCAACGAGATGATCGAGGGCGGCGGGATCACCTTCGCCTTCCGGCTGGCCGAGGAACTGGCCGCCGAGGCTACCGACGCGGTGCGCGCGTACGCGGTCACCACCGCGGTGTTCGGGCTGCCCCGGCTGTGGGCCGAGATCGACGAGCTGACCGTGCCGGGCGCAGGTGGCGCCGACACGGCGGTGGCCGACGAGCTGGTGCTGGAGTCCCGGCGGCTGCTCGACCGGGCGGTCCGCTGGTTCCTGACCAACCGCCCGCAGCCGCTGGCGGTCGGTGCCGAGATCAACCGGTTCGCCGCGTGGATCGCCGAGCTGGCTCCCGCCGTGTCCCGGTTGCTGACCGGACGGGCGGCGGCCGCGGTCGGTGAACGCGCCGCCGCGCTGGTCGAGCGGGGGGTGCCCGCCGCGCTGGCCGAGCGCAGCGCCGGTCAGCTGAACAGCTACAGCCTGCTCGACATCGTCGAGGTCACCGAGCTGGCCGAGCGGGAGCGCGAGCCGCGCGAACCCGCCGAGGTCGCCGAGCTGTACTTCGCGCTGGCCGAGCACCTGGGTGTCGACCTGGCGCTGACCTCGGTGTCCGCCCTGGAGCGGGGCAACCGGTGGCACTCGCTGGCCCGGCAGGCGTTGCGCGACGACCTGTACGGCTCCCTGCGGTCGATCACCCTCGACGCGCTGCGCGAGGGCCTGCCGGGCGAGCCGGTGGGGCAGATGATCGAGCAGTGGGAGCGGGTGAACGCCTCGAAGCTGGCCCGGGCGCGGTCGGCGTTGCAGGCGGTGGCGGAGGCTGGGCAGCTCGACCTGGCCACCTTGTCCGTGGTGTCCCGACAGCTGCGCGGCCTGTCCCGGTGAGCGGGGCGACGGACACATGAAGTTCCACGTCGAGGTGCCGTTGCGGTGGGCCGACCTGGACGCCTACCGGCACGTCAACCACGCGCGCACGGTGACCCTGCTGGAGGAGGCCAGGGTGGAGCTGGTGTTCCACCGGGCCGCCGAGGACATCGCGGCTGCCGACGACATCGAGGACACCGGGGACGGGGGCGGCGCGGGCGGCTGGTCCGACGGGCTGCTGGTGGCCAGCCTCCAGGTGGACTACAAGCGGCAGATCTCCTACCGGGGGCAGGCCGTGCGGGTGAGCATGTGGGTCGAGGAGACGCGTGCCGCGTCGTTCGTGCTGGCCTACGAGCTGCGGTCGGGTCCGGACGCGCACGACCCGGTGGCCGCCATCGCGAGCACCCGGATGGTGCCGTTCGACCTGGCCTCGAACCGGCCGCGGCGGCTCAGCGCCGCGGAGCGAGACTTCCTTGCCCGCTGGGCGGACGACGAACCGGCATCGGATGGTGGCAGATGAACGACCCTCGCCTCGGCGGAGCGCTGGCCCGGGTGGACGGCCCGCTGCTGCACGTCCCCGATCCCACCGAGCGCGACGACCTCGCCGCGTTCACCGCGCGGGTGGTCCGGCTGGACGGCGCGGCTCTGGTCCGGCTGCGGCATACCGACGGCCGGGTGGTGGCCTGGGCGCAGACCCCGTTCGAGGTGCTGGTGACCCGCGCGGTCACCGCCGAGCTGCGCCCGGCCGATCTGACCGTTTCGGCGAACGAACTGCTCGCGGCACTGGCGGTGGTCCGGGACGCGCAGGTCGAGCCCGGGCGGTCGCGGGACGCGAGCTGGCTCGCCGAACTGCCGACCCCGGGTGGTTGGCGGACGGTGGACGAAGTGCCGGCGGCCGAGCTCGAGTCGCTGGCCGAGCAGGGCATCGCCCTGGCCCGCGAGCACGGGGTGGCGCACACCGACGCGCACGGCGGGTCGGCCACCACGCCGCCGGCCGGGTTGCTGGACCAGACCGTGCTGACCGCCACCGGGGACGGGATGCGGGTGCAGGTCCCCCTGCGGTGCCTTTTCGCGCTGTCCGGGATGGGCTTCCTCGGGGCTTCGGGGGTGGGTGACCTGGTGCGGGTGTCGGCCAACGACTCGTGGCTGCGGCTGGATGCCCGGTTCGGCGCCGTGGTCCGCCGGCGTCGCGCACTGCTCCCGCTGCTGTTCTGAGATGTAGTACGCACCCGCTCGCCGAGCTGATCGCGTCCGGCCGGCTGCGTCCGGCGATCCGCGGCGGGCCGGTCACTCGGCCGTCCGGGCCGGTTCGCGTCGAGAACGACGCGGGCGAGTCGTCAGCTATGACCGGCGGCTGCTCGCGGCCCGGGCCGGCCTCCCGGTGGCGAGCCCCGCTCCGGAGTGAGTCGGGCAGGGCGGCCGACCCGGTGCGCCCACCGGGTCGGTCGTGGAAACCCGCTGTGCCGGGACGACCGGCGTGGCGACCGGTGCCTCGACGATCGGTGCCGGCTCGGGGACGACCGGGCGTCGCCACAGCGTGACGACCTGCTCGTCGCGGCTCAGCACCAGTTCGGCGAGTCGCTCGCGGTCGAACCCGGGCAGCTGCAGCAGCCGCTCGACCAGGGCTGCCGACTCCGGGTCGGCGAAGTCCACCACGTGCCAGCCGCCGTCCGCATCGGCGAGCAGGAACGACCCGTACTCCTGAAAGTGCCCGTCGGAGCTGGTCCGGACGGCGACCTCCACGAGGTTCCGGGGAATGGGACACCCTCGGTGCCGGACGCGCGCCGTTCTGCGGCTGTTCAGCCAAAGTCCGAGTTGCCTCACAGTTAACGCATCGGATTTGTTAGCGCAGCGTTAACAGTTTTTGTGGTACTCGTCACCATCGGGTGATGAGCCGGGCGCACCAGCCGTGGTTAGGCCAACCAGACGGCGGTGCCCGGCGGTAACCGGCCGTCGTCGGTGAGTCGTCCGCTGCACAGCAGTACCTCGCCGGGTGGCAGTGGAACCGGCTCGGCCGAGGTGTTCAGCGCGCAGACGAAGGTGGTGCCGGTGCGGCGGTAGGCGCAGCAGCCGGCCGGCGCGCCGTACCACTCGAGCGAGCCACCGACGAACCCCGGGTGGCTGCGCCGCAGCTGCAGTGCATGCCGGTAGAGCGAGAGCGTGGACGCGGTGTCCTCCAGCTGCGCCTCCACGGTGAGCCCGACCCAGTCGTTCGGGATCGGCAGCCACGACGGCCCGGCGTCGGTGAAGCCGTAACCGGGCGGCCCGCCCTCCCAGGGCAGCGGGATGCGGTGTGCGTCCCGGCCCCGGCGGGTGCGCCCGGAGCGTTCCCACACCGGGTCGCGCAGCGCCTCGTCGGGCAGCTCGGCGCTCGGCAGCCCCAGCTCCTCGCCGTTGTAGACGAACACCACGCCGGGCAGCCCCAGCTCGACCAGGGCCAGCGCGCGCGCCCGCGCGCTGCCGTTCGGGCCGCCGCCGAAGCGGGTCACCGGCCGGGCCACGTCGTGGTTGGACAGCGTCCAGGTGGGCGGGGCGCCCACCGCGGCGACCGCCGCGAGCGAGTGCTCGATCGCCGCGCGGATCTCGGCCGCGTCGAACGGCGCGGTGGTGAGCCGGAAGTTGAACCCCAGGTGCAGCTCGTCCGGTCGCAGGTAGCGGCCGAACCGGTCGTCGTCGGACACCCAGATTTCGCCGATCAGCACCCGGTCGCGGTACTCGTCGGTGACCGACCGGATCATGCGGTGCACCTCGTGCACCTGGTCGTGGTCGAACCGCGCGTCGGGGCCCGAGCCGCCCTCGGTCAGCGCGAAACCGCCCGGCTCGCCGTCGGGCAACCCGTCCGGTTTGGCGATGCCGTGCGCCACGTCGATCCGGAACCCGTCCACCCCGCGGTCGAGCCAGAACCGCAGCGTCTTCTCCAGGTCGGCCCGCACCTCGGGGTGCTCCCAGTTCAGGTCGGGCTGGGCGGGGGCGAACAGGTGCAGGTACCACTGACCGGGCCGACCGTGCGGTTCGACGATGCGCGTCCAGGCCGGACCGCCGAACTGGCTGGGCCAGTTGTTCGGCGGCTGCGAGCCGTCCGCGCCGCGGCCGTAGCGGAAGTGGTAGCGGCTGCGTTCCGGGCTGCCGGGGGCCGCGCCGAGCGCCGCGCGGAACCACCCGTGCTGGTTGGAGGTGTGGTTGGGCACCAGGTCGAGGATCACCCGGATGCCGTGCTCGTGGCTGGCCGCGACCAGGGCGTCGAAGCTCGCGAGATCGCCGAACATCGGGTCGATGTCCCGGGGGTCGGTGATGTCGTAGCCGTGGTCGACCATCGGCGAGCGGTAGCAGGGCGTGATCCACAGCGCGTCCACGCCCAGCAGTTCCAGGTAGCCGAGCCGGCTGAGGATTCCGCCGAGGTCGCCCACCCCGTCGGCGTCGGAGTCGGCGAACGAGCGGATGTAGACCTGGTAGCAGACGGCGTCCGACCACCATGATCGGTCCGGTCGCGGACTGGTCTGCACAGGGCATCATCCTGCCAAACGATCGCGTCGAACAACGCCCGGTCACCGGGTGAGCTTCGTTGCCCGGTCTGCTCAGCGCCGATGGTTCGCCGCTGACGCGGCTCAGAAGCCGCTGTTGACCATGCTCGCGGCGGCCATCTCCAGGTACTGCCACAGCATCGAGCGGTGCTCGTCGTCCAGCCCGGCCTCGTCGACCGCGACCCGCATGCAGCGCAGCCACGCCTCGCGTTCGATCGGCCCGATCCGGAACGGGGCGTGGCGCATCCGCAGCCGGGGGTGTCCACGCTGGTCGGAGTAGGTGCGGGGGCCGCCCCAGTACTGCTCGAGGAACATCCGCAGCCGGTCGGAGGCAGGGCCCAGGTCATCCTCCGGGTACAGCGGTCGCAGCACCGGGTCCTCGGCCACCTGCTCGTAGAACCGGGACACGATCTTGTCGAAGGTCTCCGCGCCACCGACCTCGGCGTAGAACTGGTGCGGGTCGCTCACGGCTGGCCGCCCTTCCGTTCGGTGGTGGACTGCGCGCCGGAATGCGCAGATGAGAGCGGGACCGGATAAGGGCGGGGCAGCCCGGCGTCGTCGAAGGCGTCGGCGATCGCCGCGTGCATCGCCCGCTGGACGGCGAACTGCCGCCCGGGGCTGACCTTGGCGGTGAGCCGCAACGTCATCCCTTCCACCGTCACCCGCTCCACTCCGAGCACCTGCGGTGCTTCCAGCAGGTCGGGGGCGATCTCGGGCGACCCGACCACCTCGGCGGCGACCCGACCGGCGATCTCCTGTGCCTCGGCCACGTCCGCGCTGTGCGCCAACGGGAGGTCGACCACCGCCACCGCGAAGCCCTGGCTCTTGTTGCCCACCCGGAGGATCTCACCGTTGCGCACGTGCCACACGGTCCCGTCGAAGTCGCGCAGGGTGGTGATGCGCAGCCCGACCGCCTCCACGGTACCGCTGGCCTCGCCCAGGTCGACGATGTCGCCGACTCCGTACTGGTCCTCCAGCAACATGAACATCCCGGACAGGAAGTCCCGCACGAGGTTCTGCGCGCCGAAGCCCAGCGCGACTCCGACGATGCCGGCCGAGGCAAGCACCGGTCCCGGATTGAGCCCCAACTCGGCCAGCACCATGATCGAGGCGACCGCGAGCACGGCGATCGAGGCGACCGAGCGCAGCACCGAGCCGATGGTGGTGGCCCGCTGGGCCCGCCGCTCGGACAGCACCTGCCCGGCGATCTCCCGCAACCCGGTCGGGGTGCGCCGCTGCACCGAGCCCGGCAGCCGGCGGCGCAGCATGCCGACCACCCGCAACTGGCCGTTCGCCGCGCCGCGCACCAGCCGGCCGATGGCCCGGTGCAGCAGCGATCGGGCCACCGCCGCCAGCACCACGATCAGCAGGACGGACAGCCCGGTGTCCACGATCCGGTCGGCCCACCGCGACAGCAGGTCGTTGTGCGTCCAGCTGTAGACCACCGAGCACCAGCTGCCCTGGTCGGCCAGGCAGGCGGGGGTGGCGGGCAGTAGATCGGTCACGGCGTCCGAGGCTACGGAGTGCCCGGGTGCGCCTCCGGCGCACCCCCTCGGCCGGGCGCGGTCCGACACGGCCGGCGTGCCGGGAGTACACAGGTGCGATCGGGCACGGTTTGTGGTCGACTATGCGCAGCTCACCGTGAGGAGGCTGGCCGTGCCGGAACGACAACCTGGCCCGCTCGGCGCCGTCCCGCTGCCCGGGGCGGCGCTGCGCCTCCCGACGCGCTGCTCGTCGACTTTCCGAGCGGGCCGGTAGGGGTGCTGTGGTGACCACGCGGGTGCTGTTGCTCAATGCGACATTCGAGCCGCTCGCGGTGGTCACCGCGAAACGCGCGGTTCTGCTGATGCTCAGTGGCAAGGCCGAGTGTGTCCAGGCCGCCCTGGAGGGCGGCGCGTTCCGCTCGGAGAGCCTGAGCATCACCGCGCCGTCGGTCATGCGACTGTCCCGCTACGTGCGGGTGCCCTACCGGTCGTCGGTGCCGATGACCCGGGCCGGGGTGCTGCGTCGTGATCGTCGGAGCTGCGCCTACTGCGGGAAGCGCGCGGACACCATCGACCACGTGGTGCCCCGCAGCCGAGGCGGCCCGCACAGCTGGGACAACTGCGTGGCGGCCTGCCGGGCGTGCAACTCGCGCAAGGCGGACCGGCTGCTCTGCGAGCTGGGCTGGACGCTGCGCGAACCCCCCCGGGCGCCGAGCAGGGGGTCCGCCGGGGTGCTCGCGCTCAGCGTCGAACCGCACCCCACCTGGGAGCCGTGGCTCGAAGCCGCCTGACGATTGCCACGGAACGTGATTTTGCCGGTCGCTCAGCTGCTCCATCCGGGGAAATATCAGTCTCTAAACATTGATCGTTAACTCGATAGTGGGTAGGTTTCTCAGTATTGGTTTGTCCGGATGGGGTACGGCGCGGTGCCCGGGGGCTGGTGCTACCGCCGTAGTGTTCCCGCCGCATTCGGAGGGATTGCGGGCGACACCGGAGGGGGTCTGGTGCACGCACTTGGTTCAGGGGTGCTCAGCGCGCGAACTGCGGACGCGCGCCTCTGGGTGGTCACCTGTCGGGACCTGATGGTCGTAGGTGCGATCGGTCTGCTGTTGCTACCGTTCGTCGGCACGAGGTGGCCGGCCGGCTGGGTCGGTCTCGACGAGGTCGTACCCGTCCTGGTGTCTGCGGCGGCCGCCTGCGCCGCGACCGCGGCCATCCTCGCCGCGGTGGTGCACCGGCTGACCCCGGACCCGAGGGCGGTCTGGCTCAGCAGCGCGTTCACCATGTACGGGGCGGTGAGCCTGCCGATCACCGCCGTCGCCGCCACCTGGCAGACCCAGGGCGCGGTCCTCGACGCGGTGCGCTTCGCCGGACATCTGCTGGTCGTGCTGCTGCTGCTCGTCGCCGCGATGCCGCCGGTACCGCGACCGGTCACCGGCCCGATGCGGATGTCCGCCGTGGCCGGCCTGCTGGTCGTCCTGGCCGGCGCGCTGGCCTGGTTGGCGCCCGGGGTGGCGGCCGTGGTCACCGGCAACGGTGTGGCCCGCTCCGTGGTGGGCGGCGTCGGCCTGCTCGGCGCGTTCGCCCTGGTCATGGCCGGGCTCGCGCAGCGTTCACCGATGCTGGCCAGGGTGGGCATGGGCGCCGGGATCATCGCCGTGTCCCACCTGGTCAAGATCTGGGCCGAACACGCCCAGCTGGACAACGGTGCTCTGGTGGTCGCCGGTGTGCGGCTGTTCGGTGTCCTGGTCGTGGTGCTCGGGCTGGTTCACCAGGCCCGGCGGGCGTTCGGCGAGGTGCGCGAGGTCGAGCTGCAACGCCAGGAGGAGCTTCGGCTGGCTCGGATGGGCCTGGCTCGCGCCGCTGAGCGGGACCACGAGCTGCGCAACGGGTTGGCCGGCCTGGCCTGCGCGACCCACCTGCTCGACCGCACGGTCGACGTCGACGAGGAGGTGGTCGGTCTGCGGGCCGCGATGACGTCCGAGCTGGGCCGGCTGGAGTCGATGCTGGCGCCGGACGGACGCGTCGCCAGGGACCCGTCGCCGGCCCTATCCGTTGGCGCCGGTGGTGGCCGACCTGGTGACGCTGCGCAGCTGCTCGGGTATGGATATCCGCTGCGACGTCGAGCCATGGTTGTGGGTCGAGGGATCGCAGGAAGTGCTCCGGCAGGTGCTGTGCAACCTGCTGGCCAACTGTGCGCGGCACGCGCCGGGCAGTCCGGTGCGGGTGCAGGCATTCCGGCACGGCAGCCGGATCCGGCTGCGGGTCTCCGACTTCGGCCCAGGCCTGGTCGAGGGCTCGGAACTGGCCGTGTTCGGCCGGGGCACCCGTAGCCGGACGACCGGCGGGCAGGGGCTCGGGCTGCACATCTGCCGCCAGCTGCTGGCCGCCGAGGGGGGCACGATCGAGATGCAACCGGTGTCCGCCACCCGTCCGAGCTGTACGGTGATCGTCGAGCTGCCGAGGGCGAGGGGCCTGCATGTTCGAACCGATCCGGTTGCGGTGCCGAAAATTCGATGACGCAGGCCGGCCGAACCGGGCTCGGTTCCGCGGCGGTCCGGGGGGATGCGGTGTACTCGGTTCTGATCGTCGACGACCACGAGCTGTTCAGCACGTCCCTGCGGATGGCATTGCGCGGGCACGGCATCGACGCCCACCAGGTCGTGCCGCACGGCTCGGACGCGATCCTGAGCGCCGCCGCCGGTCTCACCCCGGGGCTGGTGGTCCTCGATCTGGAGCTCGGCCGTGGCGAGGACGGCACTCACCTGCACGGGTCCGAGCTGGTGGCCGAGCTGAAGTCGGCCGGCTGGAAGGTGCTGATCGTCAGCGGCAGCCTGGACCAGGCGGGCACCGCCGCCGCCATCGCGGCCGGGGCGATCGGCGCGGTCCCCAAGTCGAGCTCTTTCGAGACCCTGCTCGACACGGTGCTCGGCGCCGCCGCGGGCAAGCCGGTGATGAACGACATGGACCGCCAGAAGTGGTTGGCGGTGCACCGCGCCTGTCGGGCCGCCGAGAATGAGCTGAACCGGCGGCTGGGCCAGCTCAGCCGCCGCGAGCGGGAGGTCCTCGACCTGCTCGCCGAGGGGCACCGGGCGGCGGCGATCGCGGATCGGTTCGTCGTCTCGATGACCACCGTCCGTACCCAGATCCGGTCCATCCTCGCCAAGCTGGAGGTCAACTCCCAACTGGAGGCCGTGGCGTTGGTCCGCCAACAGCCGCGACGTGGCGCTTAACCGTTATCTGGCCGGACGAAACCTCACGATGGAGTGAATCGTTGGGTCGCTGATACTTCGTCCCCGTTGCGCGATCATTTGGTCGACAATCGACGGTATTTTGGTGACGCCGTTCGGGCGATCGCGCTGGGCCGGGTGTCGGCATGCAGAGATGGACGGGAGGTGACGTGAGACCGCCGCTGTGGGATGTCGTCCAGCTGTCCGACCTCCGGGCCTGCTCTCTCGTCCGGCGGCTTCGGGACGTGCTCCTGGTGGCGGCCGCCGTCGTGCTGGTCGTGCTGGTCGGTGAGTCCGGGGTGCTGCCGGGTTGGATCCCGGTCGAGCAGGCGGTGGTGCTGCTCACCCTGGTGTCCGGCGCGGCCGCGCTGGCCATCGCGGTGCTGTGGAGCCTGGTGGCGCGGCTCACCGACGACGGCCGGCCGGCCTGGGCCGCGGCGGCGCTGGCGCTCTACGGCCTGATCGCGGTGCCGGCCACCACGTTGGGCTCGACGATCGACGCCGGCCGGGTGATGACCGGGGCGCTCCGGTTGTCGGCGCACGTGGCGGTCGCTCTGATGCTGCTGGTCTGCGCCCTCCCCGTGGCGCGCGAACCCCGGGTACGGGTGATCGGCCTGTTCTGGTCCGGCGCCGCGGTGTCGCTGTGCCTCGCCGGGCTGGCCGCAGCCAGCCCGGCGCACGCGTTCGCGGTCACCACTTCGGCACCCGTGCGGTGGGCGGTGGTCGCGGTCTGGATGCTGGCCGGGATGCTCATCGCCTACCAGGCGCTGCCGATGGGACTGTCGACGATGTTCCGGGCCGGCCTGGGCGTGATGGTCCTGGCGTCCGCCCACGGATTCCGCATCGCCACCGAGCCGGCCCAGCCACTGACCCCGCCGGCCTTGACCTTCTCCGGCCTGCGGCTGCTCGCCCTGGCCATCGTGGTGCTCACCGCTGTGCAAATCACCCGGCGCGCGCTGCATGATCTGGGCGAGACGCAACGCGAGCACGAGGAACAGCTGCTGGAGGCTGAGGTCGGCTTGGCCCGGCTCGCCGAACGGGACCACGAGTTGCGCAACGGCATCGCCGGGTTGGCCGGTGCCACCGGGCTGCTGCGCGGCTCGCTGGACACCGAGGAGGAGCGGGCGTTGCGCGCGTCGGTGGCGGCCGAGCTGGCCCGCCTCGACGCGCTGCTCGATCGGCGGGGCGCTGTTGCGGCCGGCTCCGGGTGTGAGGTCGGCGCGGTGGTCCGGGACGCGGTGACCCTGAGTCGATGTTCCGGAATGGACGTGAGCTGCGCGGTGGAACCGGACCTGCGGGCCGCGACGCCGTCCGACTCACTGACCCAGGTGCTGGTGAACGTGCTGGCCAACTGCAACCGGCATGCCTCGGGCAGCCGGGTGCTGGTCCGGGCCTGGCACGACGGCGCCCGGATCACGGTGACGGTCGCGGACACCGGGCCCGGCGTGCCACGCGGCACCGAGCGGTCGGTGTTCGATCGCGGCACCCGGGGGCCCGATTCCGGGGGGAGGGGTCTGGGGCTCCACATCTGCCGTGAGGTGCTGGCCGCCCACGGCGGCGACATCCGGCTGCACCCGGGCGCCCCGGGGTGCACCGTGCGGATCACCGTTCCGGCGGCCACGGCTGTCCGGCCCTCTGGTTCGGACGCTCTCGCCGACGCCGCGATCGGTGGCTGACCAGGCAGGGCCATTGGCCGATTGCGCGGTGGGGTACGCGGCGCGCGGTCCACGTCGTTCAGTCGCGCCACCAGCCGTCGTAGAGGTCCCGATACCGGCTGTCCGACTGTGTATGTGACCGGGTGCTCAGCGGATCGACGACGCCGAGCCGGTCGCGGTAGGCGCCGGGCGCGACCACGTCGCCCTGGCAGGTCCAGTCGTCGGGGCACGGTATGCCGTCCCCGGTCCTGGCCGCCATGTCCTCGGACTGGATCAGTCTGACGGGTATGCCGCCGAAGGGCGCGCAGTCATCAACCGTCCGGTCGGGCACCGGGTCATCAATGATGACGCCGACCATCCGGCCGCCGAGGCTCTCTCCGGAGCAGTAGATCTTGGCCGCCATCGCCCCTCCGTTGGAGAACCCGGTGAGAACCACCTGTCCGCACGACTTGTCGTCGATGGCCTCGGTGACCTTCTTGAGCGCCGCCGAGTAGGCGGTCGGGTCCGCGTACTCCCAGTGGTGCGGGCCCCAGCCGTCTCCGTCCCCGTTGCCCGCCGGGGCCAGGTGCGTGATGCCGCTGAGGGCTCGGGGCCCGCGGCCGTCGCCTCCCTTGCCGTGCAGACTCACCACGCACCTTCCCGTGGCGTCGCCCCGGATGTCGGTGCCGATCCCGTCGAGGGCCCCGGCGGCGAGCGATGCTCCCGCCACGGCGGCCACCGCGACCAGCCCAAGAAACAGCAGCACCAAGGTGGATCTCCATGTGCGCATTCGGTTCTCCCGATATCTCTCGCCGTTCGACGGGCCGCCGTCCCGGTCCATGCCGCACTCACCGGTCGAACGGCTCCAGCGCGTCAACGACCGCAGCGGCCAACGCCGCGCTGTGCGCCGGGGCGAAGAGCCGCTCGTGATGACCGGGGACCGCGCGCACCTCCAGATGCCCGGTGAGGATGCCGTCCCAGTCGTAGTCGGAGATGAAAATGGGCCGCACCTCCGCCGCCTTGAGCAGCACCACGTCGACGGGGTAGGTGCCGAACCGGTAGCGGCCCACGATGGTCCGGAAGTCATCGGTCAGATCGACCCGGGCCACGTCCTGATCCAGAACCTTGGCGCGGGCGAGCCGTCTACGGACCCAGTCCCGGAACCAGTCATTCGTGGCGCCGATACCCTGGTTGCGGGTGTTCCAGGCCAAGTTGAGGATCTTTCGGGCCGATGTCGGCTGGTCCACGATCGGCTTGAAGGTGTCGAACATGACGATGACGTCGGTGTGGTCACCGGCGGCGCCGAGCTGTCTGGTCATCTCCAGTGCGATGATCCCGCCGCCGGAGTAGCCGCCGAGCAGGTACGGGCCCCTGGGCTGCACGGTGCGGATGGCTGCGACATATCGGGCGGCCATCTCCTCGATGGTCTGGTCCATCTCCTCCAGGCCGTCGGAGCCTCGTGCCTGCAGGCCGTACAGTGGCCGGTCCGCCGGTAATTCGCGTGCCAGGGTGGAGAAGTTCAGGACGCTCCCGCCGGCGCCGTGCATCATGAACAGCGGTCGGCGTCGACCCGTGGCCTTGATCGGCACCAGACACCGAGGGCGTCGCGGGTCCGCGCCGCTCGTCCCGTCGACGGCAGCGGCCAGGGACGTCGGTGTGGGCGTGTGCAGCAGCGCGTCGCTGCCGAGCCGGACTCCGAACCGGCGGCGCAGGCGGGCGACGATCCGCACCGCGTGCAGCGAGTTGCCGCCGATCTGGAAGAAGTCGTCGTCGGGTCCCACTGGGAAACCCAGCAGATCCTCCCAGGCCTGGATGACCGCTGCCAGCGTGCTGCCGGCCTCGCCCGGAGCCGTACGTGGCGGTGGCGGTGGCGGAGCAGGACTGTCCGACAGGGCCGCCAGCTCGACGTTGGACACCACCAGCCGGGGACGACCGGTGGCGAGTACCCGGTCCAGCGCCTCGCCGCCCTGCTCGGCCCTGATGCCGCCGGCCCGGGCGAGCTCGAGCACCGGCGCCAACGTGGGCAGGGCGGTCTCCGGTTGCGCGGCGTTCAGCTGTGCTCCGCTCGCCAGGCGCCGCATGGTCAGTCCGCCCAGACAGACGGCCCCGCCGACCGACACGTCCAGGATCGCCACGTCGGGATCGCCCTCGCAGACGCGCCGACGGACGTGCAGGTCTGTGCCGTCCACGCCCATGCGCCGGGTACCGGTCACCGACTCCACCGCGGCCGGTACCCAGAGCCCGTCACCGTCGAGCAGGCCGACTCCGAGCGCGATGCCGAGGTCCACAGTGGCCGGGTGCAGCAGCCACCCCTCGTCGCTCTCGACCGCGGGCGCGACGGCGACCGCTTCGACCGCGCCTCGAGCGGCTTGTCGCAGGCCGTCCCAGTGCGACCCGAACTGGAAGTGGCGGCGCTGCCCGACCAGGACATCGGACACCGACTCCGGGGTCGGTTCGACGGCGGGTTCGGACGGTACGTCGGAGCACACACCACCGACCTCGGCCTCCAGGTGGGTGACCCACCCGGTGCCACGCCGTCGGGCCTCGACCCGAACCGCTCGCCGACCGCCGGGGGCGGAGTTCACCGCCGGGTCAACCACTACCCGGATCGCGACCACGTCCGGATCCGGCACCATCAGCGGAGCGAGCAGGACGGCCCCGGACAGGACCGCCAGCGGTTCTCCACCGGCCGCGAGCGTGGCCAGCGGCAGCTCCAGGAGTGCCGTCCCCGGCAGCACGGCGGTGCCGTCGAGCAGCCGGTGCTCCGAGACGGCCCAGCACTCGGTGGTGAGAGCACCCAGCGCCACCAACGAACCACCGCGCCCGATGCCCACCTCGTGCAGGATCGGATGCTGCAGGGCCGACCAGCTGGTGATCGGGCCGGTCCCCGAGGTTCCCAGCGCCCGGTCGGCGGCGGCGGCAGCCCCACCGTCGCCCTCCCACACCCCCCAGTTCACCGTGACCACCCGTAGGTCGCCGTGGTCACCGGCAAGTGCGTCGAGTACCGAGTTCGCGCTGATATACGCGGCCTGGCCCGCCGGACACAGCTGCGTGCTGGTCGAGGACACCAGCACGAGGTTGGCCACCCCGCGCGCTTCGAGCTCGGTCACCAGGGTCAGCGCGCCGCCCGCCTTGGCCCGGGTGGCCCGGTCGATGTCGGCCTGGGCCAACAGGGTGAGCGGACGATCGGCGATGGCTCCGGCCGCGTGGATGACACCGTCCAGCACGACACCGTCGCCGGCGAGCCGGTCCAGCAGCGCGACCACCGCGCCGGGGTCGGTCACGTCGGCCTGCTCGACCCGGACGTGCACCCCGGTCGCGCGCAGCCTGGCCAGCCGGTCCAGCCGGCGCACGCTCGGATGGTGTGCGCCGAGTCGCCGGCGGGTCGCGGACGGGTCGCTCGGCAGTGCGTTCGCCGTCGTCACGACGATCGAACAACCGTGCACTGAGGCCAGGTGGCGGGCCAGTGCGGCGCCGACCCCACCGAGGCCGCCGGTCACCAGCCAGCTGCCGCCGGGTGCCACGGGCGGCCGCCCGGGTGGCTCGAAGGAGACCGGACGCAGTACCTGGCGATAGGCCACCCCCGCGCGTACCGAGAACAGACCTCCGTCGCCAGCCAGCAGCGCGTCCACGACGCGGCGGATGTCTGCCTCGGCCACTGATGCGATGTAGGAGCGGGGCCTCCGCTCCTCGTGGGTCCCCGACAAGACTCGGAGGTGCTCACGTCAACACGACAAGCACGGTCGTTCCAAGATCATGTGTGGTTGAGGTGAAGTAGGTCGAAGGCGCGGTGCATGCGGCGGGTGGCCCAGCGGGTGGTCTCGGCGATGTCTCGGCGGCCGAGGAGATGGATGGCGCCGATTGCCAGGTTCCGTAGG
>JAJCYC010000312.1 GCA_029263115.1 Pseudonocardia sp. | reverse complement strand
GAGGTGCAGGCTCTTGCGCGGGTCCTTCTCCCGGGAGGGCAGGCCGTCGAACATCCCCGCCTCGTCGGCGCGGACCGTCATCCCGCGGTAGTGGCCGGGAACGGCCAGCCCGCTGATCGCGTCGAGCTCGTCGGCGAGGATCGCGTCGAGGATCTCCTGCACGGAATGCCTCCGGAATCAGGCGTCGGGTGGAAGGTGAGGGCCGGACAGATGTTACTGCTTGGTAACTGTCTCCTGGCAGTGCACTGTGAGGTACGTCGCGGACCTATGCCGCCGACCGGTGCACAGCGCCCGGATCAGTGGTGGGGCGCCGCGGCGGGCTCCACGAGCTCGATGAGCACACCACCGCCGTCCTTGGGGTGTACGAAGTTGATCCGCGAACCGGCGGTGCCCCGGCGAGGCTCGTCGTAGAGCAGCCGGACGCCTCGACCACGCAGGTGGGAGCACGCGGCGTCGATGTCCGCCACCCGGTAGGCCATCTGCTGGATGCCCGGGCCGTTGCGGCCGATGAACTTCGCGATCGTCGAGGTCTCGTCGAGTGGCGCGAGAAGCTGGACGGCGGGTCCGCCGTCGTCGCCCGGGGCGCTCAGCATGGCCTCCCGGACTCCTTGCTCCTCGTTGACCTCGATATGGGTGGCGGTCAACCCCAGGGTGTCCGCGTACCACTGGATGGCCGCGTCCAGATCCGGAACCGCGATCCCCACGTGATCGATCGTCGTGACGACGCCCCGCAACTCGTTCATGCGGCGAATGTAACCGATTGAGTCCGACCGCTGTGCCTCTCTTCACCTCGGTGCCCCACCCGCGCGCGGGTAAGGTCGCTTCAGCCCATTGCCGCTGGAGCCGTTGGAGGTCGTCGTGACCCAGACCGTGATTGTTGCCGGAGCGCGTACGCCGATGGGCAGGATGCTCGGGTCGTTGAAGGGCTTCTCGGGGGCCCAGCTCGGAGGTGTGGCGATCAAGGCCGCGCTGGATCGGGCGGGTGTCGCTCCCGACCAGGTGCAGTACGTGATCATGGGTCAGGTGCTGACCGCCGGTGCCGGCCAGATCCCGGCGCGGCAGGCTGCGGTGGCCGGCGGCATCCCGATGGACGTCCCCGCTCTCACGATCAACAAGGTCTGTTTGTCCGGGATCAATGCGATCGCGCTCGCCGACCAGCTGATCCGGGCCGGCGAGTTCGACATCGTCGTCGCGGGCGGCCAGGAGTCGATGACCCAGGCCCCGCACATGCTGGGCAAGTCGCGCGAGGGTTTCAAGTTCGGCGAGGTCACCATGCTGGACCACATGGCCCACGACGGCCTCTTCTGCGCGTTCGACCAATGCGCGATGGGTCTGTCGACCGAGAAGTTCAACTCGCGCTACGAGCTCACGCGCGCCGAACAGGACGAGTTCGCGGCCCGCTCGCACCAGTTGGCGGCCAAGGCCGCGACCTCCGGGGTCTTCGCCGAGGAGATCGCTCCGGTGTCGGTCCCGCAGCGCAAGGGGGACCCGAGGATCGTGGACGTCGACGAGGGCGTGCGCGGAGACACCACGGCTGACAGCCTGGGCAAGTTGCGGCCGGCCTTCGCCTCCGACGGCACGATCACCGCCGGTTCCGCGTCCCAGATCTCCGACGGCGCGGCCGCCGTGGTGGTCATGAGCAAGGCCAAGGCCGAAGAGCTGGGTCTCGACTGGTTGGCGGAGATCGGGGCGCACGGTGTGGTTGCCGGCCCCGACGCGAGCCTGCACGAGCAGCCGGCGAACGCGATCGAGGCGGCCTGTCGCAAGCAGGGGGTGGAGCCCGCGAGTCTTGACCTGGTCGAGATCAACGAGGCATTCGCCGCGGTGGGCATCGTCTCGGCGCGCAAGCTCGGGCTGGACGAGAGCAAGGTGAACGTCAACGGTGGCGCCATCGCGCTCGGGCATCCCATCGGCATGTCCGGCGCGCGCATCGTGCTCCACCTCGCGCTCGAACTCCGTCGGCGCGGTGGCGGGATCGGGGCGGCCGCGTTGTGCGGCGGTGGCGGCCAGGGCGATGGGCTGGTCCTCACGGTGCCGGCGGCCGGCTGAGCGCCGGACCGGACGGCCTCGCCGCATGCCCCGCCAGCACAGTGTCTCCGACCTCGTCGAGCGAGCCCAGAACGGGGAACCCCGAGCGGTCGCGCGACTGATCTCGATGGTCGAGGACGCCAGTCCCCGGCTCCACGAGGTCGCGGCCGCCCTCGCGCCACACACCGGACGGGCCCAGGTGGTCGGCTTGACCGGCTCACCTGGGGTGGGAAAGTCGACCTCGACGTCCGCGCTGGTCACCGCTCTGCGAAAGCAGGGTAAGCGGGTGGGGGTGCTGGCCGTCGATCCGTCCTCGCCGTTCTCCGGGGGCGCGCTGCTGGGCGACCGTGTGCGCATGCAGGACCATGCGACCGACCGGGGGGTCTTCATCCGGTCGATGGCCACCCGTGGCCATCTGGGTGGACTGTCCTGGGCGACTCCGCAGGCGCTCCGGGTGCTCGACGCGGCGGGTTGCGAGGTGGTCCTGCTCGAGACCGTCGGAGTCGGCCAGTCGGAGATCGAGGTCGTCGCGCTGGCCGACACGACGATCGTGCTGCTGGCACCGGGTATGGGTGACGGAATCCAGGCGGCGAAGGCCGGCATCCTCGAGGTCGCGGATCTCTTCGTGGTCAACAAGGCCGATCGTGACGGAGCCGACCAGACCGTTCGTGACCTGCGGTACATGCTCTCCCTCGGCGAGCGGCGAGAGCGGGACGGATCGGTATGGAAAGCACCGATCGTGAAGACGATCGCGTCCAAGAGCATCGGCATCGACGACGTCGTAGCGAAGATCGACGAGCACCGGGAGTGGATGAATGCCACCGGTGAGCGGGAGCGTCGGCGGCAACGCCGCGCCGAGTCGGAGATCGAGGCGATCACACTCGAACAGGTGCGTGAGCGGATCGGCGACGTACGAGGAGGCGACGCGCTGCCTGAACTGGCGAAGCGGGTGGTCGCCGGCGAGATCGACCCGTACCGGGCCGCCGCGGAGCTGGTGGACACGGTCAGCGCCTCCCGGCCGTCGGATGCGCGTCCGACGGTGGACCTGAGTTCAGGCGCGCGGCCAGCCTGGCGGATCCGATCCGGGCGGTGATGTCCCGGGCGATCGTCGTGTGGGCGCGTGCCGACGACGGGCGCTCCGTCGCGCTGAACGCGTGGGCCAGGTCGACGTGGATGCCGGCGACCTCGCGAATGGTTCCGCCGCCGCCGTCCAATGCCTCCTCGAGATCGGCGATCGCGCCGTACTGGTCGAGCAGCAGGTGGGACGCATGGCCGCGTTGGCGCTGCAGGTCACGGATGTCGATCGTGATCAACATTTGGGGAACGCTGATATCGATCCTGAGGTCGGCGTCCAACCGTTCCCGGGCCCGCGCGTAGGCGGAGCGAGACTCCTCCGGCTCGCCCAGCGCGGCCATCACATCGCCGTGGCGCGCGGACAGCCAGGCGCTCGTCGGTCCCTCGGCTTCCGGCCCGGCGATCTCCAGTGCCCGACCGATCAGGCCCCGGGCGAGGACGTCGTGGCCGGTGTCGACCAGCAGCTGGGACTGTTCGGCCATGGCGCATCCGCGCAGCAGCGCGGACTCTGCGTCGTAGGCGGCGAGTCGTGCCCGCTCATGATGACGCCAGGCGAGTGCGGCTCGGCACATGTCCCGCTGTATCCGACCGGCGAGCATCGACGCGGCGACCACCAGCTCGGCGAGGTTGCGCCGGGCCGTCCGTTCGACCGCATGGGCCAGGAGCCGTTCGAGGTGGGAGAGCTGGCCCTGGAGCGCGTCGGTGACCGCGGTTGCGCCGAGTCGGGCGTCGAGCGCGATCGTGGCGGACAACTGCGTACGGAGGAGTTCGAGTGAGGCGTCGTCGACCGCGTTCGCCGATGCCACGTCCGCCCGCAGTGAGGTTTGCTGGTCGAGCTCGCCGTCCGCCGTCGCGCCGGCAATTCCCAGCTCGGCCTCGGTGCTTTCGTAGAGTTCACCCAGGAGCACCCGGTAGTGACCCTCGGGGACCACGTGTTGGTTCTCCCAACGCGACAGCTGGGTCTTCAGGCTCGCCGGGGCGGCGACCGTCAGTCCCCGCTCGGCGGCGAGCGCGGCCAGGGCGGCCGCGGCCTCCGCCTGTGACCAGCCACGGCTCAGCCGCGCGGTACGAAGGGAGCGAGGGTCGCTGTCCATGGGACGAGTCTCGCCGCCGTTCTCGCTCATGTCAACATGGTTGACGCAACCACTGTTAACTGAGATGGTGAGTCCTCGTTGTCGAGGTGAAGGGGGCAGTTGTGGCGGTGGTCGTGGAACACCCAGCGTGTCTGGTGAGCATCGGATCGGCTGGTGTCGGCGGGGCGGTGACCGGATATCGGGTGGCGCGTCGTGGACGGGATCGGGAGCGGTCGGGCAGCGCGGGCAAGGCGGGCGAAACCGCCGGCAACGGCCGCCGGAGAGCTGCGGGCCGGGGTGCTCCTACGATGCGGGCATGGCCCGGTTGGAGGTCGCGCCGGGGACGTCGGACCGGTCGGCGGAGAGGCTTGAGGTGATCGACGTCATGGATGGTGTCGCCCGCCCCATGGCGCGGTCCGGTGGGAGGCCGCGCTGGTCGCGGGCTCGTGGAGCGGTTCTCGTTGCTGCCTCGCTGCTGCTCGGCGGTTGCTCGGCCGGACCCGTCGGAGGATCCGCCCCCGGGTCGCCGACAGGTCCTCCGCTGCAGGTCGAGGTCACCTACTCTTCGGGGAGCGTGCAGGGTGGCGTCAGTCGCCGGCCGGTAGGGCTCGGCCGCGCGGTGCGGTTGATCGTGTGTAGTGACGTCTCCGACCAGGTGCACGTGCACGGCTACGACCGCGGCGTCGAGGTGCCGGCGAACGGGACGGCGACCGTGGAGTTCGTGGCGGACCGTGCAGGCGTGTTCGAGGTGGAGCTGGAGCGGAGGGGTGTCCAGTTGGCGCAGCTCGAGGTCCGGTGACCACGTATCACGCGGGCCGGTTCAGGCGAAGTCGCCGGCGGCCCGTCGCACCTGCTCGAGCAGCGACGTGAGCTGTTTCGCCTGGCGGTCGGTGAGCCCCACGAGGCCGAACTCGATCTCAGTGAGTGCCTTCGTCGCCTCGCCGGTTCGTTCCTCACCGGTCTCGGTGATGCTGACCAGCGTCGTCCGGCGGTCGGTCGGGTGTGGCGTCCGCTTGGCCAGACCATCGGATTCGAGCCGGTCGACGATGTTCGTGACGCTGGTGGGGTGCAACTGGAGCCGCTCGCCCATGACCCGCATCGGCAGGTTCCCCTGGCGCGCGAAGGTCAGCAGGACCAGCGCCTCGTACCGCGCGAAGGTCAGCCCGAGTGGCCGGAGCGCCGAGTCGGCCGCCGACAGCAGGATCTGCTGGACCCGCATGATGCTGGTCACCGTGGCCATGGTGCTCGCGGGTCCGATCCGCGCTTCCCAGATGGAGGCCGCCCGAGCTATCGGGTCGAAAGGCAGCGGGCCGGACGTCATGGTCCGCGACGCTAGCAGCGAGACGGGGCCTGGAGCCCGGACTCGCCCGGTTGCCGCGGGACCGGCGGATTTCCGTTCCGCGCGGAACGCGCGGGACCGGGTGTGGACACCTCTGCTCCCGGGCGGTCCTGCGGCATGGACCTGGTGGGCCGAGGGAGCCGAACCGCGGCATGGTGGTGGCCATGCTCATTGCCTTCAGCGTGGCGCCCTCGGGCGGCGAGTCGGACAGCGTCGCGGTCGCGGTCGCGGACGCTGTCCGTGTGGTGCGGGAGTCCGGATTGCCGTACGAGACGACCTCGATGTTCACCACGGTCGAGGTCGAGGACTGGGACCGGGGGATGGCGGTGGTCAAGCAGGCGGTCGAGGCCGTTCAGGCGCATGCGCCCAGGGTCAGCCTGGTGCTCAAGGCCGACATCCGGCCCGGGCACCAGGGTCAGCTCAGCGCGAAGGTCGACCGGATCAACCGGCTCCTGGATGGCTGACCGGTCCGGGGCGGATGGTGTCATCCGCCCCGGACCGAGCGGGGAGCGGATCAGCCGGCGATGTACAAGCTGAAGCGGAACGTGGCGACGAGGATGCCGGCGATGCCGATGATCAGCGCGATCCGGGCGAGCTTGACTGCGGTGACGCGCTGGATGCTCACCACCGCGAGGCCGGCGGCGACGGCGCCGAGGACCCAGCCGGCGATCGGGACGAGAGCCCCGCCGATCACGGCCAGCACGCCCACCGCGAGGGCGATCTGGGCCAGCCGCGGGCTCTCCAGCTGGGCGGTCTTCTTGCGAGCGTCGCTCAGCAGTCGGTCGGCGGTCGGGTTGTCCGAGGTCATGCGGGATCCCCTCCGTGGGCGATCGTGTGGGCCCGGTCGAGGCGCGGGCCGATCTCAGTGTCTGACGGGCACGTGGTTGCCCTGGCCGTTCAACGAGGCCCCCCGGGCTGTGGTGCTCCGCCATCCCGGTGACATCGCCGTTACCGTCCGCGTGAGCGGGGCCACGATGAGACCCGATTGCTAGGACTTCCTACTATCTTGGGCCCTCACACCGTGCCCGGTCCCGTCGAGGTACACCGCAGTACTGGAGGTTCCGCACATGACCGACACCGGCCAGCAGGACGGACGCCAGCGTTGGCGCGAGCGCTACGACCAGGCCGAGCGCACCGGCAAGATCCGCGACGCGGACTTCACCACCCTGTCCGGGGTGGAGGTCGAACCCGTCTACGGCCCGCGCGACGGTGAGGACGTCCAGGACTTCGATCGCATCGGGTGGCCGGGTGAGTTCCCGTTCACCCGTGGCCTGCATGCGTCGGGCTACCGCGGCCGGGTGTGGACCGCCCGCCAGTTCGCCGGGTTCGGCAACGCCGAGCAGACCAACAAGCGGTTCCGGGACATTCTCGCCGGTGGTGGCGGCGGCCTCTCCGTCGCCTTCGACATGCCGACCCTGATGGGCCGCGACTCCGACGACCCGCGCAGCCTCGGCGAGGTCGGGCATTGTGGGGTGGCCATCGACTCGGCCGCCGACATGGACATCCTGTTCCGCGACATCTCGCTGGAGCAGGTCACCACATCGATGACGATCTCCGGGCCGGCGGTGCCGGTGTTCTGCATGTACCTGGTCGCGGCCGAGCGGCAGGGTGCGCCGCTCGGGAAGTTGGACGGCACGCTGCAGACCGACATCTACAAGGAGTACATCGCCCAGAAGGAGTGGCTCTTCTCCCCGGAGCCGCACCTGCGCCTGATCGGCGACCTGATGGCGTACTGCGTCAACGAGATCCCGCGCTACAAGCCGTTGTCGGTCTCCGGCTACCACATCCGCGAGGCGGGTTCCACCGCCGCGCAGGAACTCGCGTTCACCCTCGCCGACGGTTTCGGCTACGTCGAACTGGGTCTGTCCCGCAGTCTGGACATCGAGCAGTTCGCGCCAGGCCTGAGCTTCTTCTTCGATGCCCACCTCGACTTCTTCGAGGAGATCGCCAAGTTCCGGGCCGCCCGCCGGATCTGGGCCAGGTGGCTACGTGACGTCTACGGGGCCAAGTCCGTCAAGGCGCAGCAACTGCGGTTCCACACCCAGACCGCCGGGGTGTCGCTCACCGCCCAGCAGCCGGACAACAACATCGTGCGCACCGCGCTCGAGGCGCTGTCCGCGGTACTCGGTGGCACCCAGTCCCTGCACACCAACGCCCTTGATGAGGTCCTCGCGCTGCCCAGCGACCGGGCCGCGCAGATCGCGCTGCGCACCCAGCACGTCATCTCCGAGGAGACCGGCGTCACCAACGTGGCCGACCCGTTGGGTGGCTCCTGGTATGTCGAGGCGCTCACCGACAAGATCGAGGCCGAGGCCGAGGTCATCTTCGGCCGGATCAAGGACATGGCCCGGCTGGACGTTCCGAACGGCAACTACCCGATCGGCGAGATGACCTCCGGCATCCTGCGCGGCATCGAGGACGGCTGGTTCACCGGCGAGATCGCCGACGCCGCGTTCACCTACCAGCAGTCCCTGGAGAAGAACGACAAGAAGCAGGTCGGCGTCAACGTGCACACCGCGACCGACGCCGAGGAGCTGGAGATCCTGCGGATCAGCCACCAGGTGGAGCTCGACCAGAAGGCGGCGTTGGGGCAGCGGCGGGCCCAACGGGACAAGGCAGAAGTCGATCGACGGCTGTCGGAGCTGGTGAGCGCCGCCCGCACCGACGCGAACCTGGTCGGGCCGATGCTCGAGGCGGTCCGTGCCGAGGCCACCCTCGGCGAGATCTGCGGAGTGCTCAAGGAGGAGTGGGGCGAGTACCGTGAGCCCGCCAGGTACCGAGCCGTCGACGGCCAGCCGGATGTGGCGGGCCGTCGATCCCTGTCACGCGGTCACCTACTTCGCGCCGGAGTCGCGGGCGGTCACCGACGATCTGGGTTGCAAGGGCGGCTGGATGAGCTACTTCGCTCTCCGTGCGGCCCCGTTGGGGGCCGTGTCGCCCCAGGTGGTCACCGCGCTGTTCTACGGCTTTATCACCCCGAGCGGGTGGCGCGCGCGATCCCAGAGGCATGGCAGGCCGCCCCACCCGAGCTGTTCCTCGATACACGCCTGCGGGCCGAGCGGCGTTGCGCGCGGCTCATCGATCTGGTCGGACCGCTGGTCAGCATGATCGTCGAGGGCGGCGGCCTCATGGTGGACGATCCGATGGGCCTTCAGCCCCTGGGGTGAACGGTCGACCAGGGTCGGCTGCGCCCGGTAGCCACGATGTGGGGGAGTGCATCCGATGAGTGAACCTGATCCTACGAGTCCGCCCCGCGACGAGCCCGATGGCGACCGCGCGACGGGTCGGGAGGCGGACACGGTTCGGTCGGCGCCCGAGACCGTGCAGGACGGACTTCGGCAACCGCCCGACGCGGAACCGGCCTCTGCGGCGGCTGCCGACACCACACGCGAGCCGGCGGCCACGGACGCGGACACCACGCGGCGGGAGCCGGCGGCCCCGACGTCCCATCCGGCGCCGGGTGCCCACCTGCCCGCGCCGTATCAGCCGGCCGACGCCCACCGGCCGCCCGCCGGGTATCCGCCGGGTTCGTATCCGCCCCACGCGTACCCCACCCACGCGTACCCCACCGACGCGTACCCGCCGGGCTCGTATCCGCCCGGTGCGTACCCGGCGCCCGGTGGGTACCCGCCCTCCGGCCCCTACCCGCCGCCGGGGTCCTACCCGCATGGCGGTTACCCCCCGAACGGCCCGCATCCGCCGGCCGAGGCCTATCCAGGTGGCGGGGGTTCGTACCCGGCCGGCGGCGGTTCGTACCCGTCGGGCGGGTACTACCCGGACGGCGGTTCGTACCCGGCAGGTGGGTCCTACCCGGCAGGTGGGTCCTACCCGGGTGGTGGGTCGTATCCGGGTGGCTATCCGGGGCCGGCCTGGCCTCCTGGCCGGCCGACCAACGGGCTCGCGGTGGCCTCGATGGTGCTCGGCATCGTCTGGCTCTACTGGCTCGGCAGCATCGCCGCCCTCGTGCTCGGCTACCTGGCCCGCCGGCAGATCCGGGAACGCGGTGAATCCGGCGACGGGCTCGCGGTGGCCGGCATCGTGCTGGGCTGGATCGGGGTCGGCGTGCTGCTGATCGTGCTGGGATTCTTCGTGGTCGGCGCCGCCGTGGACGGGTTCGCCTAGGGCCGGCCGGTGGGTGCGACGCCCGTGCCCGGCCCGTGCCAGGATGGTCGCGTGTCCCGACCTGATCCGCGACAGACCGCCGCGCTGAGCCGGGCGATGGCCGGCGCGGTCGACCTCTCCGCCCTGCGTGCCCGCGCCGACGCCTCCCGCACCGCACCCAGCCCCGGACCCGCCGCCGGTGGCCCGCCGCCCGGCGGGTCACCGCCCGACGCCCCGCAACCGACCGGTTCCTGGGTGATCGACGTCACCGAACAGACCTTCCAGACGGAAGTGCTCGAGCGTTCCCTGCAGGTACCCGTCGTCGTCGACCTGTGGGCCACCTGGTGCCAGCCGTGCAAGCAGCTGTCCCCGCTCCTGGAGCGGCTGGCCGAGGAGGGCCGCGGCACCTGGATCCTGGCCAAGATCGACGTCGACGCCAACCCGCGGATCAGCCAGGCCTTCGGGGTCCAGTCCATTCCCACTGTGATCGCGCTGGCCGGGGGCCAGCCGGTGGAGGCGTTCAGCGGGGTCCAGCCCGAGGCGCAGATTCGGCAGTGGATCGCGGCCCTGATCACCGAGCTGCGCGACCGCCTACCGGGCATCAAGGCGGCCGAGCAGGCGGCCGGCGCGCCCGATGAGCTGGCCGAGCCGCCCGAGGATCCCCGGTTCACCGCCGCCGAGGATGCCCTCGACCGGGGCGACTACCCGGGTGCCGAAGCCGCCTACCAGGAGATTCTGGCATCCGAACCGGCCAACGAGCAGGCCGCCGCGGCGCTCGCCCAGGTGCGGTTCCTGGCCCGCGCGGAGCAGGCCGATCCGGCGGCGGTGGCCAAGGCCGACGCCGACCCGGACGACCTCGAGGCGCAGTTCGCCGCCGCCGATGCCGAGTTGGCCGCCGACCGGGTGGAGCAGGCGTTCAACCGCCTGGTCGCTGCCGTCGGTCGGGCCGACGGCGAGGACCGGGACCGGGCGCGGGAGCATCTGGTCGGGCTGTTCGAACTCTTCGCGCCGGACGACCCCGGGGTGACCGCCGCCCGCCGGGCGCTGGCCCGCGTCCTGTTCTGAGAGCCGACAGCGACCCTGGCGTCACGCCTTGGTCCCCGGCGGATCGCCGGTCAGACGCCGCAGCGGGCCGGGCCGCCCAGCACACCGGTCCGGAAATGGTGGACCCGGTCGAGGCCCGTGTCCCCGGTCGGCGGGTCGCCGGCCGCGTCCCGGGCGGCCTGGTCGTCGGCCAGCAGCGAGTCGACCGCCTCGTCGAGGTCGCCGGGGGACAGGGTGACGCCGCGGTCGCGGGCGAGCACCGTGCGGGTGTACGCCCCGGCCAGGCACACCGCGGTGCGACCGGCCAGCGGCCCCACGGTCGGCCGGCCGAGCGCCGACAGTGAGGCCAGCGCGTACCGGCTGGCCAGCACGGTCGCGCCGGCGTAGTCGCCGAACCGGCGGTGTACCGACTCGAGCCGTTCGCGTGGCACCGTGACGGTGGCGAGCACACAGGACGCGGGTGGGCAACGCACCCCGGACACCAGTGCGACGCTCGGCAGGCGCTGGCCCCGCGACGCGGTCAGCCGGGCGAACCAGTCGCGGGTGTCGGAGCCGACGGCGTCCGGCCGGGTGGGCTGACCGAGGGTGCCGCGTGCCGGGTCCGGCACCGAACCGGGCGCAAGCTCGGTACGGGTCACCTCCTCGACGGTCATGGCGGCGCACTCCCGGGCGCCGGACCGGTAGCCGCGGATGAAGGCCGACGCCCGGTCGAACGCGTTGCCGTGCGCTCCGTGCCGGGGGATGGTGCCGACCGGGTCCCGGAAGCTCAGCAGCGCCTGCAGCGCCCGGTCCACCTGGAGCGGGTCGGCGCTCAGGCCGGCGACCTCGCCCCGGGCCACCGCGTCCAGGGCCACTCCCGCGAAGCAGTCGGCCATCCCCTCGAGCAGGATCGTGGGGAACCGTTCCGGTTCGGCCAGCTGGGCGGCCATGTCGACCCCGATCCGATCCTGGACGGCGTGCCCGATCTCGTGGGCCAGCGCGACGACCACGGCGGCGTCGCCGTACTCCCGGCGCAGCTCGGGCACCAGGGTGGCGCGGTCCCAGGCGACGGAGTCGGTCATCGGGCAGTACAGGGCCTGCTCGGAGAGGTCCAGCGAGCGGCGCAGGCACGGCGGCGGATTGGCGGCGTCGGCCGGGTCGACGGCGACGAAGCCGCGGATGTCGCGCCACGGTCGGCCGAAGCGGGCGGGGAACTCCGCCCGCCAGAACTGCTCCACGCCGGTCACCGCCGCGGCGGCGAGGCGGTCGTCCGGGGTGTTCGCGCCGCCGGTGACGGGTGCGGGCCCGGCCGCGGCGCGCGCCGGGCGGCGGGTCGGCGTGGGGGTCGTCGGACGATCGGGAATCACGCTGCGTGTCGTGACCTCGTCCGGGCGGGCGGTCGTCGTCGGGTCGACGATTTGACTACCTTCAGTCACAAGTAGGCCCACGATGCTCACCGTCAGGAGAAGAAAGGTGATCGCGTGGCGCGCTCTCGTGTACGCACGATGACTTTCCGTCGCGGACACGTAGCCATTGTGGGCTACCGCCCGAGGTCAGGCACGGTTTCGAGGTAACCCGGTCGGCTACCTTTTCGGGTGAATGTCACTCGAACGGCCGAGTCTGTTGGGCGCCCTTCGTGAGGCTTTGTCGACCCTGCGGGGTCGGAACCGGGCAGGTTGGGGCCTCGGTTACCGTCGCCACCGTGTTGCCGACAGATGCCCGAGCGGGTTCGACCACGACCGGGGTGCTCGCGGTCGGCGCAGTGGCGGCGGCCGTCGCGGTCACCGTCTGGTTGTTCATCCGGTACCCGGGCGCGCTGGTCAGCAACGTGGTCAACCCGGACCCCGGCGGCCACGTCGACTTCGACACCTTCTGGCGTTCGTCGGTGGCCCTGCTGCAGGGCGCGGACGTCTATCGCACCGGCGCGATGCTGCCCAACCTCAACCCGCCGCTGCTCGCCTCGCTACTGGCCCCGTTCGGGCTGATGCCCGCGCCGGCGGCGTACCTGGCGTTCACCGTGGCGAGCCTGTGCGCGATGACCGCCGCGGTGTTGCTGGCCGCCCGGGAGCTGCGGCTGTCCGCCGGGTGGACCGCGCTGGCGGTGGGCACCTTGTGGGCCAGCTCGCCGCTGCACGGCACGTTGGTGCTCGGTCAGATCTACGGCCTGCTCATGCTCGGGCTCACGCTCGGCTGGGTCGCCGGTCGACGGGGGCACCCGCTGGTCGGCGCGGCGATGCTGGGCGTGGTGGTGGCGGTCAAGCCGTCGCTGGCACCGGTGCTGCTGATCCCGCTGGTCCAGCGCCGGTGGGCGCCGCTGGCGGCCGGTGTCGGGTCCGCTGCGGTCGCCACCCTGGTCGGAGTGCTGGCGGCCGGGCCGTCCAGCGCGTTGACCTGGGCGACGCTGGCCCGGGGCACCGCCGCACCCGAGGTCGACGCCAACGCATCGCTGCCCGGGCTGGTGGCCCGGCTGGGTGGCCCCGGGGCGCTCGGCTGGATGCTCACCGTGCTGGTGGTCGCGGCCTCGCTCTGGTGGGTTCGCGGGTCCGACCGGTCCCCGGGTCCGGCTGCCCCGGGTCCGGCTGCCCCGGAGCCTGCGCCGCGGGGAACGGTCGGTCCGGGGGACGCGGCATTGTTCGCGGTGACCGCCGGCTGCCTGCTGGCCTCGCCGATCGCCTGGCTGAACTACACCGTGCTGCTGTGGCCCGGCGCGATGGTGCTGATCGCCGCCGGGCGCTGGCGGGCCGGGTTGCCGCTGCTCACCCTGCCGGTGATCCCGGTCGCCTGGGGCAACCTCTGGCAGGCCGATCCCCGGGCGGTCGAGGCACTCGCCGGCCGCTCGTTGTACTGCCTGGTGGTGCTGGGCTACTGGGTCGCGCTCACGCTGTACGCGTCCCGCGCCGGTGACGTGGCGCTCCGCGCCGAGGCCCCGGTCACCGATCAGCCGGCCGGGTCGGCCAGCAGCCAGAGCACCCCGGTCGGCGGCACCCTCAGCAGCGCGGACGCCGGTCGCCCGTGCCACGGCACGTCGCTGGCCTCGACCGCGCCGAGGTTGCCCACGCCGGAGCCGCCGTAGGCGCCGGCGTCGGTGTTGAGCAGCTCACGCCAGCGCCCGGCGAACGGCAGCCCGATCCGGTAGTCCTCGTGCGGCTGGCCGGCGAAGTTGGCCACGCACGCGAGCACCGAGCCGTCGGCGCCGGTCCGCAGGAACGAGAACACGTTTCCGCCGGCGTCGTTCGCGTCGATCCAGGAGAAGCCCTCCGGTGCGCTGTCCAGGCTGTAGAGCGCCGGGCAGGCCCGGTAGACCCGGTTGAGGTCGCCGACCAGCTCGGCGATGCCCCGGTGGAGGTGACCATGCAGCGGGTCCGCCAGCTGGCCCCAGTCCAGCGACCGGGACTCCGACCACTCCCGATGCTGGCCCAGCTCGCCGCCCATGAACAGCAGTTGCTTGCCCGGATGTGCCCACATGTAGGCGAGCAGTGCCCGCAGGTTGGCGGCCTTGTTCCACTCGTCGCCGGGCATCCGGGCCCACAGCGAGCCCTTTCCGTGCACCACCTCGTCGTGGCTGATCGGCAGCACGAAGTTCTCGGTGTAGGCGTACACCATGGAGAACGTCATCTCGTTGTGGTGGAACGCCCGGTGGATGGGATCGCGCCCCGCGTAGTGCAGGGTGTCGTGCATCCAGCCCATGTTCCATTTGAAGCCGAACCCCAGCCCGCCCAGGTGGGTCGGCCTGGTCACCCCCGGCCACGAGGTGGACTCCTCGGCGATGGTGACGACGCCGGGGTGGGCCTTGTAGACGGTGGCGTTCATCTCCTGCAGGAACGACACCGCCTCCAGGTTCTCCCGGCCGCCGTGGATGTTCGGCTCCCACTGGCCGTCCTCGCGGGAGTAGTCGAGGTAGAGCATCGAGGCCACCGCGTCCACCCGCAGGCCGTCGATGTGGAACTCCTCCAGCCAGTACAGTGCGTTGGCCACCAGGAAGTTGCGCACCTCCGCCCGACCGAAGTCGAACACCAAGGTGCCCCAGTCCAGTTGCTCGCCGCGGCGCGGGTCCGGGTGCTCGTAGAGCGGGGTGCCGTCGAACCGGGCCAGCGCCCAGTCGTCCTTCGGGAAGTGCGCCGGCACCCAGTCGACGATCACCCCGTAGCCGGCCTGGTGCAGGGTGTCGACCAGGTGCCGGAAGTCGTCGGGGGCCCCGAACCGCGAGGTGGGGGCGTAATACGAACTCACCTGGTAGCCCCAGGAGCCGCCGAACGGGTGCTCGGCCACCGGCAGCAGCTCGACGTGGGTGAACCCGGTGCGGTCGAGGTACTCGACCAGTGCAGGCGCCAGTTCGCGGTAGCTCAGGCCCTGCCGCCAGGAGCCGAGGTGTATCTCGTAGACGCTCATCGGCTCGGCCACCGGGTTCGCCGCGTCGCGCCGGCGCACCCACTCCTGGTCGCCCCAGGTGTAGTCCGAGTCGTCCACCACCGAGGCGGTGGCCGGCGGCACCTCGGCACGGCGGGCCATCGGGTCGGCCTTCTCCCGCCAGCGGCCGTCCTGCCCGAGGATCCGGAACTTGTAGCGGGCGCCGGCCCCGACACCGGGCAGGAAGACCTCCCACACCCCGGAGCCGCCCAGCGAGCGCATCGGCTGGCCGAGGCCGTTCCAGCCGTCGAAGTCGCCGCACACCCGCACGCCCCGCGCGGTCGGCGCCCAGACCGCGAAGCTGGTGCCCGAGACCGGCCCGCCTGCGGTGTCGTAGGACCGCACGTGCGCGCCGAGCACGTCCCACAGCCGCTCGTGGCGGCCCTCGCCGATCAGGTGCAGGTCGACCTCGCCGAGGGTGGGCAGCCAGCGGTACGGGTCGTCGGCCTCCTCCAGGTGCTCGCCGTAGCGCACCGACAGCCGGTAGTCGCTCGACTCGTGCGGCAGCAGGGCGGAGAACAGCCCGGCCTCGTGCACCTTGCGCAGCGGGTAGCTCCGGCCGTCGATCTTCACCAGCACCGCGTCCGCGTTCGGGCGCAGCGCGCGCACCACTGTGCCGCCCTCAGCGGGATGGCTGCCCAGCACCGAGTGCGGGTCGTGGTGGTTGCCCGAGATCAGGCGGTCGGTCTCGGTGCTGGCCGGCGGGTACGCGGGCAGAGTGGTCACGTCGGAAGGCATCGGGAGCAAGCGTAGGCCCAGCCGGCCCGGGCCGCGGCCTCTGGCGGCGCACTCCGGTGTCGGGCACCGCGGGTAAGGTTCGCCTGCTCGTCAGCTGAGGGGAGGCGCGGCGGTGCTGGCCATCCACGGGCTGTGGTCACGCGGTCGCGGCCTGCTGTTGTGGGGTGAGGACGGCACCCGTCCGGTGCGTGCCGCCGGCCACGCGCTGCGCTCGGCGCGGCCGCACCCGTTCGCGGTGCCGGTCGAGCGGCTGACCGCGCTGCACCCGGGTCGGCCGGGGTTGGCCACCCTGCTGCTGCCGGCCACCCCGGGCGGTCCGCTGGACTCCCCGGCCCTGGTCCGCGCCGCGCCCAGGCCGCGCACCCGCGCGGCGCCCCGGCTGCTCGCCTGGTCGGTGCCGGTGGTCGTGGTGCACCCGAGCGAGCTGCACGACCTGGCCGAGGAGGTCCGCTACGGCGAGTCGGTGGCCTACCTGCGCGGGCTGGTCGAGCTCGCCGCCGACCTCGCCGCCCGCGGCCGGGTGGCGCCGCGGCTGATCGAGGCGCCGGACGCGGCTCCGCGCGCGGGCTGGCGGCCGGTGTTCACCGGTCCGGACGCGGGACTGCCCCCGGCGGCGGTGGCCGCGATGCCGCCGGTGGTGCGCGCCGAACAGACCGGGCCGCCGGGGATGGCGGCGGCCACCGGCTCCGCCGGCCAGGACGCCGAGTACCTGGTGCGTGACGCGCTGGACACCCTGGTCGACGCCGCGGTGCGCGACCGGCTGGCCCGCGCGATGCCGGCCGCCACCCCGACGAGGGTGGCGCGGGCGAAGACGAAGCGGCCCCGGCCCGGGTTCAGCGCCCCGGCCGCCATCCGGACCTGGCTGGATGCCCTGTCCCGGGGCGACGGTGCGTTCGACGGCGGGCCTGAGGAGCTGGCCGGGCTGCGCAGGGTGCTGCGTGGCTGGGACGAGGTGGGCCGGTTCGACGTGGAGCCGGCCGGTGGCGCGCGGGCCACCTTCCGGCTGGTCGAGGACGAGCCGCTCAGCCCGCGTCTGGAGCACGGGGCCGCGCCGACCTGGGATCCCGCCGACCCCGCCGAACCGGGCGGCCTCGGCCCGGTCGAGCCGGTGTGGCGGCTGGAGTTCCTGCTGCGGTCCTCGGCCGACCACAGCCTGCTGGTGCCGGCCTCGCGGGTGTGGGACTCCCCGGAGACGGTCCGGCGGTGGATCGACGCGCCGCAGGAGGTGCTGCTCGGCGAGCTGGCCCGGGCCAGCGTGATCTACCCGGAGCTGGTCGACGCGCTGCGCACGGCCCGCCCGGTCGGCCGCGAGCTCGACGCCGCGGGCGCCTACCGGTTCCTCGCCGAGGCCGCCGCCCGGCTGGACCA
This sequence comes from Pseudonocardia sp., assembly GCA_029263115.1. Classification (GTDB taxonomy): domain Bacteria; phylum Actinomycetota; class Actinomycetes; order Mycobacteriales; family Pseudonocardiaceae; genus Pseudonocardia. The sequence continues at coordinate 1,255 of JAJCYC010000312.1, read as the reverse complement.
GGCCGGGTTCGGGGTGTTGCTGCCGTCCTGGTGGGGCTCCCGGGCCAAGGTCGGGCTCGCGGTGTCGACCTCCGGCACGCCGAGCGAGGCCGCGGTCACCAACGGCGGGTTGACCCGCGAGCAGCTCGGCCGGTTCGACTGGCGGCTGGCGGTCGGCGACGATGTGCTCACCGAGGACGAGATCGCCTCGCTGGTCGACGCGAAGGCACCGCTGGTGCGGCTGCGCGGCCGGTGGGTGTCGGTCGACCCGGAACGGCTGCGCCAGGGACTGGAGTTCCTGCGCACCGCGCCGACCGGCGCCGCTTCGGCGGCCGAGCTGTTGGCCCTGGCCGCCGGTCAGTCCGACCGGCCGACCCCGCTGCCGATCGTGTCCGCCCAGGTGGACGGGTGGCTGGCCGACCTGCTCTCCGGCGCGGCCGAGCGGACGCTCACCCCGGTCGACCCGCCGCCCGGACTGACCGCCACCCTGCGCCCCTACCAGCGGCGGGGGCTGTCCTGGCTGTCGTTCCTGGCCGGTCTCGGGCTCGGCGCCTGCCTGGCCGACGACATGGGCCTGGGCAAGACGGTGCAGCTGCTCGCCCTGGAGACCCGCGACCGGGCTGACGGCGTCGACCCCGCCGACCGACCGCCGCCCACGCTGCTGCTGTGCCCGATGTCGCTGGTCGGCAACTGGCAGCGGGAGGCCGCCACGTTCGCGCCCGGGCTGCGGGTGCACGCCCACCACGGCGCAGGCCGCCACCGCGGCGCCGAGCTGACCACCGCGCTGGCCGACGCAGACCTGGTGGTCACCACCTACGGCACCGCGACCCGCGACATCGACGAGCTGGCCGGGCACCGCTGGCACCGGGTGGTGCTGGACGAGGCGCAGGTGGTGAAGAACAGCCGGTCCCAGGCCGCGGCGGCGGTGCGCCGGCTTCGGGCCGGTCACCGGGTGGCGCTGACCGGTACCCCGATGGAGAACCGGCTCTCCGAGCTGTGGTCGGTGATGGATTTCCTCAACCCCGGCGTGCTGGGCAGCGCCGAGGGATTCCGGCATCGCTACGCCATCCCGGTCGAGCGGCACGGCGACACCGACGCGGCGGCTCGGCTGCGGGCGCTGACCAGGCCGTACCTGCTGCGCCGGGTCAAGACCGATCCGGAGATCATCGACGACCTGCCGGAGAAGATCGAGATCATCCAGGACTACCGGCTGACCAGTGAGCAGGCCTCGCTGTACCGCACGGTGGTCGACGACATGCTGGAGAAGATCGAGGGC
>JAJCYC010000311.1 GCA_029263115.1 Pseudonocardia sp. | reverse complement strand
ATCGCTACTGAACCACGACGCCTCGACCGGACGCGCCCAAAACACGGCGGAGAACAAGAAAAGAACGAGCACAACCCCACGGACCAGGCTTGACACGGCCCCGCTCCTACAGGGATGAAAGACGCACTGGCCAGGATTCCGTTTCGCGCCGGTGGATTCAAGAACACCCACGACAACCTAGCCCGGGACGTCGCACTTCTGACGGTGCTGATCGACGCGTCCCGATCGGCGTTTCGTGAATAGGACGGGGTGGTGCCCGCCGAGAAAGTCTTGGCGGATCTGCTCGGCGGGCACCCGCTCCACTCGTACATCCCGACTTCGAAAATTCAGGAATTGAGGTAGAGCAATGCGACACCTTACAAGACACGACACGTTCAACTCGCACGGCAGGGGCTACCACGGCGGGCAGCGACCATCCCAACGCTCGGCCGGCGCGGAGATGCGGGCCCTGGCCTGGCTGGCCCGGCATCCGCTGACCTGGATCGTCCCGGCGGTCGCGGTGGTGGCTGGCGTCCGGTTCGGGTGGGCACCGGTGGCCGGCGGCTTCGGCCTCCTGGCGCTGGTCGTCACGGTGTGGTGGCGAGCCCACCCGCCGACATTCGACCGGCTCGCCGCACCATGGCTGCGCTCGCAGCGCCGTCGATGGTCGGTCTACGCGGGACGGCGGTGGTCGGACCTGATGTCCGATTGCGATCTGGTGCGGGAGAGCCGGGCCAGCGGGCACCTCGCCGTACCCCGGGTGGAGCGGGTGCAATCGGTGTCCCGGTCACTCGACACGGTGCGCGTCCGGATCGTCCGGGGCCAGGGCATGCGGGTGTGGACCGAGCAGTCCGAGGCCCTGGCCCACGCGCTCGGTGCGGAACGGGTCGCGGTGGTCAAGCATCGGCCCTCGGTGCTGACGATGGTCGTCGAGCGGCAGATGCCGTTCACGATGCCGCTGGAGGCGCCAGCGATCCCGGCCAGTCCGGACCTGGTGGACCTGCGGGCCCTGGACATCGGCGACGACGAGTACGGCCAGCCGATGACCATCTCGGTGATCGACGGGTCGCACCCGCTCGGTGTCGGCGCCACCGGCTCCGGCAAGGGCGGGATCATGTTCGGGACGCTGCGCCAGTGCGGGCCGCTCATCCGAGATGGCCTGGTCCGGGTCTGGATGATCGACCTCAAGGGCGGCACCGAGACCGAGCTGGCCCGGCCACTGTTCCATCGGCACGCCACCACCATCGACGACGCGCTGGAGATGCTCCGCGAGGCCCGGGACAGCATGAAGGCCGACCAGCAGCGGATGCGCGGCGAGAAGGCCCGTCGCACGCAGGTCAGCACCGCCACCCCGCTCGATCTGATCATGATCGATGAGATGGCGATGCTCACCGCCTACGGTGACCGATCCCAGGTTCGGGAGGCACTTCGGCTCCTGGCTGAGATCATGACTCAGGGTCGGGCGTCGCTCTGGACGGTGGCCGGGTTCCTCCAGGAACCGACGAAGGACATCGTCGAGATCCGCGAGCTGTTCACTACCCGGATCTGCCTGGGCGTCACCGCCGCGTCGCACGTGGACATGGTGCTGGGGGAGGGAGCCCGCGAGCGCGGGGCGCTCGCCGATGAGATCCCGCTCGACGAAGAGCACGCCGGGATCGGGTTCCGCATCGACAAGCGCTCGCGGATGCCCCGGCGACTGCGGATCGGCCTCACCACCGACGCCGACGTCGCCGAGCTGGTCCGGCTCTGCACCCCGGCGCCTCGGCTGGCGTCGGTGCCCGCGCACTCCGAGGGGGTGGCGTAGATGGGCACGGTCACCGCCTGGGCGCTCCGTACCTGGCTGAAAGTCACTCTCATTCTCGGGCTCGGCGTCTTCGGTGTCTGGCTGTTCAGCGACCACCCCGGCGAGGTCCTAGCTGCGGTCATCGTCGCTGGCTTGGTCGAGATCTGGACGCTCAAGGCGCTGGCTCGGGAGTGGGCGTACGAGGCCCGAACCTCGTGGTGGTGGTCCTCGTGAGTGACTCGGCCACGGGAGACCCGGTGACGGTCGTGCACGACGGCCGGCGCTACCGCATCCGGCGCAGGCCTTCCACCGTCGGCGGGCCGGGCGCGGTGGCCGAGTGCTGGCCCGGGCGAGGAGTAGTCGGCAGCTACCGGCGCTGGCTCGGACACGACTACACCCAGCGCCTGCGCTGGTACGCCGCCATCAACCCCACCGGAGCGCCCTACGCGGCGTCGCGTCGAGTGGACGAGCTGCCATCCCGGCGGGCGGCTATCCGGTGGCTACTCGCCAACACCGGACCCGACCCGGCACGGAGCCATCCGGCAGCCGGCCCAACCGAATAGCACGACCACCGCCAGACGGGGCCAGTCCCAGCGACACGACTGGCCCCGTCCCGCGTGCCGTGCACCAAGGCCAGAGAGGTGATGCCCATGTACGCACCCGACATCGAGCAGCAGATCACCGCCCGCATGCAGGCCCCGGACTTCCAGGCCTGGCGGGCCCAGGTCTACGCCAGCGGTGGCTGCGCCAAGCCGATCAAGCTGACCGGCTCCGGGTCGCTCGTCGATCCGGATGGAACAGTGATCTACCACCGCGAAGGGGAGTTGTTCGCCCCGTGCGGGAACCGGCGCAGCGCGGTCTGTCCCAGCTGCTCCGACCGCTACGCCGCCGACGCTTTCCACCTCCTCCGGGCGGGGCTCTCCGGCGGCCAGAAGCAGGTGCCAACCTGCGTCTCCGACCGGCCGAGGGTTTTCCTGACCCTCACCCCGCCGTCCTTCGGGCCGGTGCACACCCGGCGGATCACCCGCACCGGGGCGGTCATCCCGTGTGGCTGCGGGGAACGCCACCACCCGGACGACCCGCGTGTGGGCGGCGCGATCGATCCGGACAGCTACGACTACGTCGGGTCGGTGCTGTGGCAGGCTCACGCCGGGCAGCTCTGGCACCGGTTCATGATCGCGCTACGCCGGGCGTTGGCGATGCGGCTCGGTGTGCCGGGGCGGCTGTTCCGCGAGGTCGCGCGGGTCTCGTACGCCAAGGTCGCCGAGTATCAGCGGCGCGGTCTGGTCCACTTCCACGCCGCGATCCGGATCGATGGCCCGGACGGTGCCGCCGATCCCTGCCCGCCGGGCATCACCTCGGATGTCCTCCGGGCGGCGATTCACGAGGCGGCCCGGACTGCGTGTGTCTCGGTGCACCGGCCGGACGACAGCGAGCTGCACGCTGAGTGGGGCGCCCAGCTCGACGTCCGCGATATCACCCGGACGGCTGCTGACCAGGTGGAGGACCCGGACGGGCAGATCAGTGAGGCCCGACTGGCCGGCTACATCGCCAAGTACGCCACGAAGGGCACCGGGAAGACCGAGGCGGCCGACCGGCCGATCCGTTCGGAGGCCGAGATCGAGTACCTCGGGCTGTCCGCGCACCACCGGCGGATGGTCGAGACCGTCTGGCAACTCGGCGGCCTGGAGCAGTACGAGGAGCTGAACCTGCGGAAGTGGGCGCACATGCTCGGCTTCCGGGGTCACTTCCTCACCAAGTCGCAGCGCTACTCCACCACCTTCGGCGCCATCCGCCGCGAGCGTCACCTCTTCCAGATCGCCTACACCCTCAACGAGCTGGGCCACGAGGTCGACGACCTCGCCGAGGTCCTGGTGGTCAACGACTGGCGCCTGGTCGGCATCGGCCACCACGACGAAGCCGAAAAGGAACTCGCCGAAGCCATCGGCGAACGCGCACGTCACCTACCCGGAGAACGAGCACGACGAGAGGAGAACTACCGATGAACGACAACGTGACGGCGGCACGCCGGCTTTACCGAGTGCCGGAGGCGATGCGGCTGCTCTCGATGAGCCGGTCAGTGATCTACGAGCAGATCCGGGCCGGCCGGCTGCGCTCGGTTTGTCAGGGTCGTACCCGGCTGATCCCGGCATCCGCGATCGACGAGTACATCCAGCTCCTGATCTCCGAGTCTCGGAGGGCGTCATGACCGCCCGGCGGAGCAAGGGAGACGGGGGCCTGCACTGGCACGAGGCCCGCCAGCGATGGGTCGCAAGCGTGACCGTCGGTTACACGCCGGCGGGTAAGCGGGTCGTCCGGCAGTTGAGCGGCAAGACCAAGACTGAGGCCAAGAACCGGCTCAAAGAGATCCTGAGGGATCAGGAGGACGGCCATTCTTCCGCCGTCGAGAACTACACGGTGTCGGAAGCGGTGGCGGACTGGCTCGCCCACGGACTCGCCGGCCGGTCCGCCAACACGATCGACAACCGGCGCATCCTCGCCGAGACCCACATCGTCGGCCCGCTCGGTGCCCGGAAGCTGCGCGAACTCAGTGCGGACGAGGTGGACACCTGGCTGGCCGACCGGGCGAAGGTGCTCAGCACGAGCACGCTCCAGAGGGTGAAATCGATTCTGCGTCGAGTGATCGCGCGGGCGCAGGCACGGGACAAGGTCCGACGGAACGTCGTCCTGCTCTGCGACACCCCGACGGGCCAGGTCGGCCGACCGTCCAAGGCGCTCACGCTGACGCAGGCTGAGGCGCTGCTGGCGGCGGCCGAGAGGTCGTCACTGCGGGCCTACCTGATCGTGTCGCTACTCACCGGCGCACGGACCGAGGAGCTGCGCCCGCTGACCTGGTCGCATGTAGTGCTCGTCGGTGACCCGGCCGCGACGCCGCCGGTGTTGCCGCACGTCATGGTGTGGCGGTCGGTTCGGGAGGACGGCGACACCAAGACCAGGAAGTCCCGTCGATCCTTGGCCCTGCCGGCTCGGTGCGTGGAGGTCCTGAGGGAGCACCGGGACCAGCAGCAGGAGCAGCGTCAGAGGACGGGGCAGCGGTGGCAGGACAAGGACCTGGTGTTCGCCTCGCGGGTCGGCACCGAGCTCAACCCGAGCAACGTCCGGCGAGCGTTCCGCCTGGTCGTGGCTGCCGCCGGACTGGACCCGGGGGAGTGGACTCCCCGCGAACTGCGGCACAGCTTCGTGTCGTTGCTTTCCGACAGCGGGGTTCCGGTCGAACGGATCTCGGTTCTCGTCGGCCACCGGGGCTCGCACGTGACCGAGCTGGTCTACCGCAAGCAGCTTCGACCGGTGGTGGAGGACGGCGCGACCGTCATGGACGAGCTGTTCAAGCGCCGGGAGGCATAGTCATGCAGATAGTCATGCAGGTGCCCCCTGGAACAGCAAGAGGCCCCGCCCGGTGAACCGGAGACGGGGCCTGACCTGCACCTTGGGTGGTGGGCGATACAAGGATTGAACTTGTGACCTCTTCCGTGTCAAGGAAGCGCTCTCCCACTGAGCTAATCGCCCGAGGCGGAGGCGGGAATCGAACCCGCGTACAGGGCTTTGCAGGCCCTTGCCTAAACCACTCGGCCACTCCGCCGAACTTGTTGGGAGCCGAGAAGGAGGTCCGGTGAGGGACCCGAGCACCCTCCGAGCGGACGACGGGATTCGAACCCGCGACCCTCACCTTGGCAAGGTGATGCGCTACCAGCTGCGCTACGTCCGCATGTTCCCGCCGATTTCCCGGCGGGACCTTGTGCTTGCAACTCTAGCCGACCGCTGTCGGGGGGGCCAAACCGGCCCCCCCCGGTTCCTCGGGTCAGCTCGCCTCGCTCGAGAGCAGGTCCTCCAGGGCCAGGTCGAGGTCCAGCCACGCGTACTCGCTGCCCGGCGGTACGGCCTCGAACGTGCGGTCGAGGAAGTTGGCCAGGTCGGGAGCGCTGGTGGCGAAGACCGCGTGCCCGGAGGGCGAGCTCAGCTCGATCTCGACGGTGTCCGTGTCGCCGGGCATCGGCCGCACCCGCACGTCGCCGGTGCCCGCGTCCGTGAGTAGACCGTCCGCGAACAGGTCACGGGCGAACACCCACTCGACGTCGGCGGCGTCCGTCCGGCCGGTCTGGAACACCGCGTGCACCGCGAACGGATCGCGGCTGTCGTAGCGCAGCTCGACCCGCACCGGCATCGCGTCGACCTGCTGACCCAGCAGGTCGAACACCGCGAGAGAGCGAATCGTGACGTGCTCGTTGCGCATCGTGCTGCCTCTCCGTGGATTGCTCGTCCTTCAGGATGGAGAACGACTTGGCAGCCCAGATGTCACGGTGGGACTGGCACGGACCTGGGGGAGGGCAACCCTGTTCACCCGGTCGGAGCAGACGCGGACTTTCCTGACCAGCGCGAGCGAGGCCAAGGGCAGGTCACCCGTGTTCGCCACTATTCTGAACCGCGCGGCCCCGCCGCGCGAACGTTCCCAACGTGAGGACCAATCTGGTGGCCGATGTCGCCGACGTCTCGGCGTCGTCCGGGAGACCCGGGCGACGACCGCGTGGCGGTGCGTCCGTGAACCGCGCGCTCGACCCGCCCGACGAGCTGCTCGTCAAGCGCGTCGGCGCCGGCGACCCGGGCGCGATCGAGCAGATATACGACCGCTACTGCCGGCCGGCGTACTCGCTGGCCCGCCGGATCTGCGCGGACGACGGCATCGCGGAGGACGTGGTCCAGGAGGCGTTCCTCGCCCTCTGGCGCGACCCGCAGCGGTTCGACCCCAACCGGGGCAGGTTCGGCAGCTGGTTGCTGACGCTGGTCCACCACAAGGCGGTCGACGCGGTGCGCCGGGAGAGCGCCACCCGCCGCCGCACGGTCCCGGCCGCCGACGGCGGCGAGGAGTGGAACGCGCCCTCCGGCCCGGGCGCCGACCAGGCCGCGATCGGTTCGGTGGTCGCCGGCCAGGTCCGGGACGCGCTGGGCCGACTGCCCGACGAGCAGCGCGAGGCGCTGGCCCTGGCCTACTACGGCGGGTACACCCAGCGCGAGGTCGCCGCGATCACCGGCGTCCCGATCGGCACCGTGAAGTCGAGGATGTTCACCGGTGTCCAGCGCCTGCGGCGGCTGCTCATGCCGCTGCAGTTGGAGGCCGAGATGCTGGGGAACGTCCGATGAGCGTGGAGCGGGGCTGCCCACACGCCGAGGACGCCGTCGGCTGGACGTTGCACGCACTGGAACCTGCCGACGAGGAAGCCCTGAACGAGCACCTGCCCACCTGTCCGGTCTGCCAGAATCTCGTCCGCCAGACCCAGGACGCGGTGTGGGCGCTGGTGGCCACCTCCGAACAGGTCGAGCCGCCGGCCCGGCTGAGGTCCGCGTTGGCGCGGGGGGTCGCGGTCACTCCGCAACTTCCGGTGGATGCGCGCGAGCGACAGTGGGGCGCCGGCGGCGACCCGGCTGACGTCTCCGAGGACCCCGCCGCTCTGTGGGCGACGTCGGCCCCGGTGGTCGGTCCGCGGCACGCCGTCCCGCCGCCGGCCGCGCCCGCCGGGGCGTCCGGTCCGCGGTGGGCCCAGGGCCGTCGACGGTTGGTCGCGGTGGCGGCCACGGTCGCGGTCGCGCTCGTCGGTGTCGGGGCGGTCGCCGTCGAACTCGTCGAGCGGGTGAGGACCGGTGAGCAGAGTGCGCTGGCCGCGCCCTCGCCGCAGGTTAACCGCATCCTGTCCGACCTGGACCGCGCGGGTGTCGAGCACGCCGTGCTGCACGCCCCGAACGGCCAGGTGTTGGCAGCGGTCGCGGTGTTCCCCGGCCAGCGCCAGGTGATGCCGATCGGGTTGCCGGCCAACGAGGCCGACCGCTCGGTGTACGTACTCTGGGGCCTCGGCGACGGTCCGCCCACGCCGGTGGGCTCGTTCGACGTCGACGTACCGTCGGAGACGATGCTGCCGGTAGGCTCTGCCGCGGGCCCGAGGCGTTACGCCGAGTACGCGATCTCGATCGAGAACGGTCGCTCCGTGCCCCTCTCACCAGGTTCGGTGGTAGCGAGCGGACAGGTGGCCAGCTGATCGACACCGAGGAGAAGGCGCCGCACCCGGTCCGGGGCCGCGCGGCGCGGATGCGAGACCGGTTGGTGGCGCTCCGCCGCCGCCTAGACCCCTACCCGGTCGCGACCTGGATCTACCGGCTGGTGATCGCCGTCGCGGGCGTCGGAGTCCTGATCCTCGGCATCATCATGCTGCCGGCGCCGGGGCCCGGATGGGTCGTGATCTTCGCCGGCCTGGGCATCCTGGCCACCGAGTTCGTCTTCGCCCGCAGGGTCCTCCAGTTCGTCCGGCGCAAGTACGAGCAATGGGTCGAATGGCTGAAGCGACAGACCCCCCTGGTCCGGGCGTTGGTCTCGGTGGGCCTGTTGTTGGTCACCGCCGTGTGCGTGTGGGCGGTGGGCGCGTTCGCGCTCATGGGCAGCTGGGTCGGCATCAACTGGCCCTGGCTCCAGTCGCCGCTGGCCCGGTTGTTCTGACCCCCGGCCGCCGCGGCGACCGGCCGGGCGTGTTGTAAGGTCTCCGGAGTCGGTTGGCGTAGCGCCACCGAGTCCCGGGCGATTAGCTCAGCGGGAGAGCGCTCCGTTCACACCGGAGAGGTCACTGGTTCGATCCCAGTATCGCCCACCATCATCCTTACCCTTCTGACCTGCCAAAACACGCCGCCTCATGCCTCTACAGTCAGAGGTACCAGGGTCCCGCCTAACCGCTCGGTAGCCAGATCAGTAGCCATCAGACTTGTTACGGCAGCTCGAGCGGGGCCGACGCCCCATCCGGGTCATTCAGGAACAGGTCGCTGACGGCCTCGGCGGCGGCGTGGTGCAGCTCTGGGACGTCTTCTGTGTAGAGGTCGAGGGTGAACGCTACGGTCGCGTGGCCGAGTCGACCGCTGACGATCTTCGGATTGACTCCGGCGCGCAAGGACATGGTGGCGTAGGTGTGTCGAACGTCGTGCAGGGTGATCGTCGGAAGCCCGGCGCGGTCGACGAGTCGGTTGAAGTGTTCGCTGATGGTGTCGGGATATATCGGCCGGCCGTCAATCCAGCAGAAAAGTAGCCCGTGGTCCTGGTAGTCGGCACCGAACTGGGCCCGCTCGTGATCCAGCATCGCCAGGTGCTGGTTGAGGGCGTCTGACGTACGTCGGTCGAGCGCGAGCCTGCGGCGGGAGCGTCGGGTCTTACCGTCAGAGTCGGTGGCTTGGCCTCCGGCGATGACCCGGGTCTGCCAGAGCGTGATCGTTCGGGCGGCGATATCAGAATGCTCGCGGCGCGCGCCGGCTGCCTCGGACCGGCGCATCCCGGTGGTGGCGAACATGAGCCACATCGCGTACAGCCGCTCGTCTCGCGCCATGGCGAGGAAGCGGCGTAGTTGGTCGGGGGTCCACACGTTGTGGCCCTTGCGGGTCTGTCGGACGCGGCCGGCCTGCGCGGCCGGGCTTTCACCCAGGTACTTCCAGGAAACCGCATCGGCGAATGCTCGTCCGAGCATGATCTGGACGCCGAGGACAGTCCGGGCGTCGAGACCGCGAGAGTATGGCGCGGGCACCCTGCCAGCTTGGTACCGGCGGACCGCGCGGGTGGCGGCGGCATAGGTGACACCGCCCGCGGTGGCGACATCCTTCGGCTTTGGACTCTGCCCAGCCTCGACCGCCTTCTTCCAGAACGCGTACATGCGCTGGTTGGAGTCGCCTTTGCGGCGCCCCTTCTCCAGCAGGTGGGTGTAGAGCAGCGAGATCATCTCCGGCGTCACGTCCTGCAGCCTGCGCTCACCGATGATCGGGATGACGTAGTAGACGGCGTAGTTGCGGTAGTTGCTATGAGTAGTTGGCTTCAGGGAGACGCGCACGGCCGCAAGCCACTCGTCGAGAAACTGCCGGACAGTGCGCGGGGCATTCTTCACGTACCGGTTCGTTCGGAGCTGATTGTTTGCCTCGACCAGCGCTTCCCATGCGGCGTCCTCGGTAGCGAAGCCGGCACGGGCGTTGCGTCGACGTTCACCAGTGAGCGGGTCGTTACCGAGGTCGACGACGTAGGCCCATTTCTGTCCGCGCGGGTAAACGGAGCCGTTGATCCCCCGCCTCGCGCGCCGCTTCTTCCCGCCGGCGCTGCTCATGCTGCCTCCAGGAACGCTCGGAGCCGGTCGCGGTGGATGAACACCCGTCCGCCGAGCTTGGTTGTCGGCAGGACGCCTGAAAGGGCGTAGCGGTAGGCGGATGCTCGGCTGATACCGAGCAGTCCTGCAGCCTGTGGCACCGGGATGAGGACCGGTAGCGTATCCAGGTCACTGACGTTGTTGATAGCGTTCGACCAGGTCATTACTGCTCCTTAATCGCTCTTGTGGCGCTGTTGAGCGTGTTCGCCGGGAATGTGCGATGCATATGTATAGGTATATCAAGGATGGAGTCCGCGTCAAAGAAGAGGTTCTTCCCCTGTGGATAACTCGTGGTGCGACAACGCGCAACAATGAACGCTACTTACTGCAGTCCGCTATTAAGGAGCAGCGTGAAAAAAATCTTGCCGACAGATACCACCCGATTGGAGTATTCGTCGATCTTCATGTGTCGTGGCGACCGCAAAGGCTGACTTCCGCGTCGTGCGTGGGCGAGGCGGCGGTGACGAGGGCTTTCAAACAGAACGCCTAGCTAGGTTCATAGTCGCTTGGCTAGGCTATATCCCTCTTCGATTCTAGCCAACGCAGCACATCGCTCCGTTTGAAGCGAAGATGCTTGCCAATCCGGTAGCCGGGCGGTCCGGTTCCTGACGTCCGTTGCTTGTACGCGGTGGCCTTGGTGATCTTGAGCATGGTGCAGAGCTCGTCGAGGGTGAGGAGCTCGTCGGCTGGGTTAGTCGAGGCCAAGGTCATCACCGTTGTCCGCGCTGAGGCCCAGGTCGTGGCCGTCTCGTTCGATCGTCTGCCTGTGCTCGATGATCGTGGGGTGGATCAGGTATCCGTCGCCGCGGATGTAGAGCTCGGTGGCGATGTCGGGGCCGATGGGGAGTATGTGCCCGCTGTGGCCGGTGTGGTCAACGGTGGCGTCGCCGCGGTCGGTGGAGATGTTCCAGCGGTTGGCCTGGTCGGCGGGTTGGATGTGGATGACGGTGGCTCGGTGGAGGCGGATGCCGTCGGGGTGTGGGTCGAGCCAGGCGAGGTTCTGCCCGGCGCTGTACGGGCGGTTCACGGCGAGCTCCTAGTGGGTGAGTGGCCGGGCTGGGTGGGCTCCGATCTGATGGCCCGTCCGTCGGTGGTGACCGCGATGTTGTCGGCGCGGATGGCTTGGGCGTCGGCGCGGAGTTGGGGCCAGTCGGGTCGGCGGTTGATGTCGATGGTGCGGGCGCGGATGGGTGGAAGGTGGCGGTGGATGACGATGACTTGGCCTTTGGGGAGGCCGCGGATGTCGCCGGGTCGGTAGGTGGGGACGGTTTCGGTGCCGACGGATGTGCGGCTGGCGCCCATGAAGGTGTCGGTGTGGTGTTGCCAGCGGGGCCGGTCGTGGTGGCCGGCCAGGGTCGACAGCCATTCGAGAGCTCGGGCGTCTTTGAGCGCGCCCCAGGCGGTGAGGGTGGTGGTGTTGTCGAGTAGTTGGCGGGCGCGGGTGGGGGTGAAGGTGTCCTCGATCTGGGCGAGGGATTGGGCGGCCCAGTGGATGATGACGCCGCGACCTGCGGAATCGGAGATGACGTCGGGGAGCTCGGGCAGCGGGGTGGCGTTGGGCAGTTCGTCGAGGACGGCGGTGGCGGGCGGATCGAGCCGTCGGCTCGGTTGGGTGAGGGCGAGGTCTTGGGCGGTGGTGAGCCAGTGATCGGCTAGCGCGGTGAGCAGGGGCGCGACTTGGGCGGCTTGGTGTTGGCCGGCGATGAGGAACAGCGAGCCGTTGTCGGTGATGAACTGGGCGGCGTCGAATCCGTGGCCGGGCTCGGGAGTGCACAGGTCGAGCAGGGTGGGGTTCATGAGGGGTTCGAGGACGCGGCGAACGCTCATCCACACGGCGTCGGCGGTGCGGGCGACCATTTCGGTCTCGGCGCGCAGGTTGGCCGACAGTGCGGGGTAGTAGTGGTTGAGCAGCTGGACCGGTTCCAGGGACGGTGGTTTCTCGGTGGCCCAGCTGACCACTGAGTGCATGGCCCGGCCGGTGAGCGCGGCGGCGAGCAGGTAGGCGGACAGGACCATGGTGGCGCGTTCGCGGAAGACTCGGTCGTTCCCTGCTGAGCCGCCCTGGCCCGCTTCGACGGTGACGGCGGCGGCTTCGACCATGGCCCGGGCGCGGCGGTAGGCGACGGAAGGGTCGGCGCAGCCGGTGACGGGGGACCAGCGCAGCTGCGCGGGCCAATTGACCGTGCTGGTGGCGTCGTAGACCAGGACGGGCCCGGCCGCTGGTCGTCGGGTGCGGGCGAGGCCGGCGAACTCGATGAGGTCGGCCTTGGTGGTCGAGCACAGCAGTGGGCCGGGGGCGTCGATGGCTTTGTGAGCCAGGTCGCGGCGGGTCTTGCCGGATTGGGTGGGCGCGAGCGTGCCGGTCGGGTTCTCGAACGGCACCCACATCCGGCCGGTCGGGCCCCGGTGTAAGGGCGCGGCCAGCTCGGTGATGGGCGCGGCGCGTCGCTGTGCCGGGGAGAGCGACGGCCGGGTCCAGGTCGCGGTCCGGCGCGCGGCGGCGGGGGAGAGCTCCTCGCGGATCTCGGTCCGGCTCGCGTGCCCCGGTTGCGTCGGTCCCCATATCCGCCACATGCCGATGAGCAGGCTTGCGGATATAGCGAGGCCGACCAGCAGGGTCCCCAGCGCGACAGCCCAGTAGAGACCGACGTGCCCGTCCAGGGCCTCGGCCCAGGGTGGTCCGAACGCGGCGGCCGGATGCGTCGGGTCAATCAGCAACCGAATCGCGCGAGCCAACCAGCTGCCGGCGGGTGGAAGCGTCGCGGATCGGCCGGAAAGCCAGTTGGTCGCCGCACCAGCCGTCATGAGCGCCCCGACGACTGTCGCGATGACGGCACCGATCCCGCCGAGGACGGCGCACAGCATCAGGTCGCGGTCGGCGGTAGGGCTGAGGCCGCTCGCTCGAAGCGTGCTCACAGCGCGCCCCGATCCGCGGCGAGGCCGTTGGGGTTCACCGAGGACGGGCGGTGAAGTTGCCCCGCTCGGTGGCCGTCGAGGATTCGGAGGGCATCCCAGACGACCTGTGCTCGGCGTTTCTCGCAGCGCAGGTGCCGCTGGATGGCGCTGATGCTGGGCCGGCCGGTTTCGGCCCACGCGGTGAGCTCGCCGCGCCGCTCGGCCGCCCTCACCTGAGACACCAGCTGCAGCGTCAGGGCCGTGTCCGGGGCAAGACGGACCGGTGCCGAGTCGGTCGCGTCGATGCCGGCGCCGCCGGCGGTGAGGATGCCGGCCAGGAAGGCGGCGATCAGTGGCTGCAGCACGACCGCTATGACGATCAGCACCGGTGGGACCAGGTGAGCGAGCAAGGTGGAGACCCCCTGCCAGGAGCCGACGCCGGGTAGCACGCTGACGGTGTTCATCGCGATCGTGGCGATCAGCAGGAACGCCTCGAGGGCGTAGACCCGTCCCCGCTGGTCGGGAGGGGGGAAGGCGCGGTCCCATTGGGCGGCTTGGGCGGAGACGGCCATGATGACGAGCAGTGGCAGGGAGAAGATCGGCTCGACGAGGTAGGCCAGCATGGTTCCGTCGGGTCCGACGAGGGCGTCGTGAACTCCGGCCGCGGTCCAGGCGATCCCCGCTATTGCGACGGCGATCAACGTGGCTGAGCTGGCGACGTGAGTGCGGTGCAGGCTGGCCAGCCGAGCGGTGGGGTCGAGCAACCGCTTGCGGCGGGCCAGCGCTCGGCGACTCCAGAGTTGATCGGCGAGCTCCATCCGCGCCAGTCGGCTCTCCGCCCGACGGGCCCGGCCACTCAGCTGGTCCTCGGCGATCGCGGCGGCCAAGTGCTGCTCGCGGCGCATGGCTCGTACGCGTGCGGCGGCTTCGCGGTCGGCGTCCTGCTCGCCGGTGGTGAGCTCATCGAGCCAGCCGGGGTCTCGCAGCACCTGCGAGCGGGCCTTGGTGAGCGCGAGCTGGGAGCGTAGTTGGTCGAGTTCGGTTTCCGCTGCCGGGTCGAGTGGAAGTTTTGCCTGCGTTTGACTCGGGTCCAGGTCTTCCGTGCCGATCGGCCATTGGTGCAAGGGGGTGTCGGCGGGGACCTCGGGGTCCCGCGCGCGGTCATGTGTTGTCGGCTGGGGCCCTGACTGTGTGGGCACGCCGGGGCTGAATCCGGTCATGAGGGGGCTCCTTGGGCGAGGACGGGATCGCCGCCGGCTGTCACCGGGGCTGGGGAGATGACTCGGCGGATCGCGACGACCTTCGGAGCCCAGCCACGCAGTGGCTCCACGATGACGCCGCGTTTGGCGTCGTAGGCGTTGATGACCAGCCCAGACCCGGCGTAGATGCCGACGTGTCGTGGATTCGCCGCGGTGCCGAGGGAGCCGGCGGTGAAGAGCAGGTCGCCGGGCCGCACCTGGTCGAGGCTGGTGACAGGGTCGCCGTCGTGGACTTGGCTCGTGGTGGTGCGGGAAATCGGCGTGCCGGCCGCGGCCGCCGCGGCTTGGGTGAGGCCGGAGCAGTCGAACGCCGCGGGCCCGGTCGCTCCCCAGACGTAGGGCTTGCCCAGCTGGGCGATAGCGAATGCGACCGCCGCCCGTGCCCGGGGGTCCGTGGGCAGCTGGAAGTCTGGAGGCATGACCTTCGCGCCGTCTCCGATAGGCAACGGAATGTCGGACCCGCCCTGGTCGGGGCACCCGAGCCGGCCGAACACCGCCAGGCTCACGGCGGTGTCGGCGCCGATCGGGGTGGTCGGGATCGGGTTGTCGGGCCCGGCCCAGAAGCGGGCCACGAGGGCCTCGGCTGGGGCTTCCTGGGGCGGGTAGGCGGCAGGGAAAGCTGATCGCTGCACGGCCTGGGCAGCCTGACCCGGCGGCATAGCGGCCCAACCCGGGAGTGCCATCAGGTGGTCGTAGAACTTCCTGGCAGACAGGGCGGGGTTCATGATCTGCTGCGGGGTGCCCCACCCCTGGGAGGGGCGTTGCTGAAACAAGCCGAGGGAGTCGCGGTCGCCGTAGCCGAGGTTGCGCAGCCCGGACTCCACGATCGCGGTCGATACCGCGATCACGGCCGCGCGGCGGGGCAGTGCGCGGCCGATGGCGCCGGCGGTGATTACCTGGGCGTTGGCGGTCTGCTCGGCCGACCAGGAGCGGGGCCCGATCTGCTGCGAGCCCCCGCCGGGGCCGCCGTCCCCGCCGCAGCCGCCGCCGATGAGGGCGCCGCCCATCACCGAGGCGCCGATGACTCCGAGCGCGAGGACACCGCACAACAGCACGACCATCGCGACGCCGATTGATGCCATGACCAGCCGGGAGCGGGTGTCAGTCATGTGCGACCCGCAGCGCGTGGATGACAGTCTCGCCGTAGTTGCTCGGGCTGCACGGGGAGGAGTTCGAGCAGTTGGCCTGGGTGTAGGCGCCGGCCTTGAAGTAGGCGCCTGTGAACTGGCCGGGGATCTTGGCTACCGGCTGGCCGTTGTAGTAGGCCCAGATCGTGCCGTCGGTAACCAGGTACGCCGCGGTGAACACCGTGCCGAGCTGGTAGTCGGCGTCGATGAGCTGGTAGTGGGGGTCGTCGCCGTTGGTGACGTAGAGCTGGCTGCCCTCGAGGCGGAACACCGAGACGTCGTCGGCGTCGTCGTGGATCTGTAGGCCGACCAGCTGCGGCTTGTCCTTGGGCAGCGCGGTGAAGGCCTCCATCACCGCGATGGAGTGCGTACCGGAGCTGGATGACCAGGCCGCAGGGGATCCGCCTTCGGTGAGCTCGCGCAGCTCCGATCTCGGGTAATTGGAACCCTTGGTGGTCGCGCCGGTGACCGGCGCGACGAACGTCACGCCATCGCAACGCTGGGTCGGGCCGAAGAACTCGGAGGTGGTCTCCCGCAGCTCGCCGGGAAGGATCTCGGTCGGAGACTCGCTGTCACCGGAGGGCAGGGTGAGCTTCCAACGACGCAGGTCCAAGATCTCGGTGGCCGAGCACGCCGTGCCGCTCGGCGCGATCGCTGGCCACGGTGCACTGGTCAACGCCAGCGGCATCGAGCCCGCGCCGGTGGGAAGCGCTTCATCAGCCGCCGCGACGCCGGCGGCGGCCACTGCGATCGCAGTGAGCAACTGGGTCAGCTGATGCATGCTCGGGGTTCCTTCTCGCGTGATGGTTGCTCAATGCGGCTCGCCGAGGGCCTGGCGACCTGGTCGCCAGGCCCCCCGGGCGAGCCCTTTCAGCAGCCGCTGATTCCTTGGAAGCCGTGGCCGGAGTCGAAGTCGGTGAAGCCCTGACCAGGACGCAGGACGTGGCAGTCACCGTCGAACCAGTACCGATACGAGGTGCGGACCCGTTGGGTGTCCTGGCACCGGTTCACGACGGTGATCCGGTCCTCGGTGTCGCCGAGTTTGTTCCGCTTCCGAGGGGAGTTGCTGTAGTCGACGCACGAAGGCGGGATCGTTCTCGACATGACCCAAGGCTTCGATTCGGCATTGGCGACCTTCAGCGAGTTGATCGCAGGCGGCCCGCTTCCGAGGATCAGGAGGCTCGCGCAGACTGCTGCTGATCGAATGCGCATCACGAGTCTCTTCTGTTCGCGATTCTGGCCACTAACCCTGCACCCAGCGCTCATTCGGGAAGCATGCGACGTCTGCGTTTTCGCCAGGGTGGTCCCGCTCGAAGTCCCGATAGCACCTCGAAACCGCTGTTTCCTCGGGGGGCTTGGCCTCCCGCTGCTCCCGCTCCCCTGACCGGTCCCGAGTCATGTCCCGAAGCTGTTCCTGCCAGGTCGGGTCCGCCTCACCTGCACCCCAGACGTAACCGGAGCTCCCACCACCGTCGGGACGCGGCTTGGGGCGCGGCGGGCGGGGCGCGTGTCCGGAGAGTTCCGAGCTCGCCGCCGCGGATAGGTCACCGGTACGCTGAGGACGGTCCTGCGAAGCGGCGGTGAATGTGACCGCTGCCGCAACAATTGCGATTGTCATTGCCGTTGGGGCGATCATTCGGGCGCTTCTCTCGGGCATTGTGATTCCTTTCGGTTTCGCAGAACTTCTTGTTGTTTTGGGCAGGCTGGAGCGCCGACAGTGAAGCGAAACTGCTCGAAATTAGTGGGTCACGTCAGCACTCGAAGATTCATGTGCGAGTCAGGTGACCTCTCCTCTCCATCACGGGACCGCCGGCGAGATCGGGCGGGAACGCAGCTGGGCATTGGTGTCGAATACCGCCAGCTCGGTGGGGGAGAGGACCGTCTGAACCTTGCAACCCGGCTGGTTCTCGATCTTCCACAGCGCCCGACCGGGACGCTCCATGGCCCATCCGGTGATGACCTGCTGCTCCTTCTCCGACAGGCCGAAGTCGTCGGCCAGCTCGTCGGCCACCCGCGTGGACTGCCCGCACAGGATCCGGGTGGAGCACAGCGCGAGGAGATCCTTGGCGATGGCCACCTCTTGCGAGCCGGCTGCGCCCACCGACAGCGGGTCGGACGGCTTGTGCATGACCAGCACCTGGACCTTCTTCTCCGCCCGGGACAGACGCAGGTCCGAGTCGACGGCCTGCACCGCGCGCAGGCCCAGGCGCATCTGGCGCCAGACCTCGTCGCGGATCACGATCCGGACCTCGCCGTCGTCCTGCAGGTCGGTGATCAGCGACGACCACGAGCCGAGGCAGGTCAGCGCGACGGCAACGGCCTGGTCCCCGCGCGAACGCAGGAGTGACAGGTCCATCGACTGGATCGGCGCGTCCCAGTCGAGGTCGAAGTTGGTGTGCTCGTCGAACAACCCGGCCAGTGGGCCCGACACCAAGTTGGTGAGCGCGTCGGTCATCGGGCGCAGGGTGTCCAGGAACTCCCGGCGTCCGGCGAAGCGGGTGTCGGCGACCAACCCCTCGGACGGGTCGGAGAGACACCGAGCCACATCGGGGATGGTGATCGGGCGCAGCTCGGTGTAGCCATCCGCGGCGCCCACCAGCCGCCGGAGCACCTGGGACAGCACAGCCTCGTCGGTGACGCTGGGGGCGTAGCCCTGTGCCTCGGCCAGCGCGACCAGCAGCTTGGTCCAGCGTCCGAGGACGCCGGCCAGCTCCTCCCGTTGTCGCGCGGTCGACCAAGTAGGCCAGCGGGCCGCGATCGGGCCGAGGTCGAGGGCGTTCAGACGGGCAAAGCTGCCGCGCCCGAGCTGGATAGGGGTGATTCCCAGCCCCCGCAGCAGTGGGGTGTACTCGCCCTTGACGTCGCCGGAGATGAGGGTCTTGACCCCGAACAGCATCATCCGCAGCGCGAACGCCACCACGGTCGAGGACTTGCCTCGGCCGGGTTCGCCGAAGATGACCATGTTGGGGTTGGTGGCGATCCCGCGCAGCACCCACTCCACCGGGTGGGCGTGGAACGCGCCGCCGGACAAGGCGTCGTAGCCCATCCGGGCTCCCACCGCCGGCAGCTGGTCGGCCGCGAGCAGTGGGAACAGCCCACCGATCTCACTCGTGGCCGCCTGGTAGACCACGAGCGGCGGTTCCACCGGTGCCCAGCCTTGGCCGGCCCGGGCATGGCCGCGCCGCGAGGCCAGCGGACGGTTGACTCGCTCGCGCACCGGTGCGACCGGCGGCTCGGCGCGCGTCGGTACCTGCCCGCCGAAGGTGCTCAGCAGAGACGCCGCGTCCCGGGTGCCGTTCGTGCGGCGGGCCGCGGTGCGGGCGGCTGGGCCGCGGCTCACTGGAGGCTCCCGCGCAGCCGGGGCAGCCCGAGTCCCAGCGGCAGGCACGCGGCGACAAACGCGGAGTCCTGGGCCAGCTCGAGGCGCAGCAGCCGGAACCGGCCGGCCGCGTCGTGCTCCAGGCGCGCGGCGTGGTCCTCGGCGTTCCAGTGGCTGGGCACGGTCACCGATGTGGCCGCGGCGAAGCGGACCATGGTGTGCCCGGCCGCCACGGCGGCCTCTTGCGCCCGCGCACCACCGGCGGCCCGTTCGTCCATCGCTGACGTGGAGAAGCCCTTGCGTGCCTTGTAGTCGTTGACCACCGTCGAGCGGAACCGGTTGGTGCGCACGGCACGGGAGGAGCGGCCCGCGCCGAGCACCTCGTAGTGCAGGGCGACGGTGCGGCGCTCACCGGCGGTCTTGACCGCCAGCAGCGGCCCGAGCGAGCCGAACACCGTCCCGGCCTCCGGCATGAGCACCGCGTAGGAGACGGTGGTGAAC
>JAJCYC010000310.1 GCA_029263115.1 Pseudonocardia sp. | reverse complement strand
CAGCTCCAGCAGCCGGTCGGTCTTGCGGTGGTTCTGCACGCCCTGGGTGCCGGCCAGCACGGTGTAGTCGTAGGAGAGCACGGCCGCCCGCAGGCCGTCGATCCGGCCGGTGCCGGTGACCATGCCGTCGCCGGGGGTGCGTGCGATCAGGTCGTCCAGCTTGCGGCGGCGGCGCTGGGCGGCCACGGTGAGCGCCCCGTACTCGACGAACGTGCCCGGGTCGCACAGGTCGGCCACGTTCTCCCGGGCGGTCCGCCGGCCCAGGGCGCGCCGGGCGCGGACCGCCTCCGGGCGACCCTCGTCCCGGGTACCCCGCTGGCGGGCCAGTACCTCGGCGAGGTCGTCGCGGATGGTGTCCAGGTCGGGTCCGACATCTGCGGCGTGGGCGTCGGCGGCCTCGTCCGGGTCGGCGGGCTCGACGGCCAGCAGCGGGGTGCCCTCGGCCACCGCCGTCCCCGGCTCGACCAGCACCTCGCGGACCAGCAGCGACGCCGGCGCGGGCAGCACGTACTCCATCTTCATCGCCTCGAGCACCACCAGCGGCCGACCCGCCGCGACCTGCTGGCCGGCGGTCGCGGCCACCTCCACCACCACCGCGGCACGGGGCGCGGTGACCACCCGGTCGTCCCCGGTACCGGCCGCCGGCACGTCCTCGGGAACCTCGCCGAGCAGGTCTGCCAGATGGGTGTCGACGAAGTCGGTGGTCAAGCCCGGTAGGTGCTCCGCACTCACCAGCGCGGCGCGCAGCAGCGCACGGTTGGTCGGGGTCCCCGCTACGTCGAACCGACCGAGCGCCCGCTCGGCCAGCGCGGTGGCGGTGGCCAGGTCGGGGGCGGTGGCGATCACCTTGGCCAGCAGCGGGTCGTAGCGCGGGTCGACCACATATCCGGGGAAGCAGTGCGTGTCGACCCGCACGCCCGGCCCGCCGGGCGGGACGAACCGGGTCAGCTCACCGCCGCCCGGGTGCACCTCGCCGTCCGCGGTGATCCGCTCGGCGTTCAGCCGGGCCTGCACCGCCACCCGGGCCGGTCCGGGGGCCGCGGCCGCCGGCCCGCCGGCCCGGGCCTCGCCACAGCCCACCTCGTCCAGGGTGGCGCCGGCGGCCAGCCGCAGCTGCGTCGCCACCAGGTCCAGCCCGGTGACCTGCTCGGTGACCGTGTGCTCCACCTGCAACCGGGCGTTCACCTCGAGGAACACGTACTCGTCCGGGCCGACCAGGAACTCCGCGGTGGCCACCCCGAGCCGGTCGACCGCGCCGCCCAGCGCCTCTGCCGCCGCCCACAGGGTCGCCCGCAGGTCGTCGGGCAACCCCGGGGCGGGCGCGATCTCGATCAGCTTCTGCCGGCGCCGCTGCAGGCTGCAGTCCCGGTCGCCGACGGCCACCACCGCGCCGGTGTGGTCGCCCACCAGCTGTACCTCGACGTGCCGGGCGCAGGGCAGCCGCCGTTCCAGGTACACCGCGCCGGAGCCGAACCCGTGCCGCGCCTCCGACCGGCAGCGCGCCAGCGCGTCGACCAGCGCGTCCGGATGCTCGACCACCCGGATCCCCCGCCCGCCGCCGCCGGCCACCGCCTTGACCAGCACCGACCCGTGCCGTCGGAGGAACTCGGCGGCTTCGGCCAGCTCGGCGTCGGGGTCCTCACCGGTCAGCGCCCGGGTGCCGGGCAGCACCGCGATGTCGAGCTTGCCGGCCAGCTCGCGGGCGGCCGCCTTGTCCCCGAACAGCTCCAGCGCCGCCGGCGACGGCCCGACGAACACCCACCCGGCATCCGCGCAGCGGGCGGCGAACGAGGCGCGCTCGGCGAGGAACCCCCAGCCGGGATGCACCGCATCGCAGCCGGTACGCACGCCGGCCTCGATCAGCGCGTCCTGGTCGAGGTAGGCGGCCGGCCCGGTGCCAGGCAGCGGCTCGGCCCGGTCGGCCCAGCTCGGCGGGGGGTCGTCGGCCGCGTGCGCCAGGACGGTCGGGATGCCGAGCGCGGCCGCGCCGTGCAGCACCCGGGTGGCCACCTCGCCCCGGTTGGCCACCAGCAGGCGGTTGACGGGCACGACCGGGTCAGTCGTCCGACTGGAGCTTCGGGAAGCCGGTCTCCTTGGCGATCCGGTCGCGCTCGGCGATCCGGCCGACCGCCAGGGTCAGCTCGTCGAGCTCGGCGGCGAGTTCGCGGCGGCGCTTGTCCAGGTTCGCCGAACCCGCCTCCAGCAGGCCCCGGTGACGGGCCAGCTTCAGCGCCGTGCCGAACATCTCGCCGGACACCGACTCCTCGCTGGCCAGCTTCCGTTGCATGGCCCACTGCTCGCCCACCCGGATGCACTCGGCGACCAGCGCCCGCTCGTCGATGTCCTCGTCGGGGTCGCGGGCGGCCAGCCGCTCGGCCACCACCCGGTAGGAGTCCAGGAACGGTCGCAGAGCGAGGTGCGACACCAGCGGGATGGCGTTGTCCAGCCACGCCCGCGCCTGCGCGGGACTGACCTCCAGCCCGGTCGCGGTGTCCGGGCGGGCCAGCACCGCCACGTCGGCGGCCACCTCCTCGGCGAACCGGTCACCCTGGGCGAAGAAGAAGTCGAACTTCAACAGCTCGCGCAGCCGCTGGGCCGCCGCCAGCACGGTGACCTGTTCCCCCTCGGCGGCCCCGTGCTCGTCCGACTCGGCCACCGCGAGCACCGACAGCTCCACGATCGCCCGCATCAGCAGCACGTGCACCGCGCTGTTGCGGTACACCGCCGCGACCAGGTGCTGATCCTCGCCGATGCTCCACACCGTCTCCGAGCCACCGGAGTAGGAGATCAGCACGCCGGAGCGGACCAGCTCGCGCAGCGCCCAGCGCAGCGTCGAGCGGTCGGTGAGGGTGGCCCCGCCGGCCACCGGCCAGCCCCGGCCGCTGATGTAGGCGGCCAGCGGGCGCACGGTGTCCAGCACCTCGTCCAGGGTGAGTGCCTTGTTCGCGGCCAGCAGCGCGATGCACGCGGCGGCGGTCGGGGTGACCGGGGTGGCGTTGTTGATCCGGTGGCAGACGTCCAGCGCGACCCGTTCCACCCGGTTGGTGGTGACCCCGTCCGCGCTCAGCTCGTCCAGCCGCTCGCGCAGCGGTAACGGGGTGCCGAAGTCCAGGTACACCCGACCCATCCGGTCGGCCAGGCCGCGGGCATAGTTGACCAGCCAGCGGACGTCC
>JAJCYC010000309.1 GCA_029263115.1 Pseudonocardia sp. | reverse complement strand
CCTGCTCGGCATCCCGGGTGGCGCCACCGCCGCCGTGGTGATGCTGGTGCTCTCCCAGTGGGCGAGCCGGATCTTCACCTTCTCCGGCTGGGTGTACTACCCGCTGGCGTTCGTCTCCCCGTCGACGATGATCCCGATGGGCATCGCGCTCGACCTGGTGTTCCTGCTGACCCGCAGTTGGGTGCTCACCTCGATCGTCGGTGGCCTGGCCTGGGGGATTCTCTTCCAGCCGGCGAACCTCGCCGTCACCGCCGGCATGTGGGTGCCGCTGGTCTACCACGGCGAGATCATGACTGTCGCGGACGCGATGGGCTTCGAGTACCTGCGCACCCAGGCCCCGTCCTACCTGCGAATAGTCGAGGTGGGCCACCTGCGGGCGTTCATCGAACAGATCAACATCGTGACCGCGTTGACCGCCGGGGTGGCGAGCATCGCCTTCTACTGGGGCGGATACGCACTCGGCAGGTTCGTGGCCTTCGCGCCGACGCGGGTGTTCATCAAGACCAAGAGCCCGATCCTGGGCTTCCTGCACCCGGGCGTGCCGGACGAGAAGCGGCCCGAGGCCGAGCAGGTTACGGCCGCGAGCGACTCCGGCGCCGACTCGAGCAAGGGGTGAGCATGTTTCGCACGGCATCGACCCGTCAGCCCGCGACCGGTGGGGGAGCGCTCCGCAGGGCGTCCTCGCCCGCCCGGCGCATCCTGCGGCTGGTCACCGTGGCGGCCCTGGTCTGCGTTGCGGGCCTGACCGGCGCCACCCCGGCCTTCGCGCACGGTGAGGACAAGCAACCGCCCAACCTGCGCACCCGCACGGTGCACTTCTACGACATGCAGTTCAGCAACGCCGACGTGAAGGTCGGCGACACGTTCACCATGCGCGGCAGCATGTACATGTCCCAGCAGTGGCCCGACGGCGTGGTCAATCCGGACGTCACCCAGCTGACGGTGGTGGCGCCCGGGCCGACCGTGTTGGTCAAGGACCGTAAGATCGCCGGCCAGTTCATCTCCCAGAGCATGCGGCTGGAGAGGGGCCAGAGCTACCCGTTCGAGATCACCGTCCAGGCCCGGCGGGCGGGTACATGGCACCTGCATCCGATGGTGGCGGTGCACGGCGCGGGCGGGCTGATCGGCCCCGGCCAGGAGCTGCGGATCGCCGAGGACCCGACCGGCGCTCCGTTCACCAACGAGGTCACGCTCCGCAACGGTGAGACCGTCGATCTGGAGACCTACAACCGGAGCGAGTCGCTGGTCTGGCATCTGCTGTACCTGATCCCCGCGTTGCTGTTCATGGTGTACTGGTTCAGCAAGCCGCTGATGCCTCGGCTGATCGCGCTGGTCGGCGGCGAACGCACACCGGACGAGCTCGTCACGAAACGTGACGTGAAGGTCTCAGTGCTCCTGTCCGTCGTCGTTCTGGCGATCACCGCCGCGAGCATGGTGTACTCGTTCGTCAAGTGGCCCGACACGCTGCCGTTGCAGGTGCAGAACACCGCGACCCCGCAGGGGCAGGTGCTGACCGGCACCGTCTCGACAACGCTGCCCGAGACGCGGAGCACCTACTGGGAGGCGACCGACACCCTGGAGGTCGCGCTGCGGATACGCAACAGCGGCCCGACGCCGATCGATCTCTCCTATCTGGAGATCGGTAACCTGGTGTTCGACGCCAAGCCGGAGACCCAGACCGAAGGGGTTCTGGCGGCCGACGGGCCACTCACGTTCGCGGCCGGCGAGGAGCGCGACATCAGGCTACGGTTGACCGCGCTCGGGTTCCACGACAACGCGGTGATCCCGGGCTCCGAAGTCACGTCGGTGATCGGTGGGCTGCTCGTCTTCACCGATCCGAACGGGGCGCGGGTCCTGAGCGAGCTCAACATGCCGGTGTTCAAAGAGCTGGCCGCGCCGTAACCCGAAGGAGGATTCCGATGGTGGTCGATCTGCTTGCCCACAGTGGGGTGTCGTCGCCGCTAGAACACCTGGCGACGGGTCTGCTGTTGGTGCTGCTCGTGGTGAGTGTCGTCGGTGGCACGATCCTCGGCGGGCTCACCCGACACGGAAGGCCCCGTAGCGCCCCGGTCCAGCCGCGGCGGGAGACGCTGCCGGGCAGCTGGACGGGCGGTAGTTGGGAGCGTTAGCAGACGCACCGGCCACCGGCCGAACCGAACACAGAGCCGCCGTAGGCAGATCCTGCCTACGGCGGCTCTCGTACTCAGTGCGGTCGGATGAGCCCAGCTCGGGAGGGCCCGGTTCGGGAGGGCCCGGTTCGGGAGGGGCTCAGCGCCAGGGGGAGAAGTCGGGCTTGCGCTTCTCCAGGAATGCCCCGGCGCCCTCCTGCTGCTCACCGGAGTCGAAGAACCCCGGGTTGATCTCCTCGAGGAAGTTGTCCGGGATCTGCCGGTCCCGCAGCGGCTGCCAGTGGTCGTCGAAGCTCTTCTTGACCACCTTGAGCACGGTCGGGCTCAGCGAGAGCATCTCGTCCGCCCACTGCCGAACCTCGGCGTCGAGCTGGTCGGCCGGCACGACCGAGTTCACCAGACCCCAGTTCAGCATCTCCTGGGCGGTGTAGCGCCGGCAGAGCATCCACATCTCTCGGGCGCGCTTGGCGCCCACCACGTCGATCAGGTAGGACACGATCGCGCCCGAGGCCGGGCTGCCGACGCGGGGGCCGTTCTGGCCGAACTTGGAGTCGTCCGAGGCGATGGTGAAGTCACAGTGGTAGGCGAGGTGGTTACCGCCGCCGATGCACCAGCCCTGGACCCGGGCGATGATGGGCTTCAGACAGTCGCGCATGGTCTTGTACAGCAGGACGATGAAGTCGTCGTCACCGTCCTTGTTGTCCCGCATCTCCTTGAGGCCGCCCTCCTTCTCCCAGTTCATGTCGCCGCCCGCGCAGAACGAGCGGTTGCCGGCGCCGGTCAGCACGATCACGCCGACGTTGCCGTCTTCACCGGCCCGCTTGAAGGCATCGGTCATCTCGTCGATCGTGACCGGGGTGAACGAGTTGAGCTTGTCCGGCCGGTTGATCGTGATCGTGGCGACGCCGTCCGAGACGTCGTAGAGGATCTGGGTGTAGGTAGCGGTCTGGGTCACGAGTCCTGCCCTTCGGTGTGGTGAACGGCCGGCGGCCGTTCGGGGATGTGACGAGCCGAACCCGGCCACGTGCGCGGGCTCCGGGGAGGGACTCATCCCCGGAGCGGCCGCGCGCGGGCCGGGTCCGGTTGCTTGCTAGCCGAGCTCGGAGCCCACGATGGACACGAAGGTCACGCAGGCGCCGGGTGCTCCACCCAGGTTGTGGGTCAGACCGAGCTTGGGGTCCTCCAGCTGGCGGTCGCCCGCCTCGCCACGCAGCTGCAACCACATCTCGAACAGCATGCGTAACCCGCTCGCACCGATCGGGTGGCCAAACGACTTCAGCCCGCCGTCCGGGTTCACCGGCAGCCCACCGCCGAGGTCGTAGAAGCCGTCGAGCACGTCCTTCCAGCCCTGACCACGCTCGGAGAACCCGAGGTCCTCCATGAGCACCAGCTCGGTCGGGGTGAAGCAGTCGTGCACCTCGGCCATCGAGATCTCGGTGCGCGGATCCTTGACGCCGGCCTGGCCGTAGGCGTCCTCGGCACACCTCACCACCTCGGTGAAGCTGGTGTAGTCGTAGCTCGGGTCGAGCGGACCCTCCGCGGGGCCGGCGATGAACGACAGCGCCTTGAAGTAGATCGGCTTGTCGGTGTACTTGTGTGCGTCCTCCGCGCGGACGATCAGCGCCGCGGCGGCCCCGTCGGAGACCCCCGAGCAGTCGAAGATGCCCATCTGCCCGGCGATCAGCGGCGAGCAGGAGATGGTCTCCTTGGCCACCTCGTTGCGGAACTGCGCGCGCGGGTTCTTCGCCCCGTTCATGTGGTTCTTCCAGGCGATGTGGGTCATCACCTCCTTCATCTGCTCCGGCTCGACGCCGTACTTCTTGCAGTAGGCGGGTGCCAGGAAGGAGAACATCGCGGGCGCGGTGAGGTCGGCTCCGGTGCCGTCGCTGGCCGGCTCCGGGATGACCAAACCGGAGAAGCCGGAGTCCTTCAGCTTCTCCACACCCACGGCCATCACGCAGTCGTAGGCTCCGGAGGCCACCGCGTAGGCGGCGTTACGGAACGACTCCGAGCCGGTGGCGCAGTAGTTCTCCACCCGGCTGACCGGCTTGTAGTCGATCTTGAGTGGTCGGGAGAGGGTCAGGCCGGACGAGCCCGACCCCATGGTGCCCACCCAGTAGGCATCGACATCGTCCTTGCTGACACCGGGTACCGAGTCGATGCAGCCGGTGACCGCGTCGACCAGTAGGTCGTCGACGGACTTGTCCCAGTGCTCGCCGAACGGGGTACACCCCATGCCGACGATAGCAACCTTGTCACGGATTCCTCTGCTGGCCATTACTTAGCTCCCTTCCGCGCCGGACGTGCCTTCCAGAAATAGTTGTGGACGCCGTCAGCCGTGGAGTACATGCGGCGGAAGGTCATCTCGACCTGGTCGCCGATCGCCACCGTGCTCGGGTCGGCGTCCGTGAGCTGGCAGCTGTAGCGGCCGCCACCATCGAAGTCGATCACGACATCGATCACCGGCGGAGCCATCGAGTAGGCGAGGTGGTCGATGGTGAAGGTCGCGACCGTCGCCTGCACATCAGCCAGCGGGATCGGCTCGCTGCGGTCGAGGGAACCGCATTTCACACAGACCCGCTGCGGCGGCACGTTGACCATGGAGCACTCCAGACACCGGGACCCCTCGAACGCGTACTTCCAGCGCTCGGCCCGTGCCGACGGTGGCGCCGCGGGGCGGTCCGGGTCGGGTCGGCGCGGCGGTTCCTTGACCAGGAACCCGCGCCAGCTCAGGAAGTCGGGGTAGGAGACCTCGCCGGCCACCGCGAGCTGCTCCCGCACCGTCTCCACGGCCGGGCGCCGGGTGATCGCGTCGGTGACCCGCAGTACCACGGCGTCGGCGCCATCGGCCGCGACCACGAGCAGGATCGTGTCGCCCGGCTTGGCACGGTCGAGCACGTCGGCCAGCACCAGACCGGCGTGTGCCGCGCCGGCGAATCCGACCTGCGCCTCGAGGGTGTCGGCCCTGGTGTCCTTGGCGAAGGCGGCCACCGCGGTACGCGCGGCGCGCGCCTGTGGCGACGACACGATCACGTGGGTGGCCGAGTCGATCTGGGCCTCCTTGAGCGCCCGGGTGACCACGTCCTGGATC
Source organism: Pseudonocardia sp. (assembly GCA_029263115.1). GTDB lineage: Bacteria > Actinomycetota > Actinomycetes > Mycobacteriales > Pseudonocardiaceae > Pseudonocardia. Next base: position 5,163 of record JAJCYC010000309.1, on the reverse strand, counting down.
AGCGGCAGGTAGGCCTGGGTGCCGAACCGCTCCTCCCACTGGCGGCTGAACGTGTCGCCGGGCATCCGCCAGCGGTCCAGGAACTCCGCCGTGGCCGAGGCCTGGGAGACGATCTCGGCGATCACCGAGTCGCCCGACCCGAAGCTGAAGGCCGCCGCGCCGTCGCCGCTCAGCGCCTCGTCGGTGGATCCGGGACGTCCGGTCCGCACGTCCGCGAGCACCGCCATGCCACCGGTCGCGGCGGCCGCGCGCAGGGCACCGACCGCACCCCGCACGGATGCGCCGAGGTCGACCGCGAATCCCTCGTGCCCGGCGCCGAGCGCGGCGTGGATGGTGGTCGCGTTGGTCTTGTCGAGGTATCCCGGTGAGGTGGTGGCGAAGTAGAGCGACTCGGGCAGTGCGCTGCCCCAGCGGGCTCGCCGGGCCGCCTCGACGCCGATGGACGTGGAGTCCTCGTCGTGGCTGGCGACGGTGCGGGCGCCCTTGCCGCCGCCCTGTCCCAGTGTCTTGCGGATCGTCGAGCGGTCGAGTCGGTGGTACGGGACGTACGCCCCGTAGGAAATGATCCCCTGGCTCATGCTTGGTGTCCTCCGTGTCTTCGTCAGGACCGGGTCGTCGTCGACCAGGTCGTCAGGACTGGGATGTCGGCCAGGACCGCTGTGTCGGTGATGACCGGGTGGGTCGCGCTACGAGCGTCCGCCGGGCAGCTCGAGGGTTGCCTCGGAGGGCACGCACGGCCCCTCCTCACTGGAGACCAGCAGTTCGAGGTCCACCAGGTACTTGCCGGCATCCTCACGCTTGCCCACCACCGTGCCGGTCAGGGTGGCGGTCTGTCCGGGGTAGATCGACTTGATCATGGAGATCTTGCGTCGCCGGATCAGCGCGTCCGGACCGGCCCAGTCGTTCAGCCCCCGGTCGATGAAGCCGTGGTAGAACAACGTCGAGAGGTAGATGTTCTGCTGGCCCTGGGCTCGGGCGTACTCCGGGTCGTGGTGGCCCGGGAACCAGTCCCAGGTGGAGGCCGCGTTGATGCAGACCCGCTTGTACGTGATCGGCAGCGACACCGGGGTGATCTCGGTGCCCACCTCGACGTCGGCGTAGGTCAGGCCTTGGACGGCGGTGCTCGCGCTCATGCCGAATCCTCCGGGAGGTTGTAGCGGAACAGCACGTTCGTGTTGCGACCGATGACCCCGCCGTCCTGGTCGCGGTAGGTGGTGACCGAGGTGATGAACACTCCGGTACCCAGGCGGGTGGTCTTCTCGTCGGAGATCGAGGCGACCTCCTCCTCGATCGAGACGTGGTCACCGATCCGGGGGCGACGCTCGAGTTCGGTGGTGGTGGAGGCATTGATGATGTGCTTGCCCGGCAACGGGATGCCGAGCGCGAACAGGCCGTCGCCCCGGCGCAGGTGCTCGGGGCTCCACTGCGGGTTGAAACCCAGCGTCATCAGCAGTCCCGGCGGGCACTCGTCGCCGTCCCAGTACCGGGGGTTGCGGTCCTCCACCAGCGAGCAGTAGTAGAGCACCATCGACCGGTCGATCGGGAACCATGCCTTCTTGGGCTCGGACCGGCGGCCCACCCAGGCCTTGCCCTCCTCCACGGTGCCGAACCTCAGCCCGAGGCCCGTGACGTCTTCGCTCACGTTCGTCCTTTCGTTGGGTCGCTGCCTGAGTCGGTGCTGCCTGAGTCGGTGCTGCCCGAGTCAGTGCTGCCGGAGTCCGTGCAGGTCACCGGTGATCGCTGGTGACCTGCATCCGGGAGAGAATCGCGCACATCGACTTGCCGGTCTCATCGAAACGCAAGGTCGTGGTGGCCCCGCCACCCAGCGCGCCACGCAGCACCACGTTGAAGGCGTGCAGCTTGGGCAGCGTGTGCACCACGACCGGCCCGGTGACCAGCTCGCCGAGGAACGCGCTGATCGCCGCCGGTCGCAGACCCCGTTCGAGGGTGTCGAACGCCTCGGCGTCGCGGGCCAGGACCACCACGTTCGAGATGTCGCCCTTGTCGCCCGAACGGACGAAGGCCAGCTCATGCACCGTGGGCATCGACGATCTCCTTCGCGGTGTCGACCAGGACCCGCTGCGGTACCAGGTCCCGGGGAACCAACGTCGGCCACAGCGCGACGACCTTGCGCAGCGGCAGCGGTGCGCCGAACGCGGTGCCGACCGGACCGGCGGTCGCGGGCAGCAACATCGCCCGTCGGGCGATCTCGCCCTCGGCGCGGGTCCGGCACTTTGCCACCATCCGCAGCTCCACCTCGTTGGGCTGGAGCCCGGCCGCCGGCTTCGGCGCGATCGGGCCGGCCAACGCGTCCCAACCGACCCGGTCGAAGCGCAGCTCGGTGGGCGTCACGCCCAGGTACCCGATGCGCTCGCGTACCAGCTGCTCGCAGAAGTCGGCCTTCTCCAGGGCGTCGGGCCACGGGAACATGGTGCGGCCCTCGGCGATGTAGCCGTCCTCGTAGCCGATCTGCACCTTGAGGGTGTCGGGACGGGCGCGCCCCGACATCCCGGTCAGTCGTACGGTGTCCGCGCCGAGCTCGGTGACCTCGACAGCCGACATGTCGACGACCCCGTCGGGGAGCAGATAGTTGAACGGGTCGTGCACCTCGTAGAGCAGGTGCTCCTTGATGGTCCACTGGTTGATCACGCCGCCGGTGCCGGCGACCTTGCTGACCACCGCCGAGCCGTCCTCGCTGACCTCGGCGAACGGGAAGCCCAGGCGCCACGGGTCCTTCGAGAGTCGCCACTGCGAGGACATGCCGCCGGAGGCGATGCCGGCGCACTCCAGAACGTGTCCGACCGTCAGTGCGGCGCCGATCCGTTCCCAGTCGTCACCGTCGAAGCTCCAGCCGAAGTGCCGCATCAGTGGGCCGCAGTACAACGCCGAGTCGGCGAGCCGGCCACCGATCACCACGTGTGCATCGCCGTCCAGCGCCTCGATCACCGCGTCCGAACCGGTGTAGGCCGACACCGCGACCACCCGGTCGGCGATCCGGTCGATGTCCTCCTCGCCGGACTCCAGGTGGGTGAACTTCCACCCGGTGGCCCGGATCTCGGCCACCCGGTCGGTGAGGTCGTCGCCGTCGATGACGCCGATCCGGGTGTCCGACAGACCGGCGTCGCAGGCCACGCGGGCCGCCGCCAGTGCGGCGGCGGCCGGGTTCGCCCCACCGCCGTTGGTGACCAGGCCGACCTCGTTGCGCCGGGCCGAGGGCAGCGCCTGGCGGATGATGGTCTCGACGTCGGGGATGTGCCCCTTGCCGGGGTCACGCATCTTGGCCCGGGTCAACAGCGCGACGGTGAGCTCGGCCAACAGGTCGAAACAGACGTACCGGACGTCGCCGTGCTCGATGAGCTCCACCGCCGGGTCGATCATGTCGCCCCAGTAGCCGGATCCGGCACCGATGCGACAGTTCCCAGCCATCGACGGCCCCTTCGCGAATCACCGGATGTGATGTGCACCCGGTGGGCCCGACCGTGTCAGGGCCCACCGGATGCCTCAGCCGATGTTAACAGTCGTTAGCGTGGGGACAAGCCCCTCTCGCGTGACGACGGACTCGGCGCGGGCTCATCGGTTGCGGAACACCGGCGGGCGCTTCTCGGCGAACGCCGTGGCACCCTCGAGGTGGTCCTCGGTCTGGGTCGCCAGGAACTGGGCGGCGATCTCGGTGGTGATGGCGGTGGCGAAGTCGATCGATGCGGAGCGCCGCAGCGCCTGTTTGCTCAACCGCACCCCCAACGGGGCGACCGCGGCGATCTCCGTGGCGAGCCCGACGGCACCGTCGAGCAGTTCGTCGGCCGGGAGCACCTCCTCGACCAGCCCGATCCGCAGTGCCTCGGTGGCGTCGACGTAGCGCGCGGAGTACATGAGCCGCGCTGCCTGGCCGGGGCCGACGAGGCGGGGAAGGGTGTACGAGACGCCGTAGTCGGGGCCGAGCCCGACCTTGACGAAGGGGAAACCGAAGCGCGCCTCGGTCGAGGCGTAACGCACGTCACACACCAGGGCCAGGCCGGCCCCGGCCCCGGCCGCCACCCCGTTCACCGCCGCGATCAGCGGTTTCGGGAACTCCCAGCAGGCCCGGACCGTGTCCATCACCGGGGTGATCTTGTCCAGTCGCTCGACCACGCCCCACCGTGCCCGACGCTTCTGGTCCTTGACGTCGCCGCCGGCCGAGAACGCGCGTCCGGCCCCGGTGAGCACCACGGCGCGCACCTCGTCGTCCGCGGCCGCGTCCGCGAGTATGGTGCCCAGGTCCGCGATCAGGTCCCAGGCCAGCGCGTTGAGCCGGTGCGGCCGATTGATCGTGATCACCAGGGTGCCGTCCCGGCGCTCGGTCGGCAGCCACTGCTCCGGCTCTGCATCGTCGGCTTTCGGACCGGTTCCGGTGCTCGCACCGGCCCGCTCGTCCGGGCCGGTGGGGGTGTCGGGTGACAGGGTCAACGTGGGTGCTCCTCGAGTTTGTCGTCCGGGTCTGCCGGTGTGACATGGCCGTCCGTCAGCGTGAACCGACGTTATCGAAGATCCCGTCGGTGACGAGCCGGCCGGGCTGGCCCGGCCGGCTCCCGCCGCCTACTTGACGGCAAACCCCGCGTCGACCGGCAGCGTCACGCCGGTCACGTACCGCGCCTCGTCGGACACCAGCCAGCTGATGGCGTTGCTGATGTCGGCGGTCTCGACCAGTTCCACCGGCATCAGGTTCGCCAGCACGTCGGCGAAGTGGGGCTTCTCCGCGATCATCTGGCCGACCGCCTCGTTCATGACCATCGGGCTGTTGACCCCGGTCGGGTGGACCGTGTTCACCCGGATGCTGTGCGGGGCCAGCCAGTGTGCGAAGGTCCGCATCAGGCCCACGACACCGTGCTTGGCCGCGCAGTATCCGCTCAGGCCGCCGCTGCCGTCACCGCCGCGCCCGGTGAGCCCCTGGGTGGAGCTGGTGAGGACGATCGCCCCGCCCCGGCCCTGCTCGATCATCCTGGGGGCGGCCACGTGCACGGTGTTCCACACCCCGGTGAGGTTCACGTCGACGACCTCGCGGAAGGCCACCGCCTCGTCCGCGTCACCGGAACCGAGCGACAGGATTCCGGCGTTGGCGAGCACGATGTCCACGCCGCCGAGCTGGGCGACACCCTCCTCCAGCGCGGCCCGCATCGCGTCCACCTC
>JAJCYC010000308.1 GCA_029263115.1 Pseudonocardia sp. | reverse complement strand
GTGCACGTGGAACAGCGGCAGGCCGTGCACCAGCACGTCGTCGGGCGTCCAGGACCAGGCCCGGGCCAGACCGTCGAGGCCCCGGGCCAACGCGCCGTGCGAGAGCACCGCGCCCTTCGGACTGCCGGTGGTGCCCGAGGTGTACATGATCATCGCGGTGTCCCGCGGCCCGGGTGCCGGGTAGCCGCTCGACGACCGCGCGGCCAGGTCGACGGATGCGAGCTCGAGCGCGCCCCCGCCGGCCCACTGGCCACCTGCCGGATCGAGACCGGGCGCCGGATCCCCGAGCCACAACCGCGCGCCGGAGTCACGCAGCAGGTGGGCGCGCTCCCTCGGCCCGGAATCCGGCGGCACCGGGACCACGGCCACCCCCGCGAGCAGGCAGCCGAGCACGGCCACCACCGTCGACACGGTCGAATCGGCGTGCACCGCGACCCGCCCGGCGCCGTGGACCCGGTCGGCGACCGCGGTGGCGGCGCCGAACAGCTCGTCCCGGGACAGGGCGACACCGGCGACCGTCACCGCCGGGCGGTCGTCGACCGGGTCCGCCGGCCCGCACAGGAACTCCACCGCCCCAGCCTAGGACCGGCCGAGCGCTGCCCGGCCGGGCACCGCCGGCGACCCGAGGTCCGGGCGGCGGTCAGGCGCTGATCGCCGGCCGCACGGCCCGTCGGCGCGGCTGAGGCAGGTCCTCCAGGGTCTCGTGGACCGCGCTGGTCACCTCGAGGATGGTGCGGGCGACCAGCCGCGGGTCGTCGGACATCGGGACGTGCCCCACCCCGGGCAGCATCACGAATTCCGCTCCAGGAATGACCGCGCGCATCGGGTGGCCGTAGCGGCGGTACGGGATGGTGCGGTCGCGCTCGGCCCAGGCGATGCGCACCGGACACAGCGCCACGTCGAAGGGCTCCATCGGGTGTAGCCGGACCCGGCCGCTGAGTGCTCCGGACAACGCCGAGCACTCGGCGGCGTCGGCGATCAGGTCGGCCAGGTCGGCGGCGTCGATCCGGCCGGGGTGCGCGACGACCCGGCCCATCCAGGCGCGGCGCATGGCCGGGTTTCCCGCCAGCGAACGCAAGGGGGCCGCGCCGATGGCCGCGCGAGCCATCCGGAACATGAAGAGCAGCCGGGTGAGATCACGGGCGGACCGCCAGCTGCCCGCAGGTGAGATCGCGGTGACCGACCTGGCCCGGCCGCGCCGGGCGAGCTCGATCGCGGCCCAGCCGCCGAGGGAGTTGCCGGCCAGGTGCGCGGTCTCGATACCGGCCGCGTCGAGCTGGCCGCAGAGCGCGTCGACCACGGCGGTCATGCCGTACTCGTTGCCCGCCTCCAGCACCGGGCCGCCGCGGTGACCGGCCATCGTCGGCACGAAGACCTCGTGCCGACCGGTCAGAAAGGGCAGTACCGGGCGCCAGGCCCGCCAGGACATGTTCGCCCCGTGCAGCAGGACCAGCGGGGCCCCCCGACCGGCGCGGTGGAAACCGGGGTCGGCGGGCGCCGGGTCGTTGCCGGACGGATGCAGAGCCGAGACGGTTGCCATGGCGACGTCGCCTCCTCGTTCTGGCTGGTCGGGAGCCACACCGTGCGGGGCGGCGGGTCGGACGGGCGAGCGAGTTGAACGAAAGTTAGATGAACGGCGTGTTACCGGGCAAGCGCCGGACTCGTTGCCGGGACAACATCAGCCTTCCGGTCTACCGGGCAGTAACCATCCGTGACCCGATCGGCGAAAGTTCGGCGAAAAATACCGGTCAGCGGGGTTTAGTCCTCGTTCGAGCGGTCCGCCAGCCGGTGGTACACCGACGCCGCGGCCAGCGAGAACCCGTCCGGCACCCCCAGATCGGCGAGAGCGACGGCGGACTGCTCCATCTCACCCGCCCATCGCCACGCTTTCGGCCCAACCCGTTCGCTCAGGCCGGCCAGCCGCTCGGACAGGTCCACCCCGGTGCGACGCAGCTCACCCTCCAGCGCGTCGCGCACCCCGGCCCGGTCGGCGGCCTCGGCGAGCGCAGCCCAGATCGCCGGCAACGCCTTGCTCTGCAGCGCGAAACAGGCCTTCAGCGCGCTCGCGGCGCCGACGTCACCGGCAGCCGTGCCGAGCACCCGCGCCTCGAACGGCGAACCCTGGAACAACCCGGCCAGCGCCACCGACGACGGCCCGGCCAGCCACAGCACGGTGCTCCCCGGACGCCAGGCCGGCGGGCCGATCACCGCGCCGTCCAGCACGGTGGCGCCGGGCCCGAGCCGCTCGACGATCCGCCGCACGGCGGCCGGGGCCACCGCGTTCGCGTCCAGGTACAGCGGCGGCGGCCCGGTCCGGCCGGGCAACGCGTCGGCGACCTGACCGGCCACGTCCTCGGCGGCGTGCGGCGGGCAGATCGAGACGATCAGGTCGCAGCGCCGGGCGACGGCGGTCACGTCGGGCACGCCGACCAGGTCCGCCAGCTCGGCCCGCTTGGAGGTGGCCTGCGACCGGCCGGCCGCCGCCCACACCACGGCCGAGGCCACCGGCTTGAGCGCCGAACCCAGCGCGGCGCCCATCGCCCCGGGGTGCAGGACGCCGACCAGCGGGCGTCCGCCCGCCCAACCGTGCTCGTCGACGCTCATCGCAGGTGGCCGGCGAGCTCGCAGAGGAAGTCGACCTGCTCGCCGACCGGCAGCCGCACTCCGTACGGCGGCATCACCGCCAGCGTCGGGATGTCGACCCCGGCGTCCAGGTAGCGCTGCACCCCTTCGGCGCACCGGCGCGGCGAGCCGATCAGGAACAGGTCGGTGACCAGCTCGTCGGGTACCACCTCGACCGCCTTGCGCCGGTCACCGGCCGCCCAGGCGGCGAGCAGGTCGGTCAGCTGGTCGCCCCGGCCCAGCCAGCGCTGGAACTCGGTGTACACCGGCACCGTCAGATAGGCCGCGATCTGCCGCCGCGCAGCCAGCTCACCGGCCGTGTCGTGCGGGCCATCGCCGGGCACCACGAACACCCGCACCTGCACGGTCAACGGGTCCGGCAGCGTGCGGTCGACACCGGCGGCGGCCGCATGCACGGCGGTCACGTCGGCGGCGGACAGGAAGTTCAGTGCCACCCCGTCGGCCTCGGCGGCGGCCAGCCGCTGCATCCGGGGCCCGAGCGCCGCGACCACCAGCGCCGGGGGCACATCCGGCACCCGCCCGAGCCGGTAGTCGGTGACCCCCAGCGCGGCGGTGGCCCGGCCCAGCCCGGAGTCCTCGACCGCCACCGCGCGCTGCCCGGCCAGGACAGCGCGCAGGAACCGCAGGGTGTTCGCCACCCTCGAGTACGGCCGGGTGAACGGGATCCCGTTCCAGGCATGCACGATCCGGTCCGACCCGGCGCCGATCCCGAACCGCGCCCGGCCCGGGGCGGCCTCGGCGAGCGCGGCGGCGGTGCTGGCCAGGATCGACGGCCCGCGGGTGTACGCCGAGACCACCGACGCCGACACGGTCAGCTCCGGCCGCCAGGCCGCGCACATCGCCAGCGTGGTCAGTCCGTCCAACCCGTTGGACTCGCCGGTGGAGACTTCGCTGAACCCGGCGTCGACCAGCCGCTCGAGCACCGGCCGGTGCTCGTGCAGTGGCAGCCCGACGAACGGGAGAGTGACCCCCACCGTGCTCGCGCCTCGGCTCCGCGCTCGCTGCGACCCTCTCTCGCTCGCGCCTTCGGTGCTCATCCGCCCATCTTCTCCTCGACCGGGCCCGGCCCACGAGCTGGCCCGGGGTCATCGCGTCCGGACGATGACATCGCACGCACAGCAGCACCGCTGCGGAACATGGCAACATGCGACCGCGAGGTGTAGGGCGCGGTGAGCGCGCGCGTGGCACCGGAGGATGACACGATCCCCGTGGGCGCGCCGGCGCCGGGTCCGTCCGGGTCCGTGGCCCGGCGGCGACCGACCACACACGCGACGTATGCGGACGGAGCCGATGAGCACGACGACCGAGACGATCAGCGCCGCCGGGGGCACGGTCCGGGCGGAGGTCACCGACGGGATCGCCGACGTCCGGTTGAACCGGCCGGAGAAGCTGAACGCGCTCAACCAGGACATGTTCGCCGACCTGCTGGAGATGGGCCTCACCATCCGACGCCGCTCCGACCTGCGGGCCGTGGTGCTCTCCGGGGAGGGTCGCGGGTTCTGCTCCGGCCTGGACTACGCGATGTTCTCCGCGATGGCCGCCGGCGAGCCGATCAACCGGCAGGCCCGCCGGTCCGAGCTGCTCGACCCGGACGACCAGCTGGTCGAGCTGGGTCGCGGGCAGCGGGCCACGCTGGTGTGGGGCACCGTCGCGGTGCCGGTGATCGCCGCGGTGCACGGGCCGGCGTTCGGCGGCGGCTTCCAGCTGATGCTGCCGGCGGACCTGAGGCTGATCTCGCCGGACGCGATCCTGAGCGTCGCCGAGGTCCGGTGGGGCCTCATCCCGGACATGGCCGGCACCCAGCTGCTGCCCCGGCTGGTCGGCATCGACCTGGCCAAGGAGCTGACCCTGACCGGTCGGGTGGTCACCGGTGAGGAGGCCGGGCAGATCGGCCTGGCCACCCGGGTGGTGGACGACCCCCGGGCCGAGGCGATCACGCTGGCCCGGGAGATCGCCGGGCGCAACCCGGACGCGGTGCGCACCGCCAA
>JAJCYC010000307.1 GCA_029263115.1 Pseudonocardia sp. | reverse complement strand
AGCGCGGTGATCCCCGCCGCCCGGCGCTGGAGGTGCTCAACACGGTGCTCGGCGGCGGTCTGAGTTCTCGGCTGTTCCAGCAGGTCCGCGAGCAGCGCGGGCTCGCCTACTCCGTGTACTCGGCCACCACCAGCTACGCCGACGCCGGGCAGCTCGCGGTCTACGCGGGTTGCCAGCCCGAGCGCCTCGGTGAGGTCGCCGCGCTCACCGGTGAGGTGCTGGCCGCGCTCGCCGCCGACGGGCCGACCACCGCCGAGGTGGCCCGGGCCAAGGGGGCCCTGCGGGGTGGCCTCGTGCTCGGACTGGAGGACACCGCATCGCGGATGCACCGAATCGGCCGCCACCAGGTCGACCTCGGCCGGCAGCGGTCGCTGGAGCGGAGCCTGCGCGCCATCGAGGAGGTCACCGCCGACGCGGTCGCCGAGGTGGCCGCCGAGGTTCTGACGAGGCCGCTCACCGCCGCCGTGGTGGGCCCCTACGCGGAGCCCGACGAGCTGCCCCGGGAGTTGCGGGAGCTCGCGGGCTGAGCAGCGCCCGCCGGGGTGGCCCGAGGCACCGGCTGAGACCCAGCACCGGGGTGCCGGCGACCGCCTCCAGGCTCGTTCGTGGCGTACCTGGAGCATGACAGGCCGGTGTCCCTCCCGCGGTTCGCCGAGCGGCCACTCCCGGATACTGGACGCATGGATACCGTCACGGTGACCACGCTGGTTGCCGGCCTGCTGATCGTGGTCGGGTTGGCCGGGGTGGTTATCCCGGTACTGCCCGGGTTGCTGCTGGTGGTGGCCGGGGTCGCGGTGTGGGCGGTGCCGCGCGACGACGTCGTCGGCTGGACCGTGCTGGGCGCCGCCGTCGCGTTCGCCGCGCTCGGCACGGTCGCCAAGTACCTGCTGCCCGGCCGCCGGCTGCGTGCCTCCGGCGTGCCCTGGTGGAGCCTAGGCGCCGGCGCCGTGCTCGGCGTGGTCGGGTTCTTCGTCGTGCCGGTCCTCGGCCTGGTGCTGGGGTTCGTGCTCGGCGTGTTCCTCGCCGAGTGGCGGCGGCTGGGCTCCACCGACCGGGCGTGGCCGTCCACCCGACAGGCCTTGTCGGCGGTGGGCTGGAGCATCGTGATCGAGCTCGGCGCGGGACTGCTGGCCACCGCCGCGTGGGTCGTCGGCCTGGTCGTGGGCTGATCCGCTGCGGCGGCGCCGGGCGCACGTAGGCTGCCGGGAACGGATCTTCGGTGTGGAGGTGGGACGGTGGGCGAGCGGACGGTCCGGGTCGCGGTGCTGGGTGCCCGGGGGCGGATGGGCCAGGAGGTGTGCGCGGCGGTCGCTGGCGCGGACGATCTGGAGCTGGTCGCCGAACTCGACGTCGGCTACGCCCTGTCCGGTGTGCTCGATGCCGGCGCCGAGGTCGTCGTCGACTTCACCCACCCCGATGCCGTGCTGGACAACATCCGGTACTGCGTCGAGCACGGCGTGCACTGTGTGGTGGGGACCAGTGGATTCGACGAGTCCGGCTTCGCCGAGGTGCGCGGGTGGCTGTCCGGTCGGCCGGGCGTCGCGGTGCTGGTGGCGCCCAACTTCGGGGTCGGGGCCGTGCTGGCGATGCACTTCGCCAAGCTCGCCGCCCCGTACTTCGAATCCTGTGAGTTGATCGAGCTGCACCACGCCGGCAAGGTCGACGCCCCGTCCGGCACCGCGGCGCACACCGCCTCGCTGATCGGCGCCGCGCGGGCCGCAGTGGGCGCGGCGCCGATCCCGGATGCCACCACCCGGGAGCTGCCCGGGGCACGCGGGGCCGTGGTCGACGGTGTCCGGGTGCACTCGGTGCGGATGACCGGGCTGGTGGCCCACCAGGAGGTGCTGTTCGGCACCGACGGCGAGACTCTGACCATCCGGCACGACTCGCTGCACCGCTCGTCGTTCATGCCCGGGGTGCTGATGGCCGTGCGCCACGTCGTCGACCATCCGGGCCTGACCGTGGGTCTGGAGCCGCTGCTCGGAATCGGTTAGCGGCCGCCGCCTCGGACCCTCGCCGGGCGGCTACCGGCCGGCGCCGGTGGCCACCGGCACGGACCGTCCCGAGCCGACCAGGACCCGCTGGCCCTCGGTCAGCCCGGCGACCACCTCGGTGCGTTCGTCGCCGGCCAGCCCGGCCTGGAACCGGATCTGCAGGGGTGCGCCGCTCGGGCCGGCCACAGTGACCATCGCCGCGTCGTCCTGCCGATGCACGGCCTCGTTGGGCACCGTCAGCACGTTGTGCACCGCCTTCACCTCCACCGAGGCCGACGCGGTGAGCCCGTCGCGCAGCCGGGGGTCGCTCCCGGTCAACATGATCGTCGCCTGGTAGGTGGTGGCCCCGTCGACGGCCGTCGCCGACGGTGCCAGGGAGAGCACCGTGCCGTCCCGCACCAGACCGGGGATCGCCCCGAAGCGGACCTTCGCCGGCCGGTTGACCCCGATCCGCACCGCGTCGGCCTCGGTGAACGGCACCACCACCTGGAAGGTGTCCAGGTTGCTGAGCACCATGAACGGCCCGCCGGCCGGCGGGGCCCCCAGCGGGTCGGTGACCGGGGTCGCGGTGGCAGCGGCACCGGGAAGGGTGGCTGAGCTGCCGGGCGCGAGCGAGGCCGATGCGACGCTGGGTCCGACGAGCTCGCCGACCCGGGCGTTGATCGCCGAGACGGTGCCGGCCGCCGGCGCCCGCAACTGGGTGCCGTCCAGCTCCCGCTGGGCCAGCGCGACCTGGGTGCCGGAGATCTTCACCAGCTCCTGCTGCGAGGCGATCGCGGCCGGGCGGCTCACCCGCTCGGCGGCCACCGCGTTCTGTGCGGACAGCACCGACTGGCGGGAGTTCTCCAGCGTGAGCCGGGCCTGCGCCGCGTCGGTCTTCTCCTTCTGCCGGGCGGCCTCCAACGAGGTCTGATCCGAGACGATCTGCCGGCCGGAGCTGGTGAGCGTGTCCTGCTCGTCGGAGCAGTCGGACGCCTCGGAGACCGAGTTGGACGAGCTCCGGCCGGTGCTGGTCGGCGGTGCGCTCGGGTCCGTCGAGCCGCCCACCGCGTCGGCGGTCACCTGATCCGGCGTGGCGGTCGAGGGCGGGGGCGCGGAGCGGCACCGGCGCAACCGCTGTTCGGCCTCCTCGCGTTGGCGCCGGCTGAACCGCAGCTGGGTCTCGGCCCGCTCGGTGGCGCTGGCACCCGACTTGCGGCCGGCCTCGGTGGTGCGCTCGGTGGCGGCGAAGATCTTGCGGGCCTGGTCCAGTGAGATCTGCGCGCTGCTCAGCGATGTGCCGTTGACGATCTTGTTGAGCTCGATCTGCTGCTGGCGCAGCTCGGCCAGCTCCTGGTTGAGCTGCTGGCGGGGTACGAAGTCGTCCACCGTGGCCAGCACCTGGCCGGCACTCACCTGGTCGCCGACCTTGACCTTGATCTCCTTGACCGGCGCGGCCACCGGGAAACCGAGCGACTGCGAGGCGAGCGTGGTGAGTGCGCCCGAGGCGACGACGTTGTCGACCACACTGGAGCGCTGGACGGTGGCCGCGACCGGGGGCGGCTCGCCCCCGGAGCCGGTGAGCAGCATGGCCAGGGCGGCGGTCGTGGCGACGGCGGCCGATCCGATCGTGGCCCGGCGTGCGGTGCGGCCACGCCGTACGGGGGTGCGAGTCATGGGTCCTGCCTTCACCGGAGGCCGGGGCGGCCAGGAGGTCGGCGCGGGGGAGCGACCTCTGACCCGGCGTATCGGCGCCCCCGGTGTGGCGGTTACCGCATCTTGTGCGTCCGAACGGGTGACAGTCGGCGGGCTGCGCCGTTCGGCGCGGCCTGGCGGGGCTGCTCGGCGGATCGGGTGCAGCCGGATGACCCACCGGGTTGGTCGCACCCTGGACGAGGTGGCGCTTCGGCACGGCACCCTCGCCCGGGCCCGCGCCGTGGTGGCGAACCGCGGTGCCGCTGGACTGGCGCCGGGTCGAGCGTGGGTCTCAGAGGTCCGGGCCCGATGCCCCGTCGTCGTCCGGCTCGTCCGCCGGGGGCGGCTCCAACGATCCGACCAGCCGGATCTCCCGCAGCTCCCGGTCGCCGGCATCCAGCACCCGCACCAGGCCGTCGGCCGCCCACTTCCGTCGGGCGTAGAAGGCCCGGGACGCGATGTCGCGCTCCGGTACCCAGGCCGACCCCGACTTCGAGCCGTCCGAGCGCAGCGCCGCCGCGGCCGCCTCGAACAGCCGCCGGCCGTGCCCGCGCCGGCCCCACCTCGGCTCCACCAGCAGCGTGACCAGCGTGCCCCGGGTGTCGTCCGGGTGGGGATCGTCCGGATCGTCCTGCTCGATGCTGCTGGCCGCGCAGAACCCCACCGTCCAACTGCCCTCGGTGGCGACGAAAACGTGCTGGCCCGCGCCTGCGGACACCGAAGCGGCCCACGCCCGCCGGGCCGCCGGACCGGACAACCGCTGCAGGGCGGCCTCCGGGAGCAGCTCGGCGTAGGCGGTCGTCCAGGTGTTCGACTGGATGCGGATGATCTCGTCGACATCGTCCGGGGTGGCGGCACGCACCGTGGCAAGGGCCATGGGGGAAGAAGGTACGCTGCGGTCGTGTCGGCCGGGATCGCCGCGCTGGGCGGTTGGGTCGCCACCGAGTTGCAGGACGTCACCGACGACCTCGGCGCCCTCGACGGCGCCGGTTGGTGGGCGGTCGCGCTGCCGTTCGAGGGCCCACCGGTGCTCGCCCGTTTCGCCCGGCCCTACCGGACCCCGGTGGCCCCGGGCCGCGGCGCCTGGCCCGGCCTCGACCCGAGGTCGTGGCGATCCGGCCTCGACCGGCCGGCGTTCGAGGCCGGTGTGCGGGCCATCCGCTCGACCATCGCCTCGGGCGGCGTCTACCAGGTCAACCTCACCAGGCGGCTGTCCGCTCCACTGCCGGCGGGATCGGACCCCTACCGGCTCGCCGGCGGTCTGGCGGGGCTGTTGGCGCGGCGTCATCCCGCACCGCACGCCGGTCACCTGCTGCTGCCCGAGCGGGGGTTGGCGATCGTCTCGGCGTCCCCGGAACGATTCCTGAGCCGGGACGGCCGGATCGTGCTCAGTCAACCGATCAAGGGCACCGTCGCCCCGGGCGACGGGACGGGCGGCGACGGGACCGGCGGCGACGGGCGGCCGGTGGTGTTCGGGGCGAAGGACCGCGCGGAGAACGTGATGATCGTCGACCTGGTGCGCAACGACCTCGGCCGGGTGTGCGAGCCGGGCTCGGTCACCGTTCCGAGGCTCTTCGGTCAGGAACGCCACCCCGGGTTGGTGCACCTGGTCTCCGCTGTGCGGGGGCGGCTGAAGCCCGGTTACGGCTGGGGTGAGCTGCTCGACGCCACGTTCCCCCCGGGCAGCGTCACCGGGGCGCCGAAGCTGGCGGCCTGCGAGATGATCAGTCGACTGGAGTCGCAGCCCCGGGGTCCGTACTGCGGGGCGCTGGGTTGGGTGGACGCCGAGCGCGGCGTCGGTGACCTGAACGTGGCCATCCGGACCTTCTGGATCGACGCCGGTCAGCTGCACTTCGGCACCGGAGGCGGGATCACCTGGGGCTCCAGCCCGGCGGGGGAGTGGGACGAGACGGTGCTCAAGAGCCGCCGGCTGGTCGCGGCGGTCGCCGAACCCTGGTGATCGCCGACGTGCCGGGGCCCGGGTTGTCGGGGGTGGCTGGCACCATGCCGGGCGTGCCGACCACGACTACGAGGTTGCCCGGGGCGCTGACGATCTCCCAGGCGCGCCGAGCGGCGCTGGCCGCACAGGGCTTCGCCGAGCCGCGTCCGCGCGGTCCGCTCACCCGGCGCCACCTGGCGCGGCTCACCGATCGGCTGCGCCTGCTCCAGCTCGACTCGGTCAACGTCGCGGTCCGGGCGCACTACATGCCGGTGTTCAGCCGGCTCGGCGGCTATCCGCGCGAGCTGCTCGACGAGGCGGCCTGGGCCCCGCACACGGTCCGCCGGCCCCGGATGCTGGTCGAA
>JAJCYC010000306.1 GCA_029263115.1 Pseudonocardia sp. | reverse complement strand
CGGCATCAGATACACGAAGAAGCAGGTCGACGCCCTGCCGATCACCAGGCACGACTTCCATGGAGAGTGGAACTACACCGTCGCGCCGACAACGGACGACACGCCGACATCAACCTAAACTATTTCGTCGCGAGCCCTTAGGCAGTTTCTCGGTCACAGGGCGTCGAGGATCCGGTCGAACTGGGCGTGCACCGAGGCGGTGTCGGGTTGGTCGTAGACCGAGTGCAGCAGGGCTCGCACCCACGGCCAGCTGCTCTTCGGGGTCGCGGACATGAGGTTGGCCGCGTAGTGGGTG
The DNA here is from genome assembly GCA_029263115.1 of Pseudonocardia sp. GTDB lineage: Bacteria > Actinomycetota > Actinomycetes > Mycobacteriales > Pseudonocardiaceae > Pseudonocardia. The sequence goes on along the minus strand of JAJCYC010000306.1, from coordinate 3,279 downwards.
CGGCAGCGTTGCCAGGCCGCCCCGGGCAGGGTCGCCCCGATCGCGGCGACGAGTCCGGCGTGCGCGTCGGAGGTGACGAGCTTGACCCCGGTCAGGCCGCGAGCGGTCAGGTCGCGGAAGAACGCCAGCCAGCCGGCGCCGTCTTCGCCCGAGCTGACCTGGACACCGAGGATTTCCCGGTGCCCGTCAGCGTTCACCCCGGTGGCGATCAGGGCGTGCACGTTGACCACCCGCCCGCCCTCACGGACCTTGAGCACGAGGGCGTCGGCGGCGACGAAGGTGTACGGGCCGGCATCGAGCGGGCGGGACCGGAACTCCCCGACCTGGGCGTCGAGCTCGGCGGCCATCACGCTGACCTGGGACTTCGACAGCCTGGTGATGCCGAGGGTCTCGACCAGCTTCTCCATCCGCCGGGTGGAGACCCCCAGCAGGTAGCAGGTCGCTACCACAGTGGTCAGGGCCCGTTCAGCGCGGCGGCGGCGCTCGAGGAGCCAGTCCGGGAAGTAGCTGCCCTCGCGCAACTTCGGGATCGCCACGTCCAGGGGGCCGGCGCGGGTGTCGAAGTCGCGGTGCCGGTAGCCGTTGCGCACGTTGGTGCGTTCCGGGCTGGACTCGCCGTAGGGGGCTCCGCAGATCGCGTCGGCCTCGGCGGACATCAGGGTGTTCATGAACGTGGTCAGCATCTGGCGCAGCAGATCCGGCGACGCGGACCCCAGCTGCTCGTGCAGGAACCGGGTTGGGTCGATACTGGACGGAGCGGTCATCGCGTGGTTCTCCTGTCGGACTCTGGAAGGTCTTCAAGAAGATCACGCGATGGCCGCCCTACTCGTCTACGCCACGCCCCTCACCGGGGCCTGCCGCACACCACTCTGCTGGACTCCACTCCGACCCCCGCAGGGCCTTCGACCGAGTAGGGCCTCTCCAGTTCCCGCGACAACCTTCTGAACGTTCCACGTCCCCTACGCCGGAGGATTCCTCGGCGCCCGCTCCAGGTTCCCAGACGCCTTCCATGGCCTTCGCCAAATCCACACAGGCTCGGCACCCTCTGTTTCCCGCGAACGCGGGAGCCTTGACAACGCTGCAGACTTCGCTTCACGCTGCGGACCGATCAGTCGCTCCACCCCGCTTCGACCACGGCCTCTCGACCGAAGCCGGGGGCTTCGCTACCAGGGACCCTGGCCTCTCCCCGGACCGGACTTCCACCGGCTGGCTACCGCGAGCTTATCGCCCGATTACGCCATAGCAACTCCTTCACTAATGGCGCCCGAACTGCTGGACGCACATGGATTCCAGGCTCGCTCCGCTCCTCCCTCGCCGGCGCTCGGGCGATGCTCACTCGCCCTTCATCTCCGGCCGCTACTGCGGGGGCATCCGGATCGCGCCGTCGAGCCGGATCGTCTCGCCGTTCATGTAGTCGTTGGTGAGCACCTCGACGGCCATCGAGGCAAACTCGTCGGCGCTGCCCAGCCGGTTCGGGTAGACCACGCTCTCGCCGAGCTTGGCCTTGAACGCCTCGGCCTTCTCTCCCGAGCCGTAGATCGGGGTGTCGATCAGACCCGGGGCGATCGTGTTCACCCGGATACCGTGCCGGGCGAGGTCGCGGGCCATCGGCAGGGTCATACCGACCACGCCGCCCTTGGACGCCGAGTAGTTGGTCTGCCCGATCTGGCCGTCGAACGCGGCCGCCGAGGCGGTGTTCAGGATCGCGCCGCGGGAGGTGCCGTCGGCCAGCGGCTCGGTGGCAGCCATCGCGGCGGCGGCCAGCCGGGCGCAGTTGAACGAGCCGACCAGGTTCACCCGGACCACGAACTCGAACTGCTCCAGCGGCATCGGGGACAGGTCGCGGCCGATGATCCGGCCGGCCTTGCCCAACCCCGCGCTGTTCACCAGCACCCGCAGCGGACCCATCTCCGATGCCGCCGCCACAGCCGCCAGCACCTGCTCCTCGCTGGTCACGTCCGCCTTGGCGAACGCGCCACCGATCTCCTTCGCGAGCAGCTGCCCCCGGTCCTCCTGCAGGTCCAGCACCACAACCTTGGCCCCACGCTCGGCCAACAGCCGGGCCGTGGCCTCCCCCAGCCCGGAGGCCCCTCCGGTGACGATCGCCGATGCTCCCGAGATGTCCATGTTCGTCCCTTCCCACCACCGACCCACCGGCCGGCGGGCGTGCTCGTGTCTCCTACCGCCGGTCAGTCTGGCCGACCGACCACGGACGCCGCTCCCGGCGCACCCGTGGCACCGCTCACACGAACGGGTCGACGGCGTGATCAGCCGGGTCGGCCGCGGGCTCCCAGCGCCTCAGCCCCAGACAACCGGGAAGGTCTCCCCAGGAGCGGGTGGGGAACCGGCCGCGATCGCGTCGCGCCGGGTGCTCCGGGTCGAGGCGCAACGACGGGAGCCGGGTGAACAGGGTGCGCAGCGCATACTCCATCAGGGCCCGACCCAGCGCCGCGCCGACGCAGGCGTGGATGCCGTGCCCGAACGCCACGTGCCGATGAGCTCGGCGTCCATCGCGTCCCGGATACCCTGGGCCGGCGTGCACGAGTCGGAATCGTGGTCGACATCGCGCTGCCCGGCGCTGACCGCGCCGGAGACCTGAAGACACGCTGAGCATGTCGCCGAGCAGACCGTCGGGCAGGTAGGACGACTTCGTGGTGGCCAGCGCGATCGGCGGGCCGTCGGCAACCGGATCGTCCACTCGCGCACCGTCGCCAGCAGCGTGCCTGCGCCAGGCGCTCCGCTACCGAGTTCACCGGGAGGGACCTGGCCACCACCGGGAAGATCCGGGCCATGCGAGCCCGGCGGGGCCGGCGACTTCATCTCCCCCGGTGGACCGTGGCGCGACGGCAAGACCCCGGAGAGAGCCTCCGGCGGGCTGCTCTCCAAGGGCCACCCGATCGGCGCGACCGGGGTGGCCAACCTGTTCGAGGTGGTCACCACCTGCGCGGTGAGGCCGGGGACCGGCAGTTCGAGGGCGCCCGGGTCGGGCTGACCCATGTGCTCGGGCTGGCCTCGGCCTGCGCGATCCACCTGCTGGAGAAGGCGGCGTAGCCGGGGAGCGCCGCGCGGCAGCGGAGCCGCGCGGCCGGAGAACATCGCGGGGTTCGCCGTTCCGGCCCACGGCCGCGCTCGCGGCTTCTAAGGGCTCGCGACGAAATAGTTTAGGTTGATGTCGGCGTGTCGTCCGTTGTCGGCGCGACGGTGTAGTTCCACTCTCCATGGAAGTCGTGCCTGGTGATCGGCAGGGCGTCGACCTGCTTCTTCGTGTATCTGATGCCG
>JAJCYC010000305.1 GCA_029263115.1 Pseudonocardia sp. | reverse complement strand
ACCAGCAGCACCGTGTCGATACGACCGGTGTCCAGTGCCGAGCGCAGCTCGCCGACGGTCAACATGCCCTTGCGGTGTCGATCCAGCGAGCTCACGGCGCTCCCTTGGCCTCCAGTGCGATCAGTTCGTCGATACTGCCCTGCCGGCGGGGCCCCGTGAACCACTGACGGGCGGACACCAGCCACCAGATACCGGCGAAGCCGAGGACCACGAGCACCGCCAGCGGGGCGTAGTTGAACTTCGTCGCGGTGACCGGGGCCGACTGCGGTTCCACGGACCGGGGGAGAACGAGTCGCCGGCCCGCAGCCGCAGGTAGGACGGGATCACGTAGGCGATGTACAGCCCGATCACCGCGATCGAGGTCACCGCGGCGTAGGCGGTGGCGTTCCACAGGTAGGGCAGGCCGAGCAGGAACGCGCTCCCGGTGGCCAGCAAGACCGCGTTGTTCGGCAGCCGGGTCTTCGGGCCCACCTTCCGCCAGACCCGGGAGCAGGGCAGCGCGCCGTCCCGGGAGAACGCGAAGATCATCCGACTGTTGGCGGCCACCGACGCCATCCCGCAGAACAGCCGGGCCACCACCACGACCACCAGCAACAACCCGACCGCCGCCACGTAGAACGTCGAGGTCCAGCCGGTCTGGTTCTCGAAGTGCCCGAACACGAACCCCGCCGACTGGTGCTGGTCGGGTACGAAGGCGAGCACTCCGACGATGAACAGCACGCCCGGCACGTGCCACCACACGCTGATCGAGTTCAGCAGGGCCACCACGCGGACCCCGACGGTGTTGAGCAGCCCGTGCAGCAGCAGGATCAGCCCGAACAGGGTGATCGTGTGCGGCGGGGTCACCTCGTAGCCGAAGCGCAGGTCGAGCAGGGCGTTGAGGAAGAACGCCGCGCCGAAGTCGATGCCGGCGGTCACCGCGACCTCGCCGAGCACGTTGAACCAGGCCCAGGCGGCGGCACGACTCCTCGCCAACTGCGCGGCCCAGAAGTACAGCCCGCCCGCGGTCGGGTAGGCGGAGCAGACCTCGGCCATCGCCAGCCCGACGAACAGGGTCAGCACACCGAACGCCAGCCAGCCCCAGACGATCACCACCGGCCCGCCGGTGGCCATCCCGTTCATATTGACGGTTCCCGGGCGTTCGGAGTCAATGCTCCGAGTGGGCTGCACATGCGCCCGGGGCGTCCGGTCGGGGGCCTGCCGGCACGGGTCCGGTGCACGGCCGTCACTCGCGGTGCCCGGATCAGTCTCCCGAGCGGTCGATCGCCGACACCGACGACCCGGACACCCGGTTGCGGCGGGACCTCGGTGGCCGGCAGCGCCGGGTTGTGCTGCCGGTCGTGGTGGTCGGCGCCGGCTCCGGCATCGTGGTTGGCGGTATGTCCGTTTGTCTCGGATTGATGACGGGCACGTTGTGATATGGGCAACATCATGCTGATCATTCTGATAATCGTCGCGGTGGTCGCGATCGCGGCCGTCGCCGTCGGAATTCCCCTGGCCCGCCGTAAACGCTCCGAGCGGCTGCGCGAGCAGTTCGGCCCGGAGTACGAGCGGACGGTGGGGCGCTCCGACAACCAGCGCGAGGCCGAGTCCGAACTGCGCGGGCGGGCCAAGCGGCACAAGGAACTGGAGCTGCGCGGCCTCAGTCCGGACGAGCGCGCAGATTTCGAGCGGCGCTGGAAGGACGTGCAGGGCCAGTTCGTGGACGACCCCGGTGCGGCGGTGCGCGGTGCCGACCACCTGGTCGTCGAGGTGATGTCGGCCCGGGGCTACCCGGTCGACGACTTCGAGCAGCGCGCGGACGACCTGTCGGTGAGCCACCCCACGGTCACCCAGGAGTACCGAATGGCCCGCAGCATCGCCAGGGCCAACCACGAGGGCCGGGCGGACACCGAGCAACTGCGGCATGCGGTCACCTCCTACCGCGCGCTGGTCGAGGCCCTGCTCACCGAGGACGGCGACGTGCACCCGACCGACCGGTCGGATCGGGACGAGGCTGTGCACCGGGACGAGTCGGCGCACCGGTCGGACCGCGCGGATGACGCGGGCGGGTCGCGCCAGAGTGATCAGTTTGCGTGACCAGCCCGGACCTGCTGTACCGGGCGCAGCGGCCACCACGGCATCGACACCGACAGCATCGATCGCGCGGCGCTCGACCTGGTGTAACACGGATTTCACACCGATGTCGACCCGCACGCCCTACATCGAGTGGTACTCGGGTGGCGGCACGGTGAGCCCACTCACAAGCCCCTGGACCGCTCGCCCGTGGCGGTCACCATGCTGAGGTGAGTGCCGAAAGCGACCCGTCGCCGTCCCGATCTGGAAACCGACCGGGCAACCTCATGGTCTGGCTCGGCGGTGGCGCCTGGCGCGCCCTGGCCGATCCCGCCGAGCGCGCCGTCTACCAGACCACCGGGGTCCTGGTGCTGCTCGCCGCCGCGGTCGGCTGGGCGGTCGCGGCCCTCGGCGCGGCCACCATCGGCGGCCTGGGGTTGCTCGCAGCGGCCGGCGTGACGTCACCGGTCGGGCTGCTGATCGGCGCCCTGGGCCGGGTGCTGGCCACCGCCCCGGTCGGCCCCGGGCGGCGGGCTGCACTGCTCGGCCCGGTGGCGGTGGCCGTGCTGGCCGGCGTGCTGCTCGGTGAGCTCGCCGCGTGCGCGATCTTCACCGGGCCGGTGGCGAGCCAGCTCGACGCCCGGGTGGAGCGGGCCGCCGCGACGGTGGCCGGCAGCGAGCGGGCCACCCAGCTCGCCGGGCTGCGCGCCGGTCGGGCCGGGTTGGACGGCCGGTTGGACCAGGCCGTCGCGCGTCGGGACGCCGCGCTGCTGGTCGCCCGGTGCGAGTTCCGGCCGGCGCCCGGCTGCCCGCCCCAGCTGATCACCGGCGACCCCGGACGGGGACCGGAGGCCGAGCAGGCGCGCGCCGCGCTGGCCGGTGCCGATGCCGACCTGGCTGCCGCTCGGGCCGATCGGGACCGCCGCGCACCAGAGGTCGACCGGGCGGTCGCCGCAGTGTCCGCCCAGCTCGATGCCGACCGCGCGCGGGCCGAGGCGCTGGCCCGCGCCGACACCGGGCCGATCGCGCAGTGGCGGGCGATGAACGCCTACACCGCGGACCACCCCGCAGCGGTGGTGCCCCGGCTGCTCGCGGTCACCGCGATGGTGCTGCTCGTGCTGCTGCCGCTGTTGCTGCGGGTGTGGCGCGGACCGACCGAGCAGGACCGGCTGCTGGACGCGCACCGGCTGCGGCGCCGCGCCGAGCTGGACGCGGACACCGCGATCGCGCTGCGTCGGGCCGAGGTCCGGGCGGCCCGCGAGCTGCGCCGGCAGGACGAACTGCTGGCCGCCGACACCGACCCGCCGGTCCTGGCGGGGCGCGCCGAGCGGGTGGCCGGGTCGGCGGGGGAGCCGGCGCCGATCGGGAGCCGGGCGGCGGCCACCGGGCTCGACGCGCCGGACGACGAACGGCTCGCCCTGCCCACCGGCACCGCTACCCCGGCCGGCGCCGCTACCCCGACGATCCCCGGGACCGATCTCGTGCCTGCGGGTCGTCGTCGCCTGCTCGACCTGCTGCCCGGCCCGCTGCCGGTGATCGGGCGCGCGGTGACCGGGGTGGCCGGCGCGATCGTGCCCGCGCCGGTGGCCCGGCTGGTCGGTACCGCGACCCGTCCGGGGCGGGTGGTGCGCACCCTGCTGGAGGAGGTCGAGGAGCTGCAGTTCTCGCTGCGGCACAAGCGGACCGTGCGGGTCACCGAGGAGCGCACGGAGTCGGCGGCCGACCCGGAGGCCGCGGCGGACGACCCCGGCGCGCTGTCCGAGCCCCGGCGGACCGTGGTGATGACCCGGGTGGAGCGCGAGCCCGGACCGGCCGTCGCGGCGGGCGCGGAGCCGGCCCCGCTGGAGACCGGCCGCCGCGGGCTACCCGGCGGGCCGGGCGCCTGATCCCCCAGCGGACTCGGGTTTACCGGCGTGTGAACGTTTGTGAGCGCGCGGAAAACCCTTGTCGGCGGCCGGCGCGGCCGGGGCGCCACCGGTGGTTAGCTCTGATGCGGGCCCATCCGGCGTGACCCTGCTGGTCCGGTCCACCGGCGCGACGAGGCGCGGAACCCTCAGCCGACGAGGAGCTACCCTGTGCCGAGCACGTCCACCATCACCCGGCTGTCCCGCGCGGGCCGTCCGAACTCCGGACCGGAACGCCCGCTGCGGGCCCGGGACGTGATGCGTTCGCCGGCGCCCGCCGTGTCGCCGGACACCCCGCTCACCGCCGTCGCCACCCTGCTCGCCGCCACCGGGTGCTCCGGTGTGCCGGTGGTTGAGTCTGCGGGCGCCGTCGTGGGCCTGGTGACCGAGGCCGAAGTGGTCCGCCACCAGCTGTGCGCCGGCCCGCGCGGTGGCGGCCCGGGCGCCACCGCGGGCGAGACGATGACCCGGCACCCCCTGCTCGCGCCCGCCCGGTACGACCTCGCGCGGCTGACCGGGCTGATGCTGGCCTCGGGCGTCCCGGTGGTGCCGATCGTGGACACGGGCCGGCTGGTCGGCGCCGTCGACCTGCGTGACCTGGCCCGGCTGGCCGCCACGTCGGACGCGCCGACCACCGGCCGCCAGGTGTCCGGCTGACCCTCCGGGCCCGAACCGATGCCGGGTTGCCGGCTCGTCCGGGATCGCCGGCGGTCCGGTTCCGCTCAGCGCCCCCGGTCCGAGCGTCCGCCCGAGTCGCCCCGTCCGGAGTCCCCGCCGTCGGAGCCGCCGGAGTCCGAGTTGCCGGAGTCCGAGTTTCCGGAGCCGTCGGGGTCCTCTGACTCTGAGTCCTCGGAGTCAGAGGCGCGTGAGCTCGAGTTGTCGGAGTCGCGCTCCGAGTGTCGGGAGCGACCGCGGTCGGAGTCCGCACCGTCGGCCGGGGCGTCGTCGGACGACCGGTCCTCGGTCTCCGATCCGACGGTGCGGCGCTCGTCCGATCCGGTCGATGTCTCGCCGCCGACGTCTCCGAGCAGCGACCCGGTGACCGTGCGGAGCTGGTCCCGCGCGCCGTCCGCCGCGGTGATCGGCTCGGTGAGCCTGCTCAGCGCGGACCCGGCCGGTTCGTCGGTCGAGGAGTCGGTCCCGGCTTCGGCCCCGAGGGTGGACCCGGCGGTCGGCTCGACCCCACCCAGTAGGTCCTGCACGGTGCCGCCGAGTATCGAGCCAGCGGTGTCGTCCAGGGTCCGGGTGGTGTCGGCGACCAGCGAGCCCACCCCGCCCACCGCCGGGCCGACCAGCGGTAGGGCATCGCCGACGTCCTGGACGGTGCCGCCCAGCGTGCCGCCCACGGTACCGACGGTGTCCGTCACGGTCCCGACCGCGGACTGGGCCACCCCGCCGACCACGCCTACCGTGGCGTCGAGGGTCTCGCCGAGCTGCTCGGTGGTGGCGGAGACGGTGTCGCCGAGCGCCTTGACCGGGCTGCCGATCGGTCCCAGCGCGCCGCCCAGGTCGCTGACCAGGCCGCCGACCGCGCCGCCGCCACCCCCGACCGCGCCGTCCACTGTGCCGCCGACGGCACCGCCGGGCGCGGGCCCGCTCCCGCCGGTGGTCGGTCCCGTGCCGCCGACGGGCGTGACCCCCGTGCCGGGCGGGACGAGCACCGGGCCGGCCGGGAGGACCCCGGGCCCGACCGGAGCCGCGATCGGCGTGCTGCCGGACAGGGTCGCTTCGGTGAGGCTGAACGAGACCGGCACCACCGCCGTCGACAGCCCGCCGACGCCCGGGATGGCGATCAGGCCGCCACCGAAGATGCCCGGCAGCACGCCGGGCAGGGTGAACCCGGGACCGGGGAAGCCGCCCTCCCCGGTGCCGGTGCTGTACGCGCCGAGTCCGGTCTGGCCGAGCAGCGCCGCGGCCGCCGCGAGCGATCCGAACGCCACCATGGCGTTGGTGGACGGGCCCGGGCCGGGGTGCGCCACCGCCCGGGCCAGCGCCGCCGCGCCGGCCTCGGCCCTCGGATCGAGCTGTAGCTCGGTCCGTACGGGTCGGTCCTCACGTCGCAGCAGGTCACGCACCGAGACCGTCACCCGGGGGGTGGTATCGACCAGCCGGGTCGAGCTGCCGACGACGTTCCGCTCCGTCTCGCGACCGAGCAGTTCGTCGAGAGTGATCACGGATCGGAGAGGTCGATCACGCTGGGGAGCGGAGTTCGACACGTGACGTCCTTCGAACGAGTGATGGCGGACACGCATTTGTACGCTAATCGACCCATCAGGGCCAAGCTCTCACGTTCAGTTACTCAACCGTTCAGTCGTGTTCACCTGAATGGCCTAGTCCCCATTTGTCGCTCACTGCACGCCGTTCGCCGCGGGGATCGTCCGTTCGTCGTCCTCTGCTGTGCGCCGAACGGACGAATCCCCTGCTCCGCGCCTCCTGGGCCTGCGGTCCGGCGAATGTTTCGCCGTGCGGCGCCACCGGGTAACCCGGCAGACCCCCGACCACCGAGACTCTCCGACTGGAGGTCGATCCGGATGCCACGGCATCGTGCTCCGTCCAGTGGACACCGTTTCCTGCCGACGTTCGCGCTCACCGGCGTCGTCGCGGGCGGTTCGCTGCTCCTGCCACCGTCGGCGCTGGGCAGCCCCGCCGCCGCCCACACCCTGCCGTCCGACAACGACCACGGTGACCGGTTCCACGACGACGACCACGTCGACGACCGCGACGACCGCGGTCACGCCGACCGGGCCCGGCGGGGACGCGAGGCTCCGCGAAGCCGGCCGATGACCAGCGGCGAGCGCCAGTACCGCAACGGCTGCCGGCAGGGCTACATCTCCGAGGGCTGCGAGCGCTTCAGCATCGGACGCCTGGTCAAGCGGGGAATCAACCCCAGCCTCTGAACGCCGAGCGGGCCCCGCGAAGTTCCGGCACGAAGCCGTGGGCCAGCGCGAGCACCGAGGTCGGCGGGGTGAGCACGGTCAACCGTCCCGTCGGACGCGGGACCGGGTCGTCCCAGCCGCCGAACGTGAACGCCCACAGCCGGTCCCCGCGTACGAGTCGCGGCCGGTCGAGCAGCACCACCGTCCCGGCCGGGTCAGCCCGACCCGGCGACCACGGAACTCGGTGCGGCAGCTGATCCACAGGTCGCCGCGGTGGTGGCGCACGACCCGCTCGAGGTCCTCGACCAGGCAGCCGCGGTTGCCGGTGAGCAGCACGCGTTCGGACACCGCGTGCAGGTCTCCCCACGGGTCGACGCGGTCGCGGCGCGGCATCCGCCCATCATGGGCTCCGGCGCAAGGTGTGCAGTACCCGGCGGCGGGGGAGGATGAGGCATGGTGCTGCGTCGGATCCAGGTTGGTTGCGAGTTCAGGTACCTGGCGGCGGTGGACACGCCCGTGATCTTCCAGGTGCAGCCCGGGGCCTCGCGCTGGAATGCGATCGAGACCGAACGGTGGACCTCGACGCCGGCGATGCCGACGCGCGAGTACCTCGACCTCTACGGCAATCCGTGCGTCCGCGCGGTGTTACCGGCCGGCCGGTCGAGCTTCGGCTACGAGGCGGTGGTCGCCTGCCCGGATGCCGCTGAGGACGCCGACCAGGGCGCACGGGAGTGTCGGCCCGACGACCTGCCCGACCACACCCTGCTCTACATCCTGCCGAGCCGCTACTGCCTGCCCGACGTGCTCGGTGACGAGGCCTGGTCCCGGTTCGGCGGGCTCGCTCCCGGCTACGGTCGGGTCCAGGCGATCTGTCAGCACGTCCACGACCATCTGGAGTTCCAGTACGGCAGCACGACGGCCCGTTCCACCGCCGCTGACGTGAACCTGGCCGGCCGAGGTGTGTGCCGGGACTTCACCCATCTGGCGATCTCGCTGTGCCGTGCGCTGAACATTCCCGCTCGCTACGTGTTCGGGTACCTGCCGGATCTCGATGTCGAACCCGACCCGGCCCCGATGGACTTCGCCGCGTGGATGGAGGTCTGGTTGGGCGAGCGGTGGTGGACGTTCGATCCGCGCAACAACGTCCGTCGTAAGGGACGCATCGTCATCGGGCGGGGCCGGGACGCGTCCGACGTGGCGATGGCAACCACCTTCGGCGGTCCGCACCTGGAGGCGATGGTCGTTCGCTCGGAGGCAGATCCCCAGAGTTGAGCTTCACGCCGCCGCGGTCGGCCGATCTGCGATCGCCGCTGGCCTTCCTGATCTGGCTGGCTCGTTCGCAGTGGCCGCGCATCCTTCCGGGGGATGGCGCTCGTGGTGCTTCGGTGACGGCACCGAGGGTCATCCGTGCATGACCTGGGTGACGTAGGTGGTGGCCAGGCCGACCGCGAGGCCACCGAGAACGCCGAGACCACCTGTGCGGCTGTAGCGCGCTGGCGTGGAGATGACGTTGAACAGCAGGTTGGTCGGAGTGACGGCCGGGGTGGGGATGCGCAGAACGTCGGGTTGAGACACCCACAGCGGGGCACCGGGGTCGGGCGGCGGCGAACTGGCTGGTCAGCGCTGGTTTCAGCTCTCGGAGTTGTCGAACTTGTAGCCGGCGAACTTGTCGCGCAGGGTCTTCTTGGAGAACTTGCCGACGCTGGTCTTGGGCACCTCGTCGATGAACTCGACGGCGTCGGGCAGCCACCACTTGGCCACCCTCGGCTCGAGGTGCTCGATGACCTCCTCGGCGGTCAGCGACTCGCCCGGCTTGACCACCACGCAGGCCATCGGCCGCTCCACCCAGCGCTCGTGCGGGATGGCGATCACCGCCGCCTCGGCGACCTTCGGGTGCGCCATGATCTCGTTCTCCAGCTCCACCGAGCTGATCCACTCACCGCCGGACTTCACCAGGTCCTTGGTGCGGTCCACCAGCCGCAGGTAGCCGTAGCGGTCGTAGATGCCGACGTCGCCGGTGCGCAGCCAGCCGTCCTCGGTGAACTGCGTGCCGCCGCCCTCGCCGCGGTAGTACTCGCTGGCGATCCACGGCCCGGCGGCCTGCACCTCGCCGCTGGTCGAGTCGTCCCACGGCGCCTCCTCGCCGGTGTCCGGGTTGACCAGCCGCAGCTCCACCAGCGGCGCGGCCTGGCCCTGCCGGGCGCGGATGTCGGCCTGCTGGTCGATGCTCAGCGAGTCGTGGTGGGTGCGCAGGGTGCCCACCGTGCACAGCGGGCTGGTCTCGGTCATGCCCCAGCCCTGGGTCATCGGCAGGCCGATCTTCTCCCGGAAGGCCTCGGACAGCGACCTGGGTACCGCCGAACCGCCGCAGAGGATGATCCGCAGCGCGGACAGGTCGTAGTCGTCGAGCATGGGCAGCGCACCCATCCAGATGGTCGGCACCCCACCGGTGACCGTGACCTTGTGCTCGGCGAGCAGCTTCAGGCACGCCGCCGGGGTCATGTTCGGGCCGGGGAAGACCACGGTGGAACCGACCATCAGGCAGGCGTAGGGCAGGCCCCAGGCGTTGGCGTGGAACATCGGCACGATCGGCATCACCACGTCGCGCTCGGACAGGGCCAGGGTGTCCGCGATCATGGTGATCAGCGAGTGCAGCACCGTGGAGCGGTGCGAGTAGACGACACCCTTGGGGTTGCCGGTGGTGCCCGAGGTGTAGCACATCGCGGCGGCGCGGTTCTCGTCCTCGACCACGAACCGGCCGGTGAAGGGCTCGTTCTCGGCGAGCAGCCGCTCGTAGTGCAGCACCCGGGGGTCGTCGGGGATCTCGCAGTCGGCACCGTCGTCGATGACCACGAAGTACCGGACGGTGCCCATCTTCCCGGTGAGCGGCCACAGCAGCGGCAGCAGCGAGCGGTCGACGAAGATGATCTCGTCCTCGGCGTGCTCGACGATGTAGGTGAGCTGGTCGGGGAACAGCCGGATGTTCAGCGTGTGCAGGACCCGGCCGGTGCACGGCGCGGCCAGGTAGAGCTCGAGGTGCGCGGCGGAGTTCCAGCAGAACGTGGCGACCCGGCCCTCGGCGCTGATGCCCAGGGAGTCCAGCGCGGTGGCCAGCCGCCGCACCCGCACGCTCATCTCCGCGATGGTCGTCCGGGACTCCGCGCCGCCGGTGGTCGCCGTCACGATCTCCTTGTGCCCGAAGTACTGCTCCGCCCGGTGGAAGACGTGCGGCAGGGCGAGCGGACGGTCCTGCATCAGTCCAAGCATGTGCGGGTTTCTCCTCCGACGGTGAGGGCGGCGGTCGCGCTCTCAGCGATGTGCCAGGCAAATGTGTGAATTGCATCGCACCGTACCGTGGGCCGGCGCGCGACACCCTCACGTGTGATCGCGTCATTCTGGACCGATCACGGATACCCTGCTCGGCCATGAGCCCGCCCCGCGTGTGCCTCGACGTGGGTTCGGGCTGGGTCAAGGCGTTGGGCATCGACGCGGACGGCGAGCCGGTGGGCGTGGCCCAGTACCCGACCACGCCGGACGACCTGCTCGCCGGGGTCCGGTCCGCCGCGGCCGCGGTCGGGGCCGACGGGGCGATCCCGGTCGGTCGCACCGGGCGGGACACCGAGCTGCTCGCCTGCTCCTCGGCCGGCGGGGGGCTGCGGCTCGCGGTGATCGGCCGCGAGCGCTTCGTTGCCACCGAGGCCGGCTACCGGGTCGCCCGGTCCTCGGGCGCCCGGGTGGTTCTGGTGCAGGCCGGTGAGCTGGACCCGGCCGCGGTCCGCGCGCTACGGGCCGCCCGGCCGGACGTGGTGCTGCTGCTGGGTGGCCCGGCCGGGGGCCCAGGGCGTGACGGGGGTGCCGACCAGGTGCTGATGGCGAACGCCTCCCGGCTGGCCCGCGCGCGGGTGCGGGCACCGATCGTGCTGGCCGCCGCCGCGTCGGTGCGGGCCGACGCGGCGGCCCTGCTGCGTTCCACCGGCCGCACCGTGATGCCGACCGAGGCGGTGCTGCCCAGGGCGGGGGAGATCGTCGAGGAGCCGGCCCGCGCCGCGGTGGCCCGGTTGCTGGCCACCCACCAGGTCGGCGGGCGCGGCAGCACGACCACCGCCCGGTTCCGCCGGTTGGCGCAGTCCTCGACGCCGGTGGCGGTGCGGGCCGGCCTCGCCGAGCTGGTCCGGTCGCGCGGGGCCGACGGTGGCGCGGTGCTCGTGATCGACGTCGGTTCCTCGACCACGGTGGTGCACTCCGCGCTGCCACCCGCCGGGCCCGGCGGTGAACCGGCCGGGCAGAGCTGCACGGTCGAGGCCGACCTGGGCCTGCGCCTGGCGGCCCCGGGCGTGCTCACCGAGGGACAGGCCCAGGAGTTGGTCGACCCGCTCGAGGCCGACCTGCTCGCGCCGACGGTGCGCCGGCTGGCCGAGGACACCGGCTACCTGCCCGAAGACGCCGGTGGGCAGGCCGAGGACCGCCGGCTCGCCGCGCTGGCCGCCGTGCTGGCCCTGCGGCGGCACCTGGTCGCGGCCGGGCCGTCACTGCTCGGGGTGGGCTTCGGGCTGGTGGTGCTCAGCGGTGGGGTGTTCCGGCAGTCCGACGCCGCTGGGCTGGCCGCGATCCTGGCCACGCTGCGCTCCGACGACGTACTGCGCGCACCGCTGGCCGGCTGCCCGGTCGCGCTGGACGACGGGTTCGCGCTGGCCCCGGCCGGGCTGCTGGTGGCCGCCGGACACCGCGACACCGCGCGCACCGTGCTGGACGCCGCGATCGCCCCGGACACCGGCGGACCGGAGTAGCGTCCACCGCCGGACGGCTCAGCGCTGATGTTCGCCGCCGACACTCGCTCCGCTCCTCGCTCGCGGGCGCTCGCTGGATTCACCCACCCCGCCGGCTCCGCCGGCTACCGTCCCCCGGGATGCTCACTCGCTGCCGGCTCAGCGGGGAGGCTGCGGTGTGGGGGTGGCCACCAGCGGCGCCACCGACGCCGCCATCCGCAGCGAGCCGAGCCCGGTGGGGTGGAACGGGAACGGGTCGTCCAGCCCGCGCAGGTCCGGCCCCAGTCCGTCGGTGCCGGGCGTGCACAGCGTGGTCAGCGTGGGGGTGGCCACCGCGAAGCCGTACTTGCGCGCGCCGTCGCCGAGCACCGAGTTGAGCTGGTCGTTGCGCTGGTTGAGCAGCTCGATCTTCACCGGGTCCAGTCCGACCGCCGGCGGCCGGCCCCGGGCGTCCGGGCACCGCGCGTCCGTCTCCAGCACCCGGTAGGAGTTGACCACCACGATCCTCGGGCTGCCCGGTAGCTGGTCCAGGTCGGCCAGCAGCTCGCCGTACTCCCGGTCGAAGGCGGCCAGCCGGTAGTCGAACTCGCCCTGGCTGAGGTTGTCCGAGCAGTTCGACGCGCCGTAGCAGTAGCGCAGGAAGTCCGACCAGCCCACGTCGTTGGGGCCGATCACCACTGCCACGAAGTCGAGGTCGCGGGCCTGCTTGAGCAGCCCGAGCTGCGGCGGGAGCTGCTGGTCGCCGCGTTGCTGGGGCCCGCGCAACCCGGCCGCCACGGTGGCGCTGGGACAGGCCAGGTTCAGTACCCGGGCGGCCAGCAGCCGCTCCAGCTCGGCGGCCAGCGAGTCGCCGCTGCGCCCGCAGGACAGGTCCGTGGGCGACGGCTCGGCCACCGGAGGTCCACCGACCAGGGTGGCCCGGGAGTCCCCGATCACCGCGCCGGAGTAGCCGAACACCGGCGGTCCCACCGGAGAGGGGGAGACCCGGTAGGTGCCCACCAGGTCGGACAGTGAGCCCACCGTGCGCAGGCCCTGCATCGCACCCTGGTAGGCCAGGCCGCCGCAGGCCGACCAGGCCAGTGCGGCGGCCAACAGGGCCAGTCCGGCGGTGCGCCGCAGCGCCCCCACGCTGTGCTGCCAGACCTCGGTGGCGGTGAGCTGCTCGGCGCCGGCGGTGGCCCGCCGGTGCTGGCGGCGCAACACCAGCAGCACCCGGGAGTAGCCGACCCCCGCGCAGATCGCCACCGTGATCACCAGCAGGCACAGTGCCGCCCACCCGTACCAGCGGGCGAAGCCGGTGACCAGGGCGCCGGCCGCGTCCGCGGTCGCCTGGCGGGAGGTGCCCGGGGCGAGTGCCTGCGCGGCCTCGGGCGTCCGCTGCACCGGGCCGAGGGTCAGCCGGGGCCGCAGCGGACCCCACACCCGCAGCTTCGGGATGTCCAGCTCGGTGTTGCCGACCTGCACCAGCTGGGCCGGCCCGGACAGGCTGAGGTCCGGCGCGCGGGCCCCGACCGACAGCGGCTGGCCGAGGCTGACCAGTTCCTGGTCGGGGGTCAGTGAGATCGTCGCGGGGATGCCGACGACCAGGCACAGCGCGACGGTGAGCAGGCTCGGCCAACGGCGGGCCTCGCGCGCGGCGGCGGCCAGGGCGCGCAGCGGCCGGGAGATCGGGACGGATCGGGTCGCGGTGGGCGCGGCGATAAGGCGGATCCTCCGGGTCCTTCGGGGGTGGCGTCCCTCCCAGGGTGCCATTGACGCGCCGCGGGCGGGCACCTCTCGGGGTAGGCTGATCGGCGAACTGGGGTCGAGGGGCGCTGCGACGGGCCGAGTACGAGGTCCGCCACGCTCGGCTGCCAGGCAGATGGTGCAAGGGCGCCTCCGACAATGTCCCATCGTCGCCGAGGAGGCGTTACCCGCTCATGACCGTCACCGACCACACCGTCACCGACCACTCCGGTGCAACGACCCGGCTGCAGACCCGCAACGGAATCGACTTCGCGGTCGCCGATCTCGACCTGGCCGACTTCGGCCGCCGGGAGATCCGGTTGGCCGAGCATGAGATGCCGGGCCTGATGTCACTGCGCCGGGAGTACGCCGAGGCTCGGCCGTTGCACGGCGCGCGGGTCTCCGGTTCGTTGCACATGACCGTGCAGACCGCGGTGCTGATCGAGACCCTGGTCAGCCTCGGCGCCGACGTCCGGTGGGCGTCCTGCAACATCTTCTCCACCCAGGACCACGCGGCCGCGGCGGTGGTGGTCGGCCCGCACGGCACCGTCGAGGAGCCGCAGGGGGTGCCGTGCTTCGCCTGGAAGGGCGAGTCGCTGGAGGAGTACTGGTGGTGCACCGAGCAGATGCTCACCTGGCCCGGCCCGGACGGTCCCCAGGGCCCGAACATGATCCTCGACGACGGTGGTGACGCCACACTGCTCGTGCACAAGGGCGTGCAGTACGAGGCGACCGGGGTGGTGCCGAACGCGGAGGACGACGACTCCGACGAGTACCGGGTGATCCTGGACACCCTGCGTGCCTCGCTGGCCGCCGATGGGCAGCGCTGGACCAGGGCGGCCGCTGAGATCCAGGGCGTCACCGAGGAGACCACCACCGGGGTGCACCGGCTCTACCAGTTCGCCGAGCGCGGCGAGCTGCTGTTCCCGGCGATCAACGTCAACGACTCGGTGACCAAGAGCAAGTTCGACAACGTCTACGGTATCCGGCACTCGCTGGTGGACGGCATCAACCGGGCCACCGATGTGCTGATCGGCGGCAAGGTCGCCGTGGTCTGCGGCTTCGGTGACGTGGGCAAGGGCAGCGCGGAGTCGCTGCGTGCCCAGGGCGCCCGGGTGATCGTCACCGAGGTCGACCCGATCTGCGCGCTGCAGGCGCTGCTGCAGGGCTACCAGGTGGCCCGGCTAGAGGACGTGATCGGCACCGCCGACCTGCTGATCACCACCACCGGCAACAAGGACATCGTCACCGCCGAGCTGATGTCGCGCACCAAGCACCAGGCGATCGTCGGCAACGTCGGCCACTTCGACAACGAGATCGACATGGCCGGGCTGGCCCGCTACCCCGGGATCCGGCGGATCACCATCAAGCCGCAGGTCGACGAATGGGTGTTCCCGGACGGCCACTCGATCATCGTGCTGTCCGAGGGGCGGCTGCTGAACCTGGGCAACGCCACCGGGCACCCGTCGTTCGTGATGTCCAACAGCTTCTCCAACCAGGTGATCGCGCAGATCGAGCTGTTCACCAAGCGCGAGGAGTACAACGTCGACGTCTACCGGCTGCCCAAGGCGCTCGACGAGAAGGTCGCGAAGATCCACGTCGAGGCCCTCGGCGGTGAGCTGACCGAGCTCACCAAGGAACAGGCCGAGTACATCGGGGTCGACGTCGAGGGTCCGTTCAAGCCGGAGCACTATCGCTACTGACCGGCGGCTCATTTCTCGGCAAGCGGGGTCGCGCCGTGCTGCGTCCCGGTGACGGTTGGGTGGTCTGCGACGGCGGACACCGGCACTGGGGGCTGCACGGCGCGGCCGGGCTGCTGCTGCGCCACGTCGACGGCGCCGGGGTGACCTGGCTGCTCATGCAGCACCGCGCCGCGTGGAGCCACCACGGCGACACCTGGGGGCTGCTCGGTGGCGCCCGCGCACCGGGGGAGACGGCCGAGCAGGCGGCCCGTCGGGAGGCCGGTGAGGAGGCCGGGCTGCCCGCCGACGCGTTCGGGGTGACCGGTGCCTTCGTGGACGACCACGGCGGTTGGTCGTACACCACCGTGTTCGCCTCCTCATCGACGATGTTCGAGGTGACCGAGGTGTGCGCGGAGAGCACCGCGGTGCGGTGGGTGCGCGAGCGCACGTTGACCGACCTTTCGCTGCACCCCGGCTTCGCCGCGACCTGGCCGCAGGTTCTATCGGCGGCCGGGCCGGTCACCCCCGACCGCTGACCAGGTGGACCCGGGCCCGGTGGCCGGGCACGGACTCCAGCCGCGCGTCGCTGGTCATCAAGGTCAGGTCCAGCGCGCCGGCGTCGACCAGGCGCCCCAGCAGGCTCGGCGTCGAGGTCGATGCACGCCGGCGCCGCGCACCCGTGCCGGCCCACGGCGCGGCGCAACCAGCCGTTCGGCTCGGCTACGGTCAGCAGGTCGATGAGGGCGGACGCGTCGAGCACGTAGTGGATCACGGCTCCTCCAGTACGGCGGTGAACGCGGCCCGGTCGACGCCGCCGTCCAACCGTTGCCGCCGGTCGTCCGCCTTGGCCAGCAGTTGAGCAGCGGTGGCGGTGCCGGCCAGGCGCCGGAGTTCCCGGCGGAGGAACTGCGACATCGTCAGGTACTCGGCCGCGGCGCGCGAGCGCAGCACGGCGATCGTCTCGTGCTCGAGGTCGCGGATCTGCAGGTGGGGCATGACGTCGATCCTGAGGCACTGCCCCGACAACCGTCGGCGGTTGTCCAAGGCGGTGGGGCCCGAGTGGGTTGTCCACAGGTGGCGGACATTCGACGCGCGGAACGGAGCCGGTCCCGTCCGCCGCGGGCCGGCGGGTCCCGGAGCGCTGCACGAGCTGGCACACGAAATGCATGCACCGCACGCGCCTTGTGTGTCGGACGCGGGTAGTCGGCGGGAGGAGAGGCGAGAGGGCAGGGGGGCAAGCGCCGCTTCCCCGGCGGCGATGGGCTCCGGTCCGGTAGCGGCGGCACAGCGGCTACCGTTCCGCAGGTGGGACGGATCGTGGTGATCGAGGGGCTGGACGGGGCGGGAAAGCGGACGCTGACCGATGGGCTGGTCCGCGCGCTCGAGCAGGGCGGCGCGCGCACCGCCCGCTTCGCCTTCCCGCGCTACGACGCCGACGTGCACGCCGCGCTGGTGGCAGATGCGTTGCACGGTCGGCTCGGGGACCTCGGCGACTCGGTGCACGGGATGGCGGTGCTGTTCGCCCTGGACCGGCGCGGTGCCGCCGAGGAGTTGCGGGCCGCCACGAGCGCCTACGACGTGGTGCTGGTGGACCGGTACGTGGCGTCGAACGCGGCCTACGGGGCGGCGAGGTTGGGCCAGGACGCCGCCGGGGAGTTCGTCGGCTGGGTGCACGAGCTGGAGCTCGTCCGCTTCGGTGTCCCGGCGCCGGACGTCCAGTTGCTGCTGCGGGTGCCGGGCGAGGTGGCCGCGGCCCGGGCTGCGGGTCGGGAGGCCGCGGACGCCTCCCGGGCCCGGGACAGCTTCGAGTCCGACGGCGGCCTGCAGGCGCGCTGCGCCGCCGTGTACGAGCAGCTCGCCGCGCGCGACTGGCTGAGCTCGTGGCGGGTGCTCGACGGTACCGGCGGGGTCGGTGCCGGCATCGCGACAGTGGTCGGTGAGCTCGTCAGCCGGTAAGTTACCGACCGGTCACCACGGCGTCGGAACGGGCGGGGAGGCGGGCGTGCCGGAGGTCCTGAGCGAGCAGTTGCGCGACCCGGTCGGCTACGCGCTGCCGGTGTTCCTGCTGTTCATCGGGTTGGAGCTGCTGGCTCTGCGGTTCACCGAGGACGAACCGCCCCGGCGCGGGCACCTCGCGGTGGACGAGTTCGTGTTCAACACCCCGTCGCACCACCGGGTGCACCACGGCAGCGACCCGGAGTACCTGGACAGGAACTACGCCGGGATCCTGATCCTCTGGGACCGGATGTTCGGCACCTTCGCCGCCGAGCGGCAGCGCCCCCGCTACGGGCTGACCTACCCGGTGAACACCTACAACCCGCTGCGGCTGCAGTTCGGCGAGTACGCCGCGATCGACCGTGACGTGCGACGGACCCGCCGGTGGCGCGACCGCGCGGGCTACCTGTTCGGGCCGCCCGGCTGGTCCCCGGCGGCGGGTGCCTGAATCCGCTCAGGCCATGCCCACCAGGTCCGCGCCCCAGCGGCGGATCTCCGCGTCCAGGTCAAGCGGGCGGGTCGTCACCGCGGCGCGCATCGCCTCGGTGACCCGGTCCAGCGGCACCAGCCAGGACACCTCGAACTCCAGGCCGTCCGGGTCCTTCGCGTACAGGGCCTTCGTGGTCACGTGGTCGGAGGCCCCGACCAGGGCCCCGACCGCACGCAGCCGCCGCTCGTGCTCGGCCAGGTCGGACAGCGTCGACACCGCCCAGGCCAGGTGGTAGAGCCCCACCGTGCCGCGCCCGGCCGGGGAGTCGCCGGCGTCCGGGCCCACCTGGAACAGCCCGAGGTCGTGGTCGTTGTGCGACTCGGCGGCCCGTAGGAACGCCGCGCCGGGCAACCGGTGCACCTCGCGGAAGCCCAGCACCTCGCGGTAGAATCGGGTGCAGCGGTCCACGTCGCGCACGAAGAGCACCGCATGGTTGAGCCTTTGAATACCCATCGGGCCAGGGTATCCCCGCTCGACGCGCTGCAGTGCCGCTCGGCGGAGGATGACACCATAGCGGCTATGAAGTCGCGGATACTCGTGGTCGACGACGACCCGGCCCTGTCCGAGATGTTGTCGATCGTGCTGCGGGGGGAGGGCTTCGACACCGCGGTGGTGTCCGAAGGCCCCCGCGCGCTGCCCGCCGTGCGCGAGCTGCGCCCGGACGTGGTCCTGCTCGACCTGATGCTCCCCGGGATGAACGGCATCGACGTCTGCCGGGCCATCCGGGCCGAGTCCGGTGTCCCGATCATCATGCTCACCGCCAAGAGCGACACCGTGGACGTGGTGCTGGGTCTGGAGTCCGGCGCCGACGACTACGTGATCAAGCCGTTCAAGCCCAAGGAGCTGGTGGCCCGGATCCGCACCCGGCTGCGGCGCACCGAGACCGAGCCCGCCGAGATGCTGTCCATCGGCGAGATCAGCATCGACGTGCCGGCGCACCAGGTGCTGCGCGACGGGGCCCAGGTCTCGTTGACCCCCCTGGAATTCGACCTGCTGGTGGCACTGGCCCGCAAGCCGCGTCAGGTGTTCACTCGGGAGGTGCTGCTCGAACAGGTGTGGGGCTACCGGCACGCCGCGGACACCCGGCTGGTCAACGTGCACGT
>JAJCYC010000304.1 GCA_029263115.1 Pseudonocardia sp. | reverse complement strand
GAACCTGCGCTGGGTGGAGTGGAAGCAGTCCCAGATGTGGCCCACCTACACCGAGAAGGTCGTGCTGGACGACAACCCGTGGCTGCTGCAGGTCAGCATCTTCGCCCCGGAGATCGTCGGCATGATCATGTTCGACCGGGTGGCCCACAACATCCAGTGGGACGCGATGCGGGAGGGCTACAAGAACGTCGATGTCGACGAGCGCAGGCACGTCGCCTACGGCCGGCTGCTGTTCGAGAAGCGGATGCGCGACAAGAACAAGCCGCCGCTCGACCTGGACGCCCGGCGGTGGCTGGCGAAGCTGGCCAGCGACGGGATTCTCTACGCGATGGGCATGCTCTCGTTGCCCCAGCTGCTCACCCGGGACGAGTCGAACTTCTGGCTCCGGCCGGCCGACAAGGCGCCGAAGCACTTCGCCCAGACCCACCAGCGGCTGATCGACCGGGCCATGACGGTGATGACCGGTGAGAGCACCGACGAGATGTGGGAGGCCGCCCGGCCTGCGGTGAAGAAGGTCAAGTGGGTGCTGGAGCAGAACGGCGTGCACGACTTCGACGACCACCTGCCGGTGTTCGAGGCGTTCAAGATCGGTGCCCGCGAACGCAGCATCGAGGAGGACTACTCCAAGGAGCTGCTCAAGTCCTGACACCCGCGTGGCCGACCCGGTGCACCCGTCACCCGACCGGATGGCGGGCGCACCGGCCGGTCCCGATCAGCTTGTACATCGACCAGACTGCCTCAGCAGTCACCGCCCCGACCGTCGGGCCTGGCGCAACGAAGGGCAATCGCACACATGTCTGACTTCCTCGAGATCGACCGGGCGGGTGCGATCTGGACGATCCGGCTCAACCGTCCCGACGCGCGCAACGCAATCGACCCGGCGACCGCGCGGGAGCTGGCCCAGGCCTGGACCGACCTCGACAACGACCCGGAAGCCCGGGTCGCGGTGATCACCGGCAGCGGCACGGCCTTCTGCGCCGGCGGTGACCTACGGGAGCTGGGCGAGGTCAGCGAGGTCATCTCGCTGCTGCAGCAGGCCCTGCTAGGCCCGGCCCGGATCAGCAAGCCGGTGATCGCGGCGGCCAACGGCGTAGCGGTCGGTGGCGGGTTGTCGCTGCTGCTGGCCTGCGACCTCCGCGTCGCCGCCGACACCGCGTCGTTCAGCACCCAGGCGGCCCGGCTCGGGCTCTACCCTTTCGGCCAGGTGAACGCGCTGACCAGGGAGATCGGCCTACCGGCGGCCACCGAGCTGCTGTTCACCGCGCGCCGCTTCCACGCCGATGAGGCACTGCGGTTGGGCATCCTGGGCGAGGTCGTCGAACCCGAGCGGCTGATGCCACGCTGCCTCGAACTGGCCGGCACGATCGCGGCCAACGCACCGTTGACCGTCTCGGCGATCAAGCGGACCTACGCCGCGCAGCGCAGCGCGCTGATGGCCAGCGAGCAGGACGCCGTGGTCGAGGTGCTCTCCAGCGCGGACGCCAAGGAGGGTGCCCTGTCCTTCCTCGAACAGCGACCGCCGAAGTTCACCGGCCGATGACCGCTGCCGGGGCCTCGCGCCGGGCCGTCGGAACCAGGACCCGACGCAGCCATGCCGACGTCGTGGCGGCGGCCGCCCTGGTGTTCGCCCGCAAGGGCTACGCCGAGGCCACCGTCGAGGACATCGCCGGCGAGCTCGGGATCCTCAAGGGCAGCCTCTACCACCACGTCCGCAGCAAATCGGAGCTGCTCTACGAGGTGGTCCGCGAGCCGGTCCAGGAAATGGTCGACTCCCTGGAGCAGATCGTGGCCACCCAGGCCCCCGCCGACCAACGGCTCGATGAGTTCGTCCGCATGCACGTAGCCACGCTGATCCGACACTTTCCCAACCTGTCGGTGTACCTCCAGGAGCGCTTCGGCGCCGAGGCCCCGGCCGATTCCATCCGCCAGCTCAGCCGCCGCTACCAGACGCTGGTAGAACTGCTCGTCACCGACGGCATCGGCCAGGGCGTCTTCCGCGCCGACGTCGAGCCCCGGCTGGTGGCCTCCACCCTGCTGGGGTCGCTGAACTGGATGCACAAGTGGGTCCGACCCGACGCCGCGACCGAACCTGCCGAGGCGGCGGAGACGATCCTGGCGGTCACCCTCGACGGGCTCCGTCTCCGTACCCCCCAACAGTGCACCCCCCCACAGTGCTCCCGCACCTCAGCACACAGCCCAACCGGGCCGTCCGTCCCGGGAAAGGAGTGACCATGACCTGGAACACGCCGCTGACAGAGCTGTTCGGCGTGCGCTACCCGATCATGCAGGCCGGCATGGGGCAGGTGGCCGGCGGTCGGCTGGCCGCCGCCGTGACCAACGCCGGCGGCATCGGCTGCATCGGCGCGTCGCGGATGAGCCCGGAACAGTTCGACGAGGAGATCGCACTCGCCCAGTCGCTGACCGACGGGCCGTTCGGGGTGGACTTCCTGTTCCCCGACATCGACGATTCGGCCGGGCCGGCGCCCGACGCCCCCTACCACGCGGTCGACCCGAAGCTTCGCAACACCATGCTCAACATCGCCTACGACCGACGCGTCGCGCTGATCGTCTATGCGATGAAGCTCCAGCCGGGCCGGGCCGACGAGGCCCATGAACTCGGCATCAAGGTGATGACCCTGGTGGGCACCGCACGGCACGCGGTGCGGGCCCAGGAGCGCGGCGCCGACGCGGTGATCGCCACCGGGACCGAGGCCGGCGGGCACACCGGCGCCGTCGCGTTGTCCGCGCTGGTGCCGGCGGTCCGGCGGGCCGTCGACATACCCGTGGTGGCCAGCGGAGGGATCGCCACCGGCCAGGGGGTCGCCTCGGCGCTGGCCCTCGGAGCCGCCGGGGTGTGGGTCGGCACCCGCTTCATGGCCACCAGGGAGGCCCAGGTGCACCCGGCCATCCACAAGGAGATCATGGACCGGACCGAGGACCAGACCGTGATCAGCCGGGCGTTGTCGGGCAAGACCTGCCGGCTGGCCACGAACAACTTCACCGCCTACTGGTCCGACCGCGAGATCAAGCCGTTCCCCCAACAGGCCATCGAGATGAACAAGATGAACTACGTGCAGCGCAGCCTGGTCGAAGGTGACGTGCTGGACTGCCCGCTGCCGATGGGGCAGAGCACCGGGCTGATCCACGACATCCTCGGCGCCGAAGAGGTCGTGGAGAACCTCGTCCGCGAGGCGGAGGAGACCGTGCGGTCGCTCATTGCGGTCCTCGGCGCACCCGAGCGGGTGGCTCCGTGAGCACCCCCCTGCGGGCCTGCATCGCCGGTGCCGCGTTGACCGAGTTCTCCCGCGACAGTGGACGCTCGGCCGAACGGCTGGCCATCGAGGTGGCCACTGCGGCCTGCCTCGACGCCGGGGTGGACCCGACCGTGATCGACGGCATCGTGCCCTTCCCGCACGGCCCGACCGCCGAGGACCTGATGGCCGGCCTCGGGCTGCCGGACGTCCGGTTCAGCGGCGTGCCGCATCTCGGTGGCGCCAGCAGCGTCGCGGGGCTGCGGCTGGCGGCGATGGCCGTGACAGCCGGCCAGGCCGACTACGTGCTCTGTTTCGTGGCCCGCAACGGCCGCTCGTCCTCCCGGGTGGAGCAACGCGTCGCGACCCTGCTGCCCGGTCAGCGCTACCGCCGCAACCTGGAGAACCCGCAGGGCATGAACAGCCCCGCGCAGTGGTATTCGCTGATCTGCCGCCGGCACATGCACGAGTTCGGCACCACCCGTGCGCACCTGGCAGAGGTCGCCCTGACCATGCGGGCGCATGCCCAGCTCAACGAGCACGCCCAGATGTACGGCCGCCCGATGACCATGGAGCAGTACATGTCGGGACGGCCGATCGCCGACCCGTACTGGCTCTACGACTGCTGCCTGGAGACCGACGGCGCCGGCGCGGTGCTGATCACCAGTGCGGACCGGGCCAAGGACGGCCCGCACCGGCCGGTGCATCTGGCCGGGATGGCCGAGGGTCATGCCGACTCCGCGGACGACATCGTCAACCGGCGGGACATCTTCAACACCGGGTTGACCAAGGCCGCGCCGCGGGCGTTCGGGATGGCCGGGGTGACGCCGTCCGACGTGGACGCGGCGATGATCTACGACTGCTTCACCTTCGAGGTGATCCAGCAACTGGAGGAGGCCGGCTTCTGCCCGAGGGGCGGTGGCGGGGATCTGGTCGCCGACGGCGGGATCGCGCTGGGCGGGCGGCTGCCGGTGAACCCGCACGGCGGGCTGCTCTCCGAGGGCCACATCGCCGGGATGAACCACGTGGTCGAGGCGGTCACCCAGCTGCGCGGCGACGCCGGCCGGCGCCAGGTTCCCGACGCGGAGGTTGTCGCGGTGACCGGCTGGGGCGACATGGGCGACGGCGCACTGGCCGTGTTGACGGTCTGACCGAGCAGGAAGGAAGACTGGGATGAGTACAGCAACGGAGCTGACGACCGCTCCGCCACTGCCCGACCCCGCCGACCAGATGCTGGCCGGTTACTGGGAGGCGGTGGCGCGCGGTGAGCTGGTGGTCCAGGAGTGCGGATCCTGTGCCGCGCCGCAGTGGCCGCCGAGGGCGGGCTGCGGGACGTGCGGGCTCTCCGACCTGGGCTGGCGACGGGTGGCCGGGACCGGCACCTTGTTCACCTGGACCACGGTGCACCACACCACCATCGAGTACTACAAGCCCGCGCTCCCGTTCGCGCTGGCCGCTGTGGAGCTCGATGACGCGCCGGTCCGGATGCTGGGCCGGGTGCGCGGCGTCCACCCCGATCAGCTGAGCATCGACCAGCCGCTGACGGTCGTCTACGAATCGGTGGCCCCGGGGGTCACCCTGCCGGTCTGGGAGCCGCGATGAGTACCGGGACCGATCCCGACCAGATCATCACCCCGGAGGCCCGGGAGTGGATCGGCAAGGTCTACCCACCGTCGTACTTCGACGTCAGCGCCACCGACATCGCCAAGTACGCCTACACCATGGGCGAGACCTCTCCGGTGCACT
>JAJCYC010000303.1 GCA_029263115.1 Pseudonocardia sp. | reverse complement strand
CTCTGTCTCTGTGATCTGCATGGTGTGAGAACCCGCATCGTCACAGGTCAGAGGCCACCGACCCGGCTACGACACGGGCGCCTCGGTGCAGGTTTTCAGCACCTCACGCGAAGATCACAGACTTTGACGTTCCCCTGGGTTGATCAGACGGTGCTACTTCTCGATCGAGGTACGTTCGCCGGTGGCACCGATAGCGATCTTGCGCGGCTTAGCCTGCTCAGCGATCAGCACTCGCAGGGTCAACACGCCGGCGTCGTAGCTGGCGCCGATGTGCTCGACGTCCAAGGTGTCGCCGAGGAACAGCTGCCGGGAGAACGCCCCACGAGGACGCTCGGCCACCTGGTACTCGACACCGTCGATGACGGGCAGGGTGCGCTCGGCGCGGACGGTCAGTACGTTTCGCTCGACGTCCAGATCGATCGAGGACGGGTCAACACCGGGAATGTCGAAGTGCACCACAAACTCCTCGCCCTCCCGATATGCGTCCATCGGCATGACGGCGGGACGTGTCGTGGTGCCGTTGGTGCCGAAGATCTGCTGGGTGAGACGGTCGAGCTCCCGGAACGGGTCAGTCCGCATCAGCATCGCGCTTGCTCCTCCTCCATCGTGTTCGGTTAGCGATGCAGCTCCGCGTCGTACGCGGTCGGCCTGAGGATACGTCTACTCCGAAGCAGAGCGCAAGAAGTTTTTAGTCAGTGATATAGGTTTTCTCTCAAACGACGTACAGGACTTGTACCTCAGCTAGATAGGACTAGCTGTGGTACTTACAGCGCATCGACCAGCGCGGCGGGCGGCGGTCGGCGCTTGAAGGCGTCCCTGTGGTCGTGGCCGCCATTACCGGACCGACAAGCTCCTCGAACGGATGGCCGGGCGGTTCGCGCGGTTCGAGACCCGAGGCCGGACCCGCGGGTTCCTGCTCGGGATGCTCGCGGACCGGCCCCGGAAGAACTGCTGGACCATCGCCGAGCACGCTGGCGACTGCGATCCGCACGGCATGCAGCACTTGCTCAACCGGGCGGTGTGGGACACCGACGGGGTGCGTGATGACCTGCGCGACTACGTCACCACGAACCTCGGCGATGCTGACGCGGTGCTGGTGGTCGACGAGACCGGCGATCTGAAGAAGGGCGTGTGCACGGTCGGGGTACAGCGCCAGTACAC
The DNA here is from genome assembly GCA_029263115.1 of Pseudonocardia sp. Taxonomy (GTDB): domain Bacteria; phylum Actinomycetota; class Actinomycetes; order Mycobacteriales; family Pseudonocardiaceae; genus Pseudonocardia. Next base: position 3,132 of record JAJCYC010000303.1, on the reverse strand, counting down.
CGGCACCGCCGGGCGGATCGAGAACGCACAGGTCGCGGTCTACCTGACCTACGCCGACGCCCGCGGCCACGCGATGATCGACCGCGAGCTCTACCTGCCCAGGTCCTGGACCAGCGACGATCAGCGCTGCGTGGTCGCCGGGGTGCCCGCCGACATCGAGTTCGCGACCAAGCCGACCCTGGCCACGGGAATGGTCGTGCGTGCGCTCAACGCCGGCGCCCGGCCCGGTGGGTGGCCGGGGACGAGGTCTACGGCGCCGACCCCGCACTGCGTGCCGAGCTGGAGACCCGCCGGACCGGCTACGTGCTGGCCATCGGCTGCGACCGCCGGATCCCGACCGCCGCGGGTCTGCTGCGTGCCGACGAACTCACCGCCGGCCTCCCGCGGCGGGCGTGGCAGCGGCTCTCCGCCGGGGCCGGGGGCGAAGGGGCAGCGCTACTACTGGGCGCTGATCACCCAGCCCGACCCCACAGGCGCTGACGACGATCCGGTCGACCGGCAGTGCTGGTGGCTGCTGGTGCGCCGCCACCGCGATACCGGTGAGCTGGCGTTCTACCGCTGCTACTCCCCGCACGTCATCCCGCTGCGCGAGCTGGTCCGCGTCGCTGGACGGCGCTGGACGGTGGAGGAGTCGTTCCAGGCCAATAAGGGCCTGGCCGGGCTCGATGAGCACCAGGTTCGCCGTTGGGCCTCCAGGCGGCGCTGGACACTGCTCGCGCACGCCCTGCTTGCCGTGATCGCCGCCCACGAGCATGCCGACCGGCCCGCAGCCGTCGGGCTGATCGCGTTGACCTGCAACGAGACCCGACGCTTGTTGACGACCCTCGTCATCGAACCCGGCCGGGCCGTGGCCTGTCCGCAGGCCTGGTCGCTCTGGCGACGACGCCACCAGCACCGCGCCCGGACCAGCCACTACCGCCGCCAGGAAGCGGCGTGCACGCGAACATAACGATCTACGGCTGGAGTACTAACGGGGCTTCGCCCCAGCCCGACGAGCCATGTCGTGGTCCGGCCAGGTGGGCGGGCTCCGGTCGGCGCGGAGACCGTGACCGCCGTGCCGGTCCGGTGTATGAACCGCTCGGAGCGGTTGGTTGGTCTGCTGGCCGCCCGTCCGACCGGAGCCCAGCGATGACCGTAGCGCGCTGTCTCGCCGATGTCCTGACCGATCACGTGGTGCTCGAGATCGAGTGCATCGACCGGATGTACCGCAACGTGTACGTGCCGCAGCTCCAGCACGCTGGTGGGCTGCTGGGCTATATCCAGCGCCAGCTCGGGTTGCCGATCGCCTCGACCGCACCACTGGGGAAGGTCACCGACGCGTTCAGCGCCGCGATGCGCCGCTTCGCCCGCGACCCAGGGCCTCGGCAAAGTTGATCGGCCCGTTACCAAAGCCAATCTGTCGGAGCAACCAGTGGATCGTCCGGTGGTACGAACGCGCTGGTCATGCGTCCGACCCGGTCGCCAGATCAGACCTGGGTGCAGTGAGCCGGGTCAGACCGTGTGCGCCACCGGCTCGGCCGCGCTGCGGTGCTTACTCAGGTAGCGCTCGCGGGTGACCAGATAGACCGGGAACGCCATCGAGACGCCGATGTAGGACAGCGCGACGAAGAACGCACCCCACTTGTAGCCCAGGCCGATGCGCTTGGCATCGAACACCACCCACACCATGTAGACGAGCCAGGCGACGGCCATGTCGAGGCTCAGAAACGCTGCCGTGCCGCCTGCGGCGATCGCGTCACCGAAGAACTGAATCGGATTGAGGATGTTGCCGCCTGCGGCCATCCACTGGAATGCGTGTGGCCACGTCACCACTAGCGCGACCGCCCCGCAGATAAGGAAGAACGCGTGGCGAATATTCATCGACATGGACTTCTCCGTAGCCTTGAGGCGATGCCGGCGGGCACCGGGTGAGGACAGTTCGGATTACTTTAGCCACCGATCTCTGGTCAGGCTCGGAGCCTGGCTTCCGCCGTGTGCGCTGACCGGTTGCCGAGCTGCTCAAAAATGTGGCAGGGGGCACCCCACCTGCGCTTGCTACAGCTAGCAGGGCCGCCTACCGTCGGAGGTGCCAGTGAACGAGAGCTGGTCGAGCCGGATCGGTGTCCGGCTCGACCGCGACGAGTGAGGCGAAGCTGTCGCGGGACCACCGACACACAGAGGTGATCAGCATGGCTATTACACTGCCGACCTCCGCGGACGTTCGTAAGGCGCGTTCCGAGGCCAACAAGTTCGTGTCCGCCCAGTACGACGTCGTGCGGACGCCGGTCCTTGCGTGGATCGGGGCAAACGACTTCGCGCTGGCCAAGCTGCGCGAACTGCCCGAGCGCCTGTCCCGTGAGGAACTGCGCAAGCGGGCCGACAAGGTCGCCGAGCGGGTCCGCGAGACCTACGACGAGTCGGCCAAGCGTGGCGAGGTGACCGTCGACCGGATCAAGACCCAGCCGAGCGTCGACCGGGCCCTGCGCAGCGCGAAGGACGCCAACAAGCGGGTCGAGAAGCAGGTCGACACCTTCGTCGATCAGGCCCACGACGTCGGCGAGGACATCCTCGGGCGGGTCAGCCTACAGACCCGCTCGATCGGCGAGAAGACCGCTCGGCGGACCCAGAAAGCGGCCCAGGAAGTCGCGGCGAACGTCAGCGACACCAGCGACGATGTCGTCGGAGGGATCCGTGAGGCCGGCGACGAGGCCGCACGCGAGGCCCGGAGCCTGAGCCGCAAGGCCGCGAACCGGACCGCGCCGGCCATGCCCCGCGCGAACACCACCAGGTAAGCAGGGCAGCACGCACGAGGAGCCCCGGAGCCACCCTCCGGGGCTCCTCGCTCTCGGCGAGCCTGCCCACCCGGTTTCCGGCGTCGCCCCACTCGACGACCTCGACGAGTTCGGCGGCGGGGGCGCCGGGTGCGGGTCGATGGGAACCGTCCTGCGCGACCGGGCCTCGAGATTGAGCCGGCGGTCGTCGTCGCGGTCGTCGTCCGGGCGTCGGCAGGGGGCTAGGTGGCTGGTGTCTTTCGCGTGGCGGTCGCCCGGTCCGGCGGCCTGATGCGGGAGGATCGGTGGGTGACGCTGGGGCGTGCTGATCATCAGGGTGATTTGTTCGACGAGGTGGCCCGGTTCTGTGAGGAGACGCTGC
>JAJCYC010000302.1 GCA_029263115.1 Pseudonocardia sp. | reverse complement strand
CGGCAGCGCCGCCCCCAGCCGCTCGCGCAGCACGTCGACCTCGATCGCCTGCTGGCCGGTGTAGAACGCGACCAGCTGCTTGCCGGCATCCCGCTCGGCGACCACCACCGCGCCGTCGCGCACCCCGGGCACCCGCAACAGCACGTTGTCGATCTCGCCGATCTCGATCCGGAAGCCGCGGATCTTGACCTGGGTGTCGCGGCGACCGAGGAACTCCAGTTTGCCCTCCGGCAACCAACGGCCGTGGTCACCGCTGCGGTAGAGCCGCTCGCCGGGGCGCACCGGGTCGTCCAGGAAGGCCGCGGCGGTGCGCTCGGGGTCGTTGACGTAGCCGCGCCCGACGCAGACCCCGGAGAACACGATCTCCCCCGGCGCGCCCAGCGGCACCGGCGCGAGGTGCTCGTCGACCACGTACATGTGCACGTTGCGCACCGCCGGTCCCAGCGGCACCCGGTCGTGGTGGGTGACCCGGTCCATCACCTCGTGGTTGACGTCGTCGGAGGTCTCGGTCAGGCCGTAGGCGTTGCCGATCCGGATACCCGGCTGGACGCCGAACCAGCGCTGGGTGAGCTCCTTCTTCAACGCCTCACCGGTGGTGGACACGCAGTGCAGGTCGGGCAGCGCCCTCGGGTTGGCCTCCAGGTAGGAGACAACCACCTCGAGGTAGGACGGCACCAGCTGGGCCAGGTTGACCCGCTGCTCGACGATCTTGTCGACGAACCGCGCGACGTCCAGGATCACCTCCTGCTCGACCAGCAGCGTCCGCCCGCCCATCAGCAGCGCGGCCACCAGCTGCCACAGGGAGATGTCGAAGCACTGCGGGGCGGTCTGGGCGAGTACCTCGCCCTCGCCGAAGCCCATGTCCTCGAGCTTGGCATAGAGGTGGTTGAGCATCCCGTCCTGCTCGCACATCGCGCCCTTGGGCTCACCGGTGGAGCCGGAGGTGAAGTAGATGTAGGCCAGCTGGTCGGGCCCGACCTCGATGCCCAGGTCACCGTCCGGGTGCCCCTCGGCGTACGCGGCGTCCAGGAACAGCGGCTGTACGCCGGGCAGGTCCGACAGCGCCCCTTCCAGCGTGACGGTGCTGCCGTGCTCGGTCAGCGCCAGGGCGCACTCCGCGCGGGCCAGCGACTTGCGGATCCGCTCGGCCGGGAAGTGCGGCTCGATCGGCAGGTAGGCACCGCCCGCCTTGAAGATGCCGATGACGGCGGCCATCCAGTCCAGGTTGCGCTCGGTCACCACCGCGACCACGCCCTCCCGGGTCAGGCCCCGGGCCAGCAGCGCCCGACCGAGCTGGTTGGCCCGGGAGTTCAGCTCGGCGTAGGTCCAGGTGGTGTCGCCGTGTACGGCGGCCACCGCGTCCGGGTGCCGGTGAACCCGCTGCTCGAACAGCTCGTGGAAGCGCTGGTCCGGCAGCGGCTTGCGCGGGCCGGCGAGCCCCTCCACCTGGAAGTGCAGCTCCTCGGCCGAGAGCAGGCTCTGCGTGGTGTGGTCGGCGTCCGGGTCGGCGGTGAGCAGCTCGAGCGCGCGCAGGTGGTAGCCGGCGATCCGGGCGGCGCAGTCGGCGTCCAGCACGTCGGTCCGGTAGCGCAGCCGCAGGACCGGCCCTCCGCCGCCCTGCTGGCCGGCCGTGCCCTGGTGTGAGCACAGCCACAGCGCGACGTCGCCAGCCAGCCCGTCCGGCGGGTCGACGTCGCCGGCCGGGTCGATCACCGTCTCGTAGGACGGGCCGGTGACCCCCAGCTCGCGGCGCAGCTCGTCGAGGGGTGCGTCCTGGTGGGCCAGCACCGCCGACTCGGCGCGGTGCACCCCGGCCAGCAGCTCGCGCCAGGTCGGCGCACCGGTGGCCAGCCGGCAGGGCAGCGCGGCACCCGCCGGGGAGAGGTATCCGACGATCACATCGAGATCACCGGACAGCGCGGCGAGTACCTTGGCGTGCGCGGCCAGCAGCACCGCGCTCGGCGGCATGCCCAGCTGCGCGGCCAGCCGTCGCGCCCGGGCCACCAGCTCGGCCGGGATCGGCTCCTCGTGCGCGGCAACCCCGGCGGCCGGGGTCAGCGTCCAGCGCGGGATCGTCGTCGACCCCCCGGACCCGAGCACCCCGCGCCAGAACTCCCGCCCGGCTTCGGTTGGCGTTCCCATCGTCGTTCCCTCCACCGTCTGCTCTCGTCTTTGCTGTCGTGTGTACGTCTGTCTCGGTCGTGTCGTTGTGCTGTCGGTGGTGCCCCACCAGATCACCGTTGCCGGTGGGCTCCGCGTTACCGATGCGTCTGTCGTCCCTGCATGGATTGCGTGACTCGCGGGTCTGGATTGCGTGACTCGCGGGTCAGGCTGCTAGGGCCGGGCGGCGGCGTTGGCGGAGTTCGGTGGCCGGGTTGCCGGCCCACCGCGAGTCGGAGGGCACGTCCTCGCCCTTCATCAGGAACGAGTCGGCCTCCAGGACCACCCGGTCGCCGATCGTCACGCCGTAGTGCACGAACACGCCCACGCCGAGGGTGCACCCGGAGCCGATCGAAGTGTGGTCGGACTTGAATGCGCCGTCCTCCTGGGAGTGGCACTGGATGATCGACCCGGCGTTCAGTGTGCAGCCGTCGCCGATCGTCACGAAGGTCTTTTCGACGATGCCACAGCCGTCGTCGAACACCCGCCGGCCGATCCGCACCCCGAGCAGCCGCCAGATCACCGGCTTGAGCGGGGTGCCGTTGAACGCCTGCTGGTAGGCCACCGCCGGCACCTTCCAGAACCGCTCGTGCCGCCAGAAGCCGCAGTCGTAGATCGAGCAGCCGTCCGGGGCCCGGGTCTGCAGCCCCCGCACAGCGCGCTCCACCAGGACGAACCAGCAGGTGGTGAACAGCAGCCCGACCAGGCCCGACGCGGCCAACGCGGCGGCGCCGATCACGTGGTAGAGATCCTCGGCGGCGACCACCAGCAGGGCACCGACGACGAACGGGACCCACCGGACCAGCAGGTACAGCACCATGGTGACGACGTTGTGCCGGTTCTTCGCGGCCAGCCGGCGGTGGAACTCGTCTCCGGTCGCCAGGTGGTCGAACCGGGTGTCGCGCTCGACCGAGCGGGGGATCTCGAAACACGGCGAGCCCAGCAGCCCGACGTTCGCCCGGACCGGGCCGTCGATCGGCACCATGACCTTCGTGCCGAGCAGACAGTTGCCGCCGACCTTCGCCTGCGCCGGGTAGGCGATGTTGTTGCCCAGGAAGCTGCGCTCCCCGATCGAGACACCCGAGACCGTGAACGACGAGGCGGAGTATTCGGCGTTGAGGAAGGTCAGCCCGTCGGCGATCACCGTGCCGGTGCCGACCGAGCACAGGTAGGGCGAGTCGTGCTGCACCCGCTGGCCGAAGTTGGACCCGGTCTGCTCCACCGGCGTGAGCCGGTAGCCGATGCCGCGCAGGTAGCCGACGATGTAGGAGCTGTCACCGAAGAGGAACGCCAGGAACTTGCTGTTCGTCGTACCGGCGATCGTGCGCTGGGCCCAGTAACCGAGCCCGTACAGCGGGTACACCTTGCCCGGGCGCACCAGCGGGCGCAGCAACCGAGGCACGGTCGTCACGAACAGCATGCTCGCCACCAGCCCGCCGAGGAATATCAGGTACGACACGGCCAGCACGTCGCGGTAGAACACCCAGGTGGTGAAGTGCGCCGGTCCGGGGCCGAGCAGCGCGGCCACCTTCGAGATCCGGGGCGCGAGCAGCACCAGTGCACCCAGGATCAACCCGGGGACCAGCGCGGCGGTGAGCAGCTGCGCCCCCGGGTAGGCCAGCCGGCGCAGCCACCCGCAGCGGGCCGGCGCCACCCGGGCGTAGTCGACGTGGGTGCGCTGGGCCGGCGAACCGTGCCAGCGCTCACCGGCCGGCACCCGCTGGCCGGTGTGCAGCGCGGAGGTGTGGCCCAGCTGGCCGCCGTCACCGATCGCGGTGTCGATGTCCAGCACCGTCGCGTCGCCGACGAACACCTCCCGGCCCAGGGTGACCGGGCCGGTCCGGATCTCGCCGCCATGCGCCCGGTAGCCGGCGAAGGTGCAGCTCTTGCTGATCACCGTGCCAGCGCCGACGGTGAGCAGGTCGGTGCACACCGGGACGGTGGGCGCGAAGATCGCCGCCCCCGGCCCGATCCGGGCGCCGAGCGCGCGCAGGTAGGACACGTAGATCGGCGAGCCGACGAACCGGGCCAGCGGATTGCTCCGGATCATGCCCTTGACCAGCCAGAACCGCAGGTAGTCGAGGCTCCAGATCCGGATTCGGCGCGGCGTCCACTCACCGATCAGCAGCCACTTGGCCAGGATCGGCAGCAGACAGGCCGCGACGAAGCTCCCCGAGCCGAACAGCACCGAGCGGGTGAGCACCGCACGCGGCCCGCCCGGACTCCCGGCCACGATCCACTCGAGGCCGGAGACCAGCACCAGCGCGCCCAGGTAGGCGAACCCGACGACGACCAGCAGCTGCGCCACCCCGCACATCGCGTGTCCGAGCGGACCGACCGGCTTCAGCGGCCCGTCCGGTACCGGCGCCCGACCGTCGCCGGGGTAGGGCGCACCGGGCATCGCCGGCGGATGGGTGAACCCGGCGGCCGGGTGCGCCGACCCGGCGGCCGGCGCCATCGCGAACCCGGCGGCCGATCCCGTCGGGTACCCAGGGGGCCCTGCCACCGCGGCCGTCTCGGTCTCGGCCTCGGCGAGCGCGCTGGACAGCGCCCGGATCGTGGGGTGCGCGTAGATGTCGCGCATCGAGACCGGCGGCAGGTCCACCCGCCTACGCACCCGGGCACAGAACTGGGCCATCACCAGCGAGTCCGCGCCCAGGTCGTCGAAGAAGTGGTTGTCCGGCGACACCGCGGCCACCGGCGAGCCGACCAGGGCGGCCAGCACCTCGAGCAGGCTGCGCTCCATCGGCGTCGACTCGTCGTCGGCCAGCGCGGTGGCCAGGCCGCGGACGGTCGGGAACCGGTAGATGTCCTTCATCGACACCGACGGCAGCTCCGGCCGGCGTCGCACCCGGGCACAGAACTGGGCCATCACCAGCGAGTCCGCGCCCAGGTCGTCGAAGAAGTGGCTGTCCACCGGCACCCGCTCGACCCGGGTGATCCCGGCCAGCACCTGGGCGAACGCCGCCTCCACCGCATTGCCCGGCCCGGGAACGGCGGCACGGGAAGCGGCGGCCGGCGCGGTGGCGACCGGAGCGGGAAACGCCGGCCCGGACGCCGGGGCCGGTGGGGCCGGTGCCGGGGCCGCCTGGATCCGCAGCAGCGACTCGATGTCGGCCAGTGCCAGGCGGTAGCCGGGGTTGTCGGCCTGCCCGTCGACCCGGCCGTGGTACTCGATCTCCAGGTCGGCATTGACCCGGCCCAGGTCGCCGGTGCGGTAGATCCGCCCGGACGGGTTGGCCGGGATGTCCAGGAAGTCCGCGATGAACGCCTCGTCGGTGAGGTCGTCGTGGTTGAGGTAGCCGCAGGCCAGCCCGATACCGGCGATCCCGATCTCGCCGACCTCGCCGTGCGGCAGTGCCCGGTAGGGGTCGCCCGGGTCCAGGATGACCGTGCAGTAGGTCGGCAGCGGCACCCCGATGGTCATCGCCTTCCCGGGGCGCAGCTCGGTCCAGGTGGCGGTGACCGTGGCCTCGGTCGGCCCGTAGACGCTGAGGAAGCGCCGGCCCGGCCGCATCCACCGCTCGATCAGCTCCGGCGGGCACTGCTTGCCACAGATCAGCAGGAACCGCAGGTCGGGCAGGTCGTCCTCGAGGGTGGCCAGCACCGGCGGCACGCAGCACAGCGCGGTGACCCGGCGATCCCGGAGGAACCGGTGCAGATCGGGGCCGAGCAGGCCCGGGCCGGCCGGCTTGGGCACCAGCGTCGCGCCGCACAGCCACGGCACCCAGATCTCCTCGACCGAGAAGTCCAGCGCGATCGGCAGTCCCTGGTAGACCCGGTCGCGCGGGCGGATGCCGTAGATCTCGGCGGCGACCCGGACGAAGTTGCAGATGCTCGGGTGGTCGATCGCCACGCCCTCGGGCCGGCCGGACACCGACCCGTAGCTGATGTAGGCCAGCGAGTCGAGCCGCCGTCCCCGCTCGGCGTCGAGCATCCGCCGGGAGTCCATCTCCGCGATCAGCGGCGCGGCCCGGTCGACGTACACCAGCTCGGCGCCACCCCCGGTCAGCAGCTCGATCTGCTCGACCTGGTCGGCAACGTGCGACATCGAGAGCACGGTGCGCACCCGGGCGTCCTCGACGATGTAGGCCAGCCGGCCGGTCGGGTAGCGCACGTCCAGCGGCACGTAGGTGGCGCCGATCTTGAGCACGGCGAGCACCGCGACGTAGGAGTGCGCCGGCCGGTCATAGAGCAGCCCGATCCGGTCGCCGCCGGCGCAGCCGCGCAGCCGCAGATAGCGGGCCAGCTGGTTGGCCCGGCGGTCCAGCTCGTCGTAGGTGAGGGTGAGATCGTCCGGGTCGTCTCCAGCGTCCACCGCGAGGTGGCCGGCCCGCCCGTACTGGGCGATCCAGTCGCACTTCTGCTCGAAGAGGTGGTCCAGGCGCTCGTCCTGGCGCACCCGCCAGCCCTGTGCCTCGTGCGGGTCGACCAGCACCAGCTCCGAGATCCCGGTGTGCGGAGTGGCTGACACCTCGACTCCCCCGGATTCGCCGTGGCTGATCGGCGGCGACCCCAGGTCGCCCCACCGCAGACAGAGGTTTGCACCGGTATCCGGCGAGGTCAATGCCGTAATGCCGCCATGACGGGCGGGGTACGGGCTGGGCTCGGTCATCGCGGTGCTCCCGGTCTGCGCGGACACCGTCCCGCCGGTCGGACGATGGGCGGGTCGGACGTCGAACCCGTGCAGAATGCTCCGCCGCGACCGACCCCGACAGCGAGCTGCCCCTACCCGGATTCGGGCGAACCCGCTGCTCCGAGGTAGGGCCTGCCCTCACCGGTCCCGGGACGGGACCGGCCGTGCTCGCCGGGGGCAGACCCCAGCCGGTTTCCGGGAGCTGGCTCCCGGCGGGCGGGGGAGCACACGATCGATCTTCGGGCCCCGCGACCACATTCTGGTTCCAGCACGCCACGGCACCTCCCGGCCGTGGCCGGAGGACCCAGGAGCCAGCCATGACCGCCACTGACACCATCAACCCGACCGGCACCGACCCGATCTCGGTGTGGAAGTTCGGCGGCAGCTCGGTGGCCGACCCCGAGCGGCTGCAGGCCGTCGCGCGGCGGATGATCGCCGAGCGGGCCAGGGGCCGCCGGGTGGTCGCGGTGCTGTCCGCGATGGGTAGGTCCACCGACGAGCTGGTCGACCTGGCCTACAAGCTGTCCGACCGCCCGCAGCTGCGCGAGCTGGACGCGCTGCTGTCGGTCGGCGAGCAGATCTCCTGCTCGCTGGCCGCGATGACGATCAACTCACTGGGCGTGCCGGCGATCTCGCTGACCGGCGAGCAGGCCGGCATCCACACCGACGACCAGCACGGCAACGCCCGGCTGACCGGGGTGGACGCCGGCCGGATCGCCCGCGAGCTGGCCGGGGGCACCATCGTGCTGGTCACCGGCTTCCAGGGGGTCTCCCCCGAGGGCGACACCACCACCCTCGGCCGGGGCGGCTCGGACGCCTCGGCCGTCGCGGTGGCCGCCGGCCTGGGCCTGACCGAGTGCGAGATCTTCACCGACGTGACCGGGGTGTTCACCGCCGACCCGAGGGTGGTGCCCGCCGCCCGCCGGCTGGACACCCTGCGCCACGACGAGATGCTGGAGATGGCCGAGGCCGGCGCCGCGGTCCTACAGCCACGCTCGGTAGAGCTGGCCGCCGCGCACGCGATCGACATCCACCTGCGCTCCAGCTTCACCGAAGACCCAGGCACCTGGATCCGCTCCGCGAGTCACGCACCTCGGTCCGGCGAGTCACGCACTTCGGATCGGCGAGTCACGCACTTCGGAACGGAGACCCCCACGGGCGCCGAAACCGCCCGGGTGACCGCCGTGGCGCACCGCAACCAGGACACCCTGTACTCGGTGCCCGGAGTGTCGCCGGCACGGGTGGTCGGTGCGCTGGCCGCCCGGGGCGCGGCGGTGGGCAGCCTGCAGCCGGCCGGCTGTGTCGACCGCCCGGAGGTCCGGTTCACCGCGCCGGGGGTGGAGCCGGCCGAGGTGGTCGCCGCGCTGGCCGGGATCGGGGCCGAGGTGCACGTGCGCGACGACCTGGGCTCGGTGAGCGTGGTGGCCACCGGCATCGCCCGCCGGCCGGCCGTCGCGGCCGCCGCGCTGGCCGCGCTGGAGGACGCCGGCATCCCGTGCGAGTTCGTCACCACCACCACGGGCCGGCTGTCGGTGCACGTCAACGCGGCGGACGTGCACGACGCCGTCCGGCTGCTGCACCGGCTGTTCGTCGAGGGCGCGTGACGAGCCGGGGGCGGCATTGACCTCACCCCCGCGCGATGACAACCTTTCTGCGGATTGACCAGGCACGACGCCCGGCGGCCGGACGGCTCGAGGAGGAACGGTGACGGCAGTATCCGCCGACCAGGCCGGCGTCACGCTGGATGCGGCGACGCTGGCTAGGTTGGTGCTGGTCGCCGAGGACGAGGCGCAGGGCTGGCGGACCCGGCGCAACGAGCGGCTGGACCACGTCTTCGAGGAGAAGTGCGACTGGATCAGCCAGTACGGGCGGGCCGGTCACCTGGCGGTGGATGCCCGAGATGACACAGGGGACCTTCAGCTCACGTACGACGAGCTGGACCGCAGGGCCAACCAGCTGGCCCGCTACCTGCGGCTGCGCGGCGCCAAGCCCGGCGACCGGGTGGCGCTGCTGTTCGACAAGAACGCCTACTCCTACATCGGCATGCTGGCTGTGCTGAAGATCAGCGCCGCGTACATCCCGCTGGACGTCGGGTTCCCGCCGGACCGGATGGCCTACATCTGCGAGGACGCCCGGGCCAGCTTCCTGCTCTCGATGTCGCACGTGCCGGGCAAGGTGGAGGACTTCTACTCGATCACCGCGAACGGCGCGGAGACAATCTTCATCGACTCCGCCGCCCCGCTGATCGACGAGATGGACGCCCGCCGGCTGATCGACGCCGAGCGTGGGTTCCACTCCGACCAGCTCGCCTACATCATCTACACCTCCGGCTCCACCGGCCGCCCGAAGGGCGTGGCCATCGACCACCCCAGCATCTGCAACTTCGTCCGGGTCGCCGCCGAGGTCTACGGCATCCGCCCGCGCGACCGGGTGTACCAGGGCCTGACCATCGCGTTCGACTTCTCCTTCGAGGAGATCTGGGTGCCCTGGGCCTCCGGCGCGACGCTGGTGCCCAAGCCGCCGGGGCGCAGCCTGCTCGGCGCCGACCTGCACGAGTTCCTGTCGAACACCCGGGTCACCGCGATGTGCTGCGTGCCGACCCTGCTGGCCACCATCGAGGACGACCTGCCGCTGATGCGGTTCCTGCTGGTCTCCGGGGAGGCCTGTCCGCAGGACCTGATCGCCCGCTGGTGGCGCCCGGACCGCCGCTTCCTGAACATGTACGGCCCCACCGAGGCCACGGTCACCGCCACCTGGACCGAGCTGCACCCGGACAAGGCGGTGACCATCGGGGTGCCGCTGCCGACCTATTGCACGGTCATCCTCGACGTCGAAGACCCACAGCGAGCCCTTCCGCATGGCGAGACCGGCGAGATCGGCATCGCCGGCATCGGCCTGGCCGTCGGCTACCTCAACCGGGACGACCTGACCAGCAAGGCGTTCATCGACGACTTCCTGAACATCCCGGCCAACCCGTCGGGCAAGATCTACCGGACCGGTGACCTCGGCCGGGTCAACCAGGACCTGGAGATCGAGTACCTGGGCCGGATCGACCTGCAGGTGAAGATCCGCGGCTACCGGATCGAGCTGACCGAGATCGAGTCGGTCATGCTACAGGTACCCGGGATCGCCCAGGCGGTGGTCGACACGTTCAACCCGAACCCCGAGGCCGGAAACAGCCCAGAGCTGGTCGGCTACTACAGCCTGCGCAAGGACTGCCCGTCGCTGGACGAGGAGATCCTCAAGGCGCAGCTGCGCGAGCGGCTGCCCTCCTACATGGTGCCGGCCTACCTGGAGCACCTCGACGTCATCCCGATGACCCCACAGGACAAGGCCGACCGCAAGAACCTCCCGCCGCCGCGCCAGCGCAGCGCGCCGGCCCAGGGCGAGGTGGTCGCGGCCGCCACCGAGATGCAGCAGGCGCTGGCCGAGGCGTTGGGCCAGACCCTGAACATGTCCGGGGTGTCCATCGACAGCCACTTCTTCGACGACCTGAGCGCGAACTCGCTGCTGATGGCGCAGTTCTCCACCCGGGTGCGCAAGCTGGGCACGCTGCCGCCGCTGTCGATGAAGGACATCTACCTCAACCCGACGATCCGCCAGCTGGCGGCCGCGATGGGCGACACCGGCACTCCGGTGGCCGCCGGCGGTGCCCGGGGCCGGCCGGCGGCGCCGGCGCTGCCCCCGTCGCCACCGCGTGAACCGGTACGCGGCAGCAGCCCCGGATACGTGCTGACCGGGGTGGTGCAGCTGCTGTTCTTCCTGCTCACCGCCTATCTCGGGGCGCTGGCGTTCCGGGCCGGCATCGAATACATCTTCGCCGGGATCGGGTTCGGCGACATCTACCGGCGGGCCGCGACGCTGGGTGGCCTGTCGTTCCTCGGGCTGGTGTTCCTACCGATCCTGCTCAAGTGGCTGGTCGTCGGGCAGTGGACGCCGAAGGAGATCCGGCTCTGGAGCCCCGGTTACCTCTGGTTCTGGTTCGCCAAGGTGATCATCGGACTGAACCCGATGGTGGCCTTCGCCGGCACTCCGCTGTTCGTCTGGTACCTGCGCGCGATGGGCGCCAAGATCGGCAAAGGGGTGACCATCCACTCCCGGAGCGTGCCGATCGCCACCGACCTGGTCAGCATCGGCGAAGGAGCGGTGGTTCGGAAGGACTCCATCTTCAGCGGTTACCGGGCGCTCGACGGGGTGATCCAGATCGGGTCGATCACCCTCGGCCGGTTCGCGCACGTCGGTGAGAAGACGGTGCTGGACATCAACACCACGATCGGCGACGGAGCGGAGCTGGGGCACTCGTCCACCCTGCAGGCCGGCCAGTCGATCCCGGCCGGCCAGACCTGGCACGGCTGCCCGGCCGAGCCGGCGTCGACCAACTACCGCACCTGCCCACCGGTGAACGTCGGGTCCTGGCGCAAGATCCTGTTCAGCGCGCTGCAGATGGTGTCGATCCTGGTGGTGGCGCCGGCCGGGTTGGCCGTCGCGGTCCTCCTGCTGCCGAAGCTCAAGCCGCTGACCGACCTCTACACCACCGGCTCGACGCTGCTGAGCCGCCCGGTGTTCTACCTGACGGTGGCGGCCATCGCGCTCGCCCTGTTCGTGGTCGGACTGGTCGGCGGGCTGATCTTCATCATGACCGTGCCCCGGATGCTGGACCGGTTGTTCATCACCCCGAACAAGGTCTACCCGCTGTACGGCTTCCACTACCTGGTGCAGAAGTCGATCACCGCGACGACGAACTCGAAGTTCTACATGTACCTGTTCGG
>JAJCYC010000301.1 GCA_029263115.1 Pseudonocardia sp. | reverse complement strand
GGGCACCGCGAGGTCTACCATTTCCTGCTCACCCGCAACACCCGGCTGTACGGCGTGCACTACGGGCTGGACAAGGTGGGCGACATCCACCTGGTCGGGCGGGTCGCGCTGGACGCGGTGACACCCGACGAGCTGGACCGGTTGCTCGGGCAGGTGCTGGAGGCCGCCGACGGCGACTTCAACACGCTGCTGCGGTTGGGTTTCGCCGACTCGATCCGCCGCGAGTGGGCGTGGCGCACCGACCGCGGCGAGTCGCTGGACAACCTGCGGGCCTTCGCCGACCTCGTGGCGGACTGACCGCTCCGACCGACAGATCCCGGCGACCGACCCCGGATCCCCGGGTTCCGGCGGGGTGGGCCCGCCCGACGAACCGAATCTCCGGTCGTTCCGTCCTTCCTCCCAGGACGACCTGTTGTCAGGAAGATCGGGAAAGGAGCCTGGGATGGTTCGGTGGAGGGCTCGGCGGCGTGGGGTTCTGACCACGGCCGCGCTGGTGGCCGGCCTGGCGGTCGCCGCGGTGCTGGTGCTGTTGCTGCTCGGGTCGGTCGGGTCGGGTGGCCCGGCCGGCGGCGGGGACACCACCGCGGCGGTGGCGCCGGGCGACGCGGAGCCGTTGGTGATCGGTGCGCCGGACGGCGGCGCGCCGGCGCCCGGGGCGAGCGCGTCGTCGCCGGCCCCCTCGGCCCCGTCGTCCAAAGCCACGATCGCGCCGCCGATCCCGGGTGACCCGGACCCGGCGCCGCCGGTGGACACTGACGAGCGGGCGGTGGTGCGCACGGCTCGGCTGGCGCTGACCGTGGCGGATCTGCCGGCCGTCTCGGCCACCGTCCGGGACGCGGCGACCTCGGTGGGCGGGTTCGTGGCCGCCGAGCACACCGTCACGGACGCCGCCCGGTCGTGGTTCACCCTCCGGGTGCCGTCCGCCCGGTTGGACGAGGTGATGACCCGGCTGGCCGCCACGGGCACGGTCACCGAGCGCTTCGGGCAGGCCGAGGACGTCACCGCGCAGATGGTCGACCTGCAGAGCCGGCTGGCCACCCAGCGGGCCAGTGTCGCCCGGGTGCGGGCGCTGCTGGAGCGGGCCACCACGGTCGGCGAGGTCGTCGCGGTGGAGTCCGAGCTGACCACCCGGGAGGCGGAGCTGGAGTCGTTGCAGCGGCGGCTGGCGGTGACCAGCGGCCGGGTGGCGTTGTCCACCCTGACCGTGGCCCTGACGCCGCCGGCGGTGGTCTCCCCCGTGCAGGCGGGCGTCGGGTTCGTCGCCGGACTGTCGGCCGGCTGGCGGGCGTTCCTGGCGGCCGGGGCGGGGGTGCTCACCGCGCTCGGGGCGATGCTGCCGTTCCTGGTCTCGGCCGGCGTGCTGATCGGGGTTGCGGTGCTCGGCCGTCGGGCCCTGCGTCGGCATCGTGCGGCCAGCTCCGCGCTCACCGCGGTGGCGGGCGGCACCGGTTCGGGGGGCAGGGACTGAGCCGGGTGGGCGGCGCCCGCGGGGCGGGGCGGCGAGGTGGCCCGGCCGGACCGGGGGGAGTCGGCCGGGTCCGGGCCACCTCGCGCAACCATCACCGGGTCGTTCGGCCGTTAGGGGGAACGACGCACCGACCCGATGTCATCGCTGCCCACCGGGGGGATGGGCACGACATACCGGTGCGGCGGGACGGTCTCGTCCCGTCGCACCGGTATGTCCAGCCTGGCAGCCCGCCCGGGTTGCCGCAAGATCGCGGCGGCTCCCGGATCGGCTGGTGTCTCCACCAGGGTGTTGACTCTGTGTGTTCGGTGTGGTGCGGGTTGGTCGCGCCGGCCCGTCCCGGGGTCGGCGCCGGCGCCGGGGACGTGAGCCGGTCCCGTGCGCGGTGGGTGCGGAGGGAAATGCGCCGGGGCATGCCGTTTCCGACAACTTGTCGTTCCCGAACACGGAATTGTTCGCGGATCGGGTGCCCGGAAGGCCGGATCGACGAATCCGGGTGCTCAGCGCCGCCGGCGTACCGAGATGCCCACCGGATGCCCCGCGCGGGGGTGCACCTGTGGCGCGGAGGACGAACCCTGCTCACCAGCCTGTCCACCGGGGGGTTGCGGGCAGGCTGGTGAGCTTCTGGTGGCTCGGTCGGAGGGTCGAGGTTGCGGGGGGACAACCCGGCTCCGGGAGCCAGGGCCAATTATGCGCAGTCAACGAGGGAGTGGAATAGGCCTTTCGGGGTAATCTTCGCCTCACTGAAGGTCTGTACCCGAATAGGGTGTCGGCGTTTCTCGCCTATCGAGAGTCGTCGGCCCATCGCGCGGTGCTTCGGCACCCCCGGTGGCGGTCGGGACCGGCCCGCGTCGATCACCGGGCCGGTCGTTCTCACCCTGGGTGATCACCCAGGGCCGTCGCCGACGCCGGGGTACACCGCCGCCGCGTTGCCGGCCGCCAGCCGCCTCACCAGCCGGTCGGCGTCGGGGGTGGTGAGCACGTCGTCGGCGATCCAGTCCGCGACCAGCCCGGCCAGCGCCCGCCGCCACAGCCGCGCGCCCAGGAAGTGCAGTTCGGGCAACCCGTAGCCGTCCGAGGAGAAGCAGACCGAGCGGAACGGGGCGAGCTCCAGCAGCTCGGCGAGCACCGCCCGCGCCCGGATACCGACATAGGGCACCGCGAGCCCGACGTCCACCCGCACGTGGCCGAACACGTGTGCCAGGTACCCGGCGTCGCGCTGGTAGGGCCAGCAGTGCAGCAGCATGAACACCGCGCCGGTGTGCCGGGTGCGGGCCAGCAGGTCGGACAGCAGCGCCGGGTTGGCCAGGTGCAACCGTACGTCGGGGTCGCCGAAACCCGTGTGCACCTGCAGCGGCAGCCCCAGCTCGGCGGACAACCGGACGCCGAGGTGGACCAGCCACGCGCACAGCACCGGGTCGGCGATCCGACCACCGCCGCCGCCCAACCACCTGCCGGCCGCGTGGGTCACCGTCGCCGCCGACGGCGGCTCGGCGGGTACGGCAAGCCCGCACCGGTAGGCCACCACGGTCTTCAGCCCGACCGCGCCGGCCGCCACCTCCGCGCGCACCGCCTGCTCCACCGAGTCCGTCCACCCGGCGGCGCTGCCGGTGTTCCCCGCCGCTGCGCCGCTGTCCCGGGCGGCGCTGCCTACATTCTCGGCCACCGCTTCCAGCCGGGTGACCGGGTACGCCCGGCCGTCGGCCAGCACCGCGAGCTCGTCCGGCGAGGTCAGGTTGTGCGCGGTGTAGCCGGTGTCGACCAACCAGGTCCGGGCACCGCCGGCGCGCAGCAACCGCCGGGTCGACTCGGCCCAGCCCAGATCGGCACGGCGCCGCAGGTACTCCTCGGGCGAGGGGTGCGGCTCCAACCCGAGCACCGGGGCGCACCACCGGCGCACGGCGAGCCCGAGCGCGGAGTCGAAGCGGTCCGGGCCGCCGGGGCCCGGGGCCTCGGTGAGCAGCGACTCGAACTCCGGCAGGTCCAGGTCGGTGGTCACCACGCCGTGGCAGTGGTGGTCCAGCAACGCGACCCCGTCCAGTGGCCCGGGGGCGTCCGGTCTGTCGGCCACGAGGTCAGAACCGCCAACGGCTGAGCGCGACCAACTCGTCGGGCGGGGTGTCCTGGAACCGTTGCGCGTCGGCCCGCCGCATGGTCAGCACGGTGTCGTGCAGCATCTCGCCCATCGCCTCGGCCAGCACCTGGGAACCGGCGAACGCCTCGGCGGCCTCCCCGAGCGTGGTGGGCAGCCGGCGGATGCCCAGCTCGTCGCGTTGCCGCTGGGACAATGCGGCGGGGTCACCGACCATGTCCGGCGGTAGCCGCAGGCCCTCGTGCACGCCGGCCAGCCCGGCCGCGATCACCGCGCCCACCACCAGGTAAGGGTTCCCGGTGGCGTCGAAGCACTTCACCTCGACGTTCGCCGAGCTCGCCCCGGTGCCGACCACCCCGGTGACCAGCCGCAGCGCGGACTCCCGGGTCTCGCGACCCCAGCACTGCCACACCCCGGCCCACCGCGAGGGCCGCAGCCGCAGGTAGCTGGTCGGGTGCGCCGCACCCACCGCGCACAGCGCCGGCAGTTCGCGGAGCACGCCGGCCACGAAGGACGCGGCGTCCCCGTGCAGGCCGTAGGGCCCGTCGCCGCCGCTGAACAGCGCGCCGTCCGCACCGGCGAGCGAGAAGTGCAGGTGCGCGCCGGAGCCGGCGCCGGCGAGGTCGACGGTGGGCGCGAAGCTGGCCCGCCAGCCGTGCCGCGCACTGGCCTGCCGAACGGTGTGCCGCACCAGCACCACGTCGTCCGCGGCGCCCACCGGGTCCTTGGCCGCACAGGACAGCTCCAACTGGGCGAGCGCGTACTCCGGGTGGAACTGCTCGACCTCGATGTCCTGCCGGCCGAGCGCGTCGACCAGTTCGCGGGCGTAGCCGGCGACCTGTCCCAGCCGGATCAGCCCGTAGGCCGGCCCGTCGAACGCGGGGACGAACTCGTCAGGGTCGGCGGTCCCGGCGAGACGGTCCCGGCCCTGGCCCAGGGACCACTCGCTCTCGAACGCCATCCGCGGGATCAACCCCCGGGCGTGCGCGGCGGCCACCTGCGCGGCGGCGAACCGCCGTTGGCAGCCGGCGAACGGCGGTCCCTCCTGGGTGTACTTGTCCGCCGGGGCCCATGCCCAGCCCGGCTCGCCGACCAGTGCCACCGCCCGGCCCAGGTCGGGCACCAGCCGCAGATCGCCGTCCGGGCCACCGAGGAACGCACCGACCACCATCGAGTCGTCGAAGCAGAACGTGTCGAAGACCGGCGACGCGCCGACCCCGACCCGGGCGGCGCGCGCCAGCCGCTCCAGCGGCACACACTTCACCCGGGTGATCCCCGCGGTGTCGACGAAGGTGAGCGCCACCATCGACACCTTCCGCGCGCGCAGGGCGTCGACGGCCCGGCCGGCGTCGACGGCGGTGGGTATGTGCTGCTCGGGCATCCGTGGTCCCCCCGGGGTCGTCCGGCACATGGTGACACGCGCCACCCGCCTCGGCGCGGTTGCGCCGGCGGCCCCCTAGGGTGATCTCCCGTGACGAGCACGCGGACCGAGCGGGTCGGTACCCACGACGGTGACGGGTTCGACGCGTTCCTCGCCCTTCCGGCGAGCGACAGCGGCCCCGGGGTGCTGCTGTTCCAGGAGATCTTCGGGGTCAACGACAACATGCGCGGGCTGGCCGCGCGGCTGGCCGACGCCGGTTACCTCACCCTGGTACCGGACATGTTCTGGCGGCTGGAGCGCAACTTCGAGCGGGCCGACGAGTCCGGCATGGCCGACGGCATGGCGCTGGCCCAGCGGATGGACCGGGGGCTGGCCGGCGCGGACATGGCGTCCGCCCTGGCGCACCTGCGCGAGTTGCCCGGCTGCACCGGCAGGGTCGGCGCGGTCGGCTTCTGCCTGGGCGGCACCCTGACCTACGCCTGCGCGGCCGGTGCCGGGGATTCGTTGGACGCCGCGGTGGCGTACTACGGCTCGGGCATCCACACGATGCTGGACCTCGCCGGCTCGATCAGCTGCCCGCAGATCTTCCACTACGGCGACGCCGACCCGTACATCCCGCCCGAGGAGGTCGCCCTGGTGGAGCAGGCGTTCGCCGACCGGGCCGACGTGACCGTGCACCACTACGACGCCGGCCACGCGTTCTCCAACTGGAACGCGCCCTCGATGTACGACGAGGCCGCCGCCGAGCTGGCCTGGGGCCGCACGCTGGACTTCTTCGCCACCCACCTGCGCTGAACGGAAGGCACGAACATGGGCAAGCTCGAGGGCAAGGTCGCTTTCGTCACCGGAGCCGCGCGCGGCCAGGGCCGCAGCCACGCGGTGCGGCTGGCCGGCGAGGGCGCGGACATCATCGCGGTGGACGTCTGCCGGCAGCTGGACACCGTGCCCTACCGGATGTCCACACCGGAGGACCTGGCCGAGACGGTCTCCCAGGTGGAGGCGCTGGACCGGCGGATCGTGGCGGTCGAGGCCGACGTCCGCGACCTGGTCGGGATGCGCTCGGCGGTCGCGGAGGGGGTGGCGCAGCTCGGCTCGGTGGACATCGTGCTGGGCAACGCCGGCATCCTGCAGATCGACGCCACTGACGGCGCCGACCAGGACAAGATCTTCCGCGATGTGATCGACGTGAACCTCACCGGCGTGTGGAACACCGTGCACGTCACTGCGCCGCTGATGATCGAGCAGGGCCGCGGCGGGGCGATCGTGCTGACCAGCTCGACCCAGGGGCTGACCGGGCGGGCCGGTAACGGCGGCGCGGAGATGTCCGGGTACTGCGCGGCCAAGCACGGCGTGGTCGGCCTGATGCGCTCGTTCGCGAACTGGCTCGCGCCGCACAACATCCGGGTCAACACCGTCCACCCCACCGGGGTGAACACCAACATGATCGTCAACGAGAAGTCCGAGGAGGTATTCGGCGCCCGCCCCGACCTGCTGGCCGCGCTGGGCAACCTGATGCCGGTCGAGATGGTCGAGCCGATCGACATCAGCAACGCGATCGCCTGGCTGGTGTCCGACGAGGCGCGCTACGTCACCGGGGTGACCCTTCCGGTGGACGCCGGCTTCACCGTCAAGTAGCCGCTCGCGGGACGCGTGGCTGTCGGCGTCGGGCACGCCAGGGCACACTGGGCGGGTGGCGTACTCGCTGCTGGCGCAGGCCACGATGGTGGCCCACTTCGCGTTCCTCGCCTACCTGGTGGTCGGAGGCTTCCTCGCGTGGCGGCCGCGGTGGCGGGCCAGCGTCTGGGTGCACGTCGCGGTGGTGGCCTGGGGCGTCTCGATCGTCACCGTCGGCCAGGAGTGCCCGCTGACCCACGTGGAGAACTGGGCCCGCCGCGCGGCCGGTGGCCAGGACCTGGCTGGGGGCTTCATCGACACGTACCTCACCGACGTCGTGTACCCGGGCGAGTACCTGACCGAGACCAGGCTGGTGGTGGCCGCCGCCGTGGGTGTCTCCTGGCTCGGCTGGTGGCGGCTCGCCGCCCGCTCGCGCCGGTCCGCCCGCTGAGCCGGGGCGTGACCGCCCCGGTCCGGGGCGTGACCGGTTCCACGGCCGGTGGCGGGTCCGCTCTGGCATGCTCGGTCGACATGAGCGCGCCTTACCGACTGTTGCTGCTGCGTCACGGCGAAAGCGAGTGGAACGCCCTGGGCCTGTTCACCGGCTGGGTCGACGTCCCGCTGTCCGAGAAGGGGCGGGCCGAGGCCGCTCGGGGCGGTGAGCTGCTGGCCGCCGCCGGCGTGCTGCCCGACGTGGTGCACACCTCGCTGCTGCGCCGGGCGATCAACACCGCGAACCTGGCGCTGGACGCCTGCGACCGGCACTGGGTCGAGGTCAAGCGCGACTGGCGGCTCAACGAGCGGCACTACGGCGCGTTGCAGGGCAAGAACAAGAAGCAGACCCGCGACGAGTTCGGCGACGAGCAGTTCATGCTGTGGCGCCGCTCGTACGACACCCCGCCGCCGCCGATCGAGCCGGACGACGAGTGGGCCCAGACCGGGGACGCGCGCTACGGCGGCGTGGACATCCCGCGCACCGAGTGCCTGAAGGACGTCGTGACGCGGATGCTGCCCTACTGGGAGGGTGCGGTGGTGCCCGACCTGCGCGCCGGGCGCACCGTGCTGCTGGCCGCGCACGGAAACTCGCTGCGCGCGCTGGTCAAGCACCTGGACGGGATCGCCGACCCGGACATCGCCGGGTTGGACATCCCCACCGGTATCCCGCTGAGCTACGAGCTGGACGACGAGCTGCGTCCGTTGCAGCCGGGAGGGGAATACCTGGACCCGGAGGCCGCGGCGGCCGCGGCGAAAGCGGTGGCCAGCCAGGGCCGGTGATCCGCGCCGTCACCCGGTGGAGTGAACCAGGGGTGAACGGGTCGGGAACACTGGTTCGAGGGGGCGTCGCGCTGGTCACCACTGGCGGTTCGGGCTGGTCAAAGGCCCCGGTGGCACGCATACGATGCTGCCCGTGACCGAGCTCGCTCTGGGAGCCCTGGCGGTGCTGACCCTGATCGTGGGGGCGACCGTCGGGTGGTTCTGGGCCCGCCGCTCGGCCCGGCCACCGGCCCTGGTGCCGGGTCCGACGTTCGCCGACCTGCTGCAACGCCTGGTGCAGTCCTCGCGCAGCGGGCTCGCGGTGGTCAACCGGCACGGCGACGTGGTGCTGCACAACCCCAGGGCGGTCGAGCTCGGCGTGGTCCGCGACATCCGCGGCGACGAGCGGGCACTGAAGGCCTGCCAGCAGGTCATCGCCTCCGGGGTGGCGATCGAGGTCGACCTGTCGCCGTTGGAGCACCGGGGCCGCCAGCCGATGGCCGTGGTGGGACACGTCCGGCCGCTCGGGGACGGTTTCGCCGTGGTGGACGCCGAGGACACCTCCGACCTGGTGCGGCTGGAGGCCACCCGGCGGGACTTCGTGGCCAACGTCAGCCACGAGCTGAAGACGCCGGTGGGTGCCATGGGTCTGCTCGCCGAGGCGGTGCTGGACGCGGTCGACGACCCGGAGGAGGTGCACCGCTTCGGCACCAAGATCCTCAACGAGGCCAACCGGCTCGGTGCGCTGGTCACCGAGCTGATCGCGCTGTCCCGGTTGACCGGCGCCGAGCGGCTGCCCGAGCTCGCGGTGGTCGACGTGGACGACGTGGTGACCGAGGCGCTGGCCCGTAGCCGGCTGGTCGCCGAGTCGGCCGGGGTCACCATCGCGGTCGACCGGCCCAGCGGACTGGAGGTCGACGGCGACCGCACCCTGCTGGTCACCGCCCTGTCGAACCTGGTGGACAACGCGCTGTCCTACTCCCCGCCCGAGGCGCCGGTGTCGGTCAGCCGCCGCCGCACCGGGGACGTGGTGGAGATCTCGGTCACCGACCGCGGCATCGGGATCGCCCCGGAGCACCAGCAGCGGGTGTTCGAGCGGTTCTTCCGGGTCGACCCGGCACGCTCGCGGGCGACCGGCGGCACCGGGCTCGGGCTGGCGATCGTCAAGCACGTCGCGGCCAACCACGGCGGCGAGGTACGGCTGTGGAGCCGGCCGGGTACCGGCTCGACGTTCACCATCCGGCTGCCCGCCCACGGCACGGTGTTCAACCCGGTCGACCAGGCGAGCCCCCGAGCCGGACCGCTGGCCGAGCGACGAGCCGCGCCGAACTGCCAGACCACCCGACCCCGGCCGGACGGCCCGGGCCCGTCGACTCCGACCGGTGACCCGGTGGGACAACCAGGAGGTGCGCGATGACCACGCGAGATTCGCTTGTCGGGATCGAGCCGTGACCCGGGTGCTGATCGTCGAGGACGAGGAGTCGTTCGCCGATCCGCTGGCGTTCCTGCTGCGCAAGGAGGGTTTCACCGCCGCCGTGGCCGGTACCGGCCAGGACGCGCTGGAGGAGTTCGACCGCAACGGCGCCGACATCGTGCTGCTGGACCTGATGCTGCCGGGGATGAGCGGCACCGAGGTGTGCAAAGCGCTGCGTCAGCGCACGGGAGTCCCGATCATCATGGTGACCGCGCGGGACAGCGAGATCGACAAGGTGGTCGGCCTGGAGCTGGGCGCCGACGACTACGTGACCAAGCCCTACTCCGCCCGCGAGCTGATCGCCCGGGTGCGTGCGGTGCTGCGCCGCGGGGTGGAGTCCGAGGACGCGGCCGCCCCGCCGGTGCTCGAGGCCGGCCCGGTGCGGATGGACGTCGAGCGGCACGTGGTCACGGTGGACGGCACCGAGGTGCCGCTGCCGCTCAAGGAGTTCGACCTGCTGGAGTACCTGCTGCGCAACGTCGGTCGGGTGCTCACCCGCGGCCAGCTGATCGACCGGGTCTGGGGCGCGGACTACGTCGGCGACACCAAGACGCTCGACGTGCACGTCAAGCGACTTCGCTCCAAGATCGAGAGTGACCCGTCGGCGCCGCGGCACCTGGTCACCGTGCGCGGTCTCGGCTACAAGTTCGAGACCTGACGCTCCTCGTCGCGCTCTCCGGTCGACGCTGTCGCGGGAGTCGGTGGTCCGGTAATTGGATCGACTGGGCTGGGTGCGCGCCCGGTCGTTCGATGGTGCGCCGCCGTGCGCCGGGAGCACGGTTCGGAGATCGCCACCCGGCTGGCCAGACGGTTGGTCGTCCCGCCGCACCGGGACGGCGGCCAGGCCCAGTACATCGAGGCGCCGATGCCCCGGGTCGGCGCCGACGGCCGGGCGGCGTCCAGTCTGGAACCGCTGCTGGAGTGGGTGGTGGCCCACCTCGACCAGCGGCACACCGTCGAGCGGCTGGCCGCCCGTGAGCACATGGCGGTTTCGCCACCCGCAACGGCTCGGTCGACCCTGCCGGGCCGCCGCGCGAGGTACGGTAGCCAGCCGTGCGCCTGGGAGTCCTCGACGTCGGTTCCAACACCGTCCACCTGCTCGTCGTCGATGCCCACCGCGGTGGCCATCCCACGCCGATGACCTCGGAGAAGTCGACGCTGCGGCTGGCCGAGAACCTCGACGCCGTCGGCCGGCTGACCGCCGCCGGCGCCGACGCGCTGGTCGGGGTGGTGCAGCGGGCCCGGGAGTCGGCGGCCCTGGCCGGGTGCGCCGACCTGCTGGCCTTCGCCACGTCCGCGCTGCGCGACGCGTCCAACTCCGCCGAGGTACTGGCCCGGGTGCGCGCCGAGACCGGGGTCGCCCTGCAGGTGCTGCCCGGTGAGGACGAGGCCCGGTACACCTTCCTCGCGGTGCGCCGCTGGTTCGGCTGGTCGGCCGGACAGCTGCTGCTGCTGGACATCGGCGGTGGTTCGCTGGAGTTGGCGGCCGGGATCGACGAGTACCCTTCGGCGGCGGTCTCGCTGCCGCTCGGCGCCGGCCGGCTGACCCGGGAGTGGTTCAGCTCCGATCCGCCGTCCCGACGCGAGCTCGACGCGCTGCGCGAGCACCTCGACGAGGCGCTGGTACCGGCCGCGCGCAAGCTGGCCCCGTTCGGCCAGCCGGACCGGGCGGTGGGCACCTCCAAGACGTTCCGCTCGCTGGCCCGGCTCACCGGTGCAGCGCCCTCCAGCGCCGGGCCGAGAGCCCGCCGGGTGCTCACCGATGTCGGACTGCGGCAGGTGGTGGCGTTCATCAGCCGGATGTCGGCGGCGGATCTGGCCGAGCTGGAAGGGGTCAGCCCCAGTCGGGCACACCAGCTGGTGGCCGGCGCGCTGGTCGCGCAGGCGGCGATGCGAGCCCTGGACGTGCAACGACTGGAGATTTGTCCCTGGGCGCTGCGTGAGGGCGTTATCCTGCGACGGTTGGACTGGCTGGAGTCCGGAGGGCGCCAGCCGGGTCGGGACACGGCGGACGGCGACGTCGGCGGAGTGGGTGGAGTACGGCCGGTGGGCACAGCGGCTGCCTCCGAACAGCTGCCGACGACTGATCCGGACGCCGAGGTGGACGAGCGGGAGGCGCGGTACATCGGATGACGGCGGACCACAGCTCCGGCGAGGGGCGGCAGCGGACCGTCGCCGAGCTGCTGCAGCAGTACGGCGAGGGTCAGAGCGGCGGGTCCCGACGTCGGCGGCGGGCCGAGGACCGCGAGGTCGAACCGGCCGCGGTCCCGGACGAGGTCCGCCCGGCTCCGCCACCGATCGCGGACGAGCCGCCGGCCAGGCCGGCCGCGGAACCACGTTGGGGCTCGGGCACCGGGTACGGCCGCGCGGTCGACCCGCTGACCGGCGAACCCGTCGATCCGCTGACCGGGCGGGCGTTCGCCGCGGCCGACCCGGTGGCGTCGCCGTACCCGTCATCGGCCGGCGGCTACCCTTACCCCCCGGCCGGGCCGTCGTATCCGGCCGAGCCGTATGCGGCATCGACCCCGCCGGGGTACCTGCCCGCGCCCGCCGAGCCGGGCCACCCGGCAGCCGGCGGATATGAGGCCACCCGGTTCCCGGTGCGTCCGGCCGACCCGCCGACCGAGACGATGCCCCGCTATCCCCGTGCCGGGGTGGCCGCCCCCGGGCCGCTGACCGGTCCGGTGACCGGGCCGCTCACCGGCCCGATGACCGGGCCCTCCACCGGCCCGCTCACCGGGCACGGCTCCAGCGCCGAACTGTTCGACGACCCCGGCGACGATCCGGCCGCCGGCCCCGGTCCGGCCGGGCTGACCGACGTGCGAGAGGCGGAGGATGCGGCCGAGGCCCGCCCCGGCGGGGTGGCCGGCTGGGCCGCGATGGTGGGGCAGTGGCTGCTCGGCGCGGTCGCCGGGGCGCTGCTCTGGGTCGGGTTCAGCTACCTGTGGCGCACCTACCCGGTGATCGCGCTGGTCGCGGCGGTGGTGGCCACCGCGGCGCTGGTGTTGGTGGTGCGCGCGATCCGGCGCAGCGACGACCTGCAGACGACTATGCTGGCCGTGTTGGTGGGCCTCGTCGTGACGATCTCGCCGGCCGTGCTGCTGCTCGCCGTCCGCTGAGAAGGAATCCCGTGCCCTTCCACTCGCCACCGGTCGCGCTGTCGACCGCCTCGGTCTACCCCGAGTCGATCGAGGTCGGCTTCCTGCTGGCCGCCGAACTCGGCTACGACGGGGTCGAGCTGATGGTGTGGACCGATCCGGTCTCCCAGGACATCGGGGCGGTCGAGCGGCTGTCCGCGCGCTACCGGGTGCCGGTGCTGGCGGTGCACGCGCCGTGCCTGGCGGTCACCCAGCGGGTGTGGGGCACCGATCCGCTGCTCCGGATGCGGCGCAGCGCCGAGGCGGCCAACATTCTCGGCGCGCCGACCGTGGTCGTGCACCCGCCGTTCCGCTGGCAGCGGGCCTACTCCCGGGCCTTCGCCGATGCGGTCGACGAGGCCGCCCAGCGCTACGACGTCGCCCTCGCGGTGGAGAACATGTTCCCGGTGCGGCGGGCCGGCCTGAGCGCGTGTCCGTACCACCCCAGCGAGGACCCGACCGATGTCGGCCACCGCTA
>JAJCYC010000300.1 GCA_029263115.1 Pseudonocardia sp. | reverse complement strand
TACCGCTGGTTCGACTTCGGCGGGCTGTCCGAGGGCGCCACCGAGCTGCTGTTGTCCGGTCAGCCGGTGGACCACGCGCGAATCCCCGGGCCGGACCAGTTCAAGGTGAGCTTCGGCGGCGACGCCTACCGGTTCCCGCCCGCGGTCGAGTTGATCGGGTCACCGGTGCTGCGGCGCGCGTACCACCTGGCCAAGCGCTCCACCACCGGCCAGCGCGCGGTCACCGCCGCCAAGGTCGTGCTGCGGGGCGGTCGCGGCTAGCGGGAACTCGGCTCGGCGGCCAGCGGCACACCCGCGCCGGACGACCGCCGCGCGGCGCCGGTCCGACGCAGCGCCGGGCCGCCTCCCGGGCCGTGTGCCCGGCGCGGATCCGGGCCGGGCCCCGGTCCCGGACGTCCCAGACGGCCGCGACGTGCGGCGACCGGTAGGGCCGCAGAAAATCCCCGAGTGAGTAGTCCGGCCGGCGCAGGTAGGCCCACGCCTCCTTGATGTCGCGGGTGACGTCGATCCAGTACAGGCCCTGCCGGTAGTCCGTCTGGCTCGGCCGCTCGCCGTGCACCAGGTGCCGGTACTGCAGCAGCGGGAAGTTGATCCCGCATCGGAAGGCGAGCAGGGCAGACAGATTGTGCCGGGCGTTCACTTCGATGATCTTGTAGAGGCCGTCCCGGGGATCCCGCTTGAACTCGATGTTGGCGAAGCCGCGGTAGTCCAGCGCGCGCAGCATCCGCCGGCCAGGCTCCAGCAGGTCGGGCAGCTCCCGGCTGACCACCACGCACGGCGAGCCGGTCTCGGCCGGCGAGTTGCGGATCTTCGCGGCGGTCATCTCGACCAGCGGCTCGCCGTCGACGAAGTAGGCGTTGTAGTTCGCCCCGCACAGCTCGTCGCCGCCGATCAGCTCCTGCAGGATCACGTCCAGGCCGGCGTCCCGGGCCAGCCGGAACTGCGCGAGCGCGTGCTCCAGGTCGTCCACCCGGGTCCACTTGCGACCGAACACCGCGTAGTAGCGGTGCGACAGCACCGGCTTGAGCACCGCCGGGAACGGGGCCCGGGCGGCATAGTCGCGCACCGCGTCCTCGTCGGTGACCAGCGTGGTGGCCGGCGACGGCACCCCGGCCCGCTCGGCCAGCGCGTAGGTGTCGACCTTGCGCAGGCAGGTGTGCACCGTCGACTCGTCGGGGGCGGCGACCAGGTAACCGGCCGCGGCCAGCCTCGACGCGTGGGTGGCCACGGCGGCCAGCGACCGGTCCGACGCCGGGACCAGCATCGCACCGGGCCAGCGGTCCGCGAGTCCGACCAGGAACGCCACGAAGGCCTCGACCTCGCGCTCCGGGTGCGGGCAGACCAGCGACTCCCGGACCCACCTCGACGCCTGGCCCATGTCGCGCGGGTCGTAACCGACCAGCACGACCGGGACCCCCTGGGTACCCAGCGCGCGGACCACCGCCAGCCCGGGGGTGTAACCCCCGACCACGACGACCGGCTTCATCGTGACGGTCTCCCTTCGCCGGACGACACTCCGAGCACCCTGTCGGGACATCGTCCACCATCGATGTTGAGAGTCACCGCGCGGCCTCGGACCACCCACCCCGGCCGGTCAGGACGCGGTGAGCAGGCTGCTCAGCGCCGGGCCGATGTCGGTCAACCGGTGCACCGGGACGAACCGGCCACCGCCCCGGGCGGCCAGCGCGCTCGCCGCCCCGATCGCCTCCGGCGAGGGCAGCGGGCAGAGCACGTGCAGCCGGTCGATCCCGTCCAGCGCGCTCGCCGGCTCGGCGCCGGTGGTGTGCAGGCAGTCGCTGAGCAGCACCGCGACCCGCTCCTCGACCGGCACACTAGCCAGCTGGCGGGCGGCCTCGCGCAGCCCCCCGGCCAGGTCGGTCAGCCCGTGCCCGCGCAGCGCGATCAGCTCGCCGACCAGCGCCTCGACCGGCCGGCGCGCACCCTGCGGGCCGAGCACCCGCACGTCCTCGCCGAACGACAGCACGCTGGCATCGAGTGCCCCGGCGCCGGCGGTGCCGTTGTCGGCGGCCAGCACCACACCGGCGGCGGCCACCGCGGCCAGGGCCACCGCCAGCCCGCGCATCGAGCCGCTGCCGTCGACCAGCAGGCACACCGCGCGCCGGTGGGCGGTCCACGAGCGGGTCACCAGCTCTTCGGCGGGTGGCGGCCACTGTCCCTGACCGGTCCAGCGCTCCAGCGTGCGGTCCAGGTCCAGGTCGCCGTCGCCGCTGCGGCCCGGTCCGATCCGTCGGGTGCCCCGCCGCCGGGCCGGACCGGTGCGCCCGAGCTGGATGAACACCCGGGCGGCCAGCGCCCGGGCGGACTCCCGCAGCCGCTGGTCGGTGGCCCGGGCCAGATCGGCCAGCAGTGCGGCGGCGGCGTCGGGGTCGGCGGCCAGCGCGGCGGCGAACGCGGCGGCGTCCAGCTCCCCCAGCCCCGGGGACACCTGCTCGAAGCCGGCATGCCGCGCGGCAAGCTCTGCCCGGCCGTGGGTGCGCCCGGAGCGGTCCTGACCGGGCCGCGAGCGCTGCTGGAAGCCCGGCGCGGAGGATCCCGCCGCCGGGCTCTCAGCTTTTCCCTGGCTGCCAGGGGCCCGCTGCTCGGCTTCCGGTTCGGGTGGCCCGGGTTCGGCCCGGTCGGCCGGCCACAACGCCTCGAGCAGCTCGTCGATCACCGACTCGGCCGTCCGGTCGCAGCCGTCGGCCACCCGGATCCGCCCGGACAGTGCCGCATACGCGGCATCGCGCGCGGTGTCCCGGACCAGCCCCGGTTCCCCGCGCAGCTCGGTGAGGCCGGTGACCAGGTGCACCAGGTCGATCGCGCCGCGCACCGAGGACCCCATCCGCACATCGCGGTGCTCGCGGGTGGCGCGGGTGAGTGCCACGGACAGCTCCACCACCGGGCCCCCGATCCCGGTGACGGCGGTGGTGATCGCCCGCTCGGCGGGTTCGTCCTGGTAACCGAGGACCACCCGGCACATCCGGTCGGCGATCGCCTGGCTGACCCGGGCGGTGCCGACCGCGTCGAACGGATTCATCGCGGCGATCAGCCGGAAGGCGGCGCCGGCCCGGACAGTGCCCAACCGCGGAACCGCGATCTCACCCTCGGTGAGCACGGTGATCAGGACGTTCAGCGTCTCCTCGGGGACCCGGTTGAGCTCCTCCAGATACAGCAGCCCACCCCGGGGCTCACCGCGCGCAGGTTTACCGGAGCGCGCATCGGCACTCGCCCGCACGTGCTCTCCCCCACGCATCGCGGTGAGCAGCGGGCCGTCCAGGAACGTCGCCGGGTCGTAGCCGTCGGAGAGCACCTGGGAGGGGTCGAACGAACCGATCAGCCGGGCCGGGGTCAGCTCGGCGTTGCCCTCGACGAACACCACCTGCTGACCGGTCCGGCGGGCGATCGCCCGCAGCAGGGTGGACTTCCCGGTGCCCGGCGGACCCTCCAGCACGACGTGCCGGCCGGTGGCCAGCGCGACGGTGAGCACCTCGCTCTCCCGGCGCAGCCCGACGACCGGGATCGGTTCCGACCGGCCGGCCGGCGCGGTCGGGACGGGAGGGGCGAGGGTCACGCTGTGCTCCGTTTCCTGGTGAGGGCCTGCCCACCGGCGTCGACGCCGGCGTCCGGCGATCCTAACGAGGCGATCGTAGTCCGTCCGGGAGTATCACTGCGCGAGGTCGGGTACCCGCGACCCGGTGGCCGACGTCACGATCGACAGTCGACAATCAATTGACGTCTCGCTGCTTATCTGTAGACTCTGCGTCGAGTGACAGGAGGTCCACCATGGCCGACGCCGCACCCGGGGACGCCGCCGTTCCCGAGGTCACCTTCGACACCGACCCCGGTCGCTACCGGCACTGGCGGCTCGAGGTCGACGGGGAACTCGCCTACCTGCGGCTGGACGTCGACGAGGCCGGTGGGCTGGTGCCCGGCTACGAGCTGAAGATGAACTCCTACGACCTCGGCGTGGACATCGAGCTCTACGACGCCAGCCAGCGGCTGCGCTTCTCCCACCCCGAGGTGCGCGCGGTCGTGCTGACCAGCGCCAAGGACCGGAACTTCTGCGCCGGGGCGAACATCCGGATGCTGGCCCAGAGCCCGCACCCGTGGAAGGTCAACTTCTGCAAGTTCACCAACGAGACCCGCAACGGCATCGAGGACGCGACCGCGCACTCCGGGCAGACCTGGATCGCCGCGGTGAACGGCACCGCCGCCGGCGGCGGCTACGAGATGGCCCTGGCCTGCGAAAAGATCCTGCTTCTGGACGACAACTCCTCAGCGGTGTCGCTGCCCGAGGTGCCGCTGCTCGGGGTGCTGCCCGGCACCGGCGGTCTGACCCGGGTGACCGACAAGCGGCACGTGCGCAAGGACCGGGCCGACTGCTTCGCCACCCGGTCCGAGGGCGCGCGCGGCAAGCAGGCGGTGGAGTGGAAGCTGGTCGACGAGGTCGTCCCGAAGCGGGCCTGGGACGAGACCGTCCGCGAGCGCGCCGCGCAGGCCGCCGCCGGGTCGTCGCGGCCGGCCGCCGGATCCGGCGCGGTCGGCGTCGAACTGCCGCCGCTGTCCCCGGAGGTCACCGCCGACGGCATCGCCTACCGCCACGTCCGGGCCGTGTTCGACCGGGAGCGGGGCCTGGTGGAGATCACCGTGTACGGGCCCGAGGGTGACGTACCGGACACCGTCGAGCGGGTGCACGAGCTCGGCGCCGACTTCTGGGCGCTGGCCATGACCCGCGAGCTGGACGACCTGATCCTGCGGCTGCGGTCCAACGAGCTGGAGCTGGGCACCTGGGTCCTGCGCACCCGCGGCGACGTGGAGGACGCGCTGGCGTTCGAGCACGTCATCAGTCGGTACAGCATCGCCGAGCATGGCCGCGAAGCGGATTGGCTGGTCAACGAGATCCGGCACTACTTCAAGCGGGTACTCAAGCGGCTCGACGTCACCTCGAGGTCGCTGATCGCGCTGATCGAGCCCGGCTCCTGCTTCGCCGGGTCGCTGCTGGAACTGGCGCTGGCCTGCGACCGGCAGTACATGCTGGACAGCTTGCTCGAGGACGACGGGGAGGAGGGCGAGCCGGCGCAGATCGTGCTGTCGGCGTCCAACTTCGGCACCTTCCCGATGGGCAACGGGCTGTCCCGGCTCAGCTCCCGCTTCTGGTGCGGCGGCAGCGCCATGGACGACGAGGGCGAGCACGTCGCCAGGCTGCGCCAGGAGACCGGCCGGCGGATCGAGGCGGCCGAGGCGCTGGAGCTCGGGCTGGTCACCGAGGCCCCGGACGACATCGACTGGGACGACGAGGTGCGGATCATGCTGGAGGAGCGGGCGTCGCTGTCCCCGGACGCGCTGACCGGCATGGAGGCCAACCTGCGCTTCGTCGGTCCGGAGACGATGGAGTCGCGGATCTTCTCCCGGCTCACCGCCTGGCAGAACTGGATCTTCGTCCGGCCGAACGCGTCCGGCCCGGACGGCGCGCTGCGCCGCTACGGCACCGGCCGCCGCGCCGACTTCGACCGCACACGCGTCTGACCCCAGCACCGGAGGTGCCCCATGAGCATCGACCACACCGACAAGATCCCGAACAACGTCGACCTGGCCGGCGACCGGAAGCTGCAGCGGGCGCTGGAGTCGTGGCAGCCGAACTTCCTGTCCTGGTGGCAGACCATGGGTCCGGCGCTGCCCACCCGGGACGTGTACCTGCGCACCGCGGTCGACGTCGGCCGACAGGGCTGGGCGCACTTCGGGCACGTCGCGATGGAGGAGTACCGCTGGGGGGTGTTCCTGTCCGAGCGCAACCACGACCGGCGGATCGCGTTCGGCGAGCAGAAGGGACAGCCGGTCTGGCAGCAGGTGCCCGGGGAATACCGGTCCGAGCTGCAGCGGCTGATCGTCATCCAGGGCGACACCGAGCCGGCCAGCGTCGAGCAGCAGCGCCGCCTCGGCGAGACCGCGCCGAGCCTGTACGACCTGCGCAACCTGTTCCAGGTCAACGTCGAGGAGGGTCGCCACCTCTGGGCGATGGTCTACCTGCTGCACGCCTACTTCGGCCGCAACGGCCGCGAGGAGGCCGAGGCGCTGCTGCAGCGCAACTCCGGTGACCTCGACTCGCCGCGCATCCTGGGCGCGTTCAACGAGGAGACCCCGGACTGGCTGTCGTTCTTCATG
>JAJCYC010000299.1 GCA_029263115.1 Pseudonocardia sp. | reverse complement strand
ACGGCGCTGCCGCTCGTCCAGATACGGACGCAACACCGCATACCTACGCGCTACCGACTGCCCGACCTGCCCATCGATCGCCATAGCACAGACGGTAAGTCCCCGGACCCGAAAACCTACGTTACTTCGTCGTGAGTCCTTCCTGCGCGCCACCTGCTGAGCCTGCGCGGTGACTCAGCCCTGCGGGTCGGCCCCGGCGGACGGTGACGATCCAGGCCGCCGAACCGAACAGCACGCCGTCCGCCGTCTCGTGGGCGCGCATCGTGGCCCGCACAGCCGCCGACGCGGTGTCCCGCCCGGCCGGATCGAGATCGTCGGGCAGCCAGCCGAAGTGCTCGGTGTCCCGGGCCGAGTTCGCGGCCGGCATCGGCACGTTCGCGTCCCGCCTGTCCACCTACCTCGGCGGCACGGTGACCCCCGTCGCGCTGTTGGTCCGGACGCGGCGGGTCGGGTAGCGCAGCCGCCGCTCAGGCCGCGCAGCTGCCGGTGCCCACCGACTCGGTCAGCCCGGGGGCCGCGCGCAGCATCGGCGCCACCTGTTGCGCGGTGAGCACGAAGCCGGTCTCCTTGTCGTCCAGCGCCGCGCCGAACACCACGCCGTACACCGTGCCGTCCGGGGCCAGCAGCGGCCCACCGGAGTTGCCGGAGCGCACCACCGCCCGCACCGTGTAGACGTCGCGGACCACGGTCTTGGAGTTGTAGATGTCCGGGCCGCGCAGGTCGATCTGGTCGCGGATCTTGGCCGCCGTCGCGGTGTACGGACCGTCCAGTGGGTAACCCACCACGATGGCGTCGTCGGACACGGTGGCCGCGCGCTGGGCGAACCGCAGCGGCTCGAGGTCCAGGCCGGGCACCGCGAGCACCGCGATGTCGACCTCCGGGTCGTAGGACACCACCCGGGCCGGGCGGGTGCGCTTGCCGCGGCCGTTGCCGACCTCCACCGCCACCTCGGCGGTGCCGGCCACCACGTGCGCGTTCGTCATCACCCGATCCGGGCCGATCACGAAGCCGGTACCCTCCAGCGCCCGGGAGCAGCGGGTGGCCTTGCCGCGGATCTTGAGCACCCGGCTCTGCGAGTCGCGCACCGCGGCGCTGGTCTGCAGCGCGATGTTGGGCGCGCCGACCTCGGTGATCGGGGTCTGGGCGAACGGGCTGAGCACGTCCGGGAAGCCGGACTGGTCCAGCAGCGAGCGCAGCTCCGAGGGCAGCGCCCGGATCCCCGGCAGCGACTCGCCGACCACGCTGTCGACGCCCGCGAGCACCTGGGAACTGCGGATGCCCGAGGCCAACCCAGGGAAGCTCGCCGAGGCCAGGGGTAACGCCACCAGCCACGCGGCGAGCACCACGGTCAGCGCTTGCAGCAACGACCCGAGCGCGGAGTCGACCTTGAGGCTGCCCTCGCCGGTGATCTGGTCGCGGATCCGGCGGCCGAAGAACACCCCGGTGGTCTCGCCCAGGGCGACCAGCATGACCACCACCGCGATGCTGACCACCACCCGGGCAGTCGGCGACTCGACGTTCTGGGCCAGCAGCGGGGCCAGCTTCACCCCGATCACCGCGCCGGCCAGCACCCCGACGAAGGACAGCAACGCCACGGCCATGCCGTGCCGCCAGCCCGAGATCCCGGCCAGCAGGGCGAGTGCCAGTACGAAGATGTCCACCCAGCTCATACCCTGGCTCCCTCGGCTCCGTCGCTCGCGGCCACGACGTCACCCGGTCGATTCCCACCGGCGCTTCCGGGCAGCCTGCCAGGCCCGATCCAGATCAAGGACCTCGGGGCTGGACCAGGGCCGTTCCCACCCGCCCATCCGCAACAGCGCGTCGATCAGGCCGGAGGTGAATCCCCAGACCACCATCCCGGCCACCTCGAACGCCGGGCCGACATAACCGGAGGTGTGGCCGACCAGGAACCGGTTGGCCGGGTCGGCCAGCTCGGACAACGGAACCCGCACCACCGCCGCGCTCTCCGCCGGATCCACCGCACGCACCGCCACCGGCTCCCGCCAGTACCCCAGCACCGGTGTCACCAGGTAGCCCGACGGCGCGATGAACAGGTCGGGCAGCAACGCGAGCGGGTCGACACCGGCCGGGTCCAGCCCGGTCTCCTCGACGGCCTCGCGCAGCGCCGTCTCGACCACGTCACCGTCCTGGGCCTCCCGCCCGCCGCCGGGGAAGGACACCTGACCGGCGTGGGCGCTCGCCCCCCCGGCGCGCTCCTGCAGCAGCAGGTCCGGGCCGGCGGGCCCCTCACCGAAGAGCACCAACACCGCAGCGTGCCGGCGCGGCGTCGCGCCCGGCACCGGCTGGTTGTGCCGGCTCATGTCGGCCGCCTCGACGTCTCCCGCAGCGGCCACCAGCGGCCGCAGCCAGGCCGGCGCGGCAGCCGGATCGAGCGGCCTCGGCCCGGTCACCGGCGCACCCGCCGCATCGCGCCGGTCACCGGCCCGCACCCCGGGTGCGGGCCACCGCGTCGGCCACCTCGTCGGCGTCCCGGAACGCGATCTGCGGCCGGATCGGCAACACGGTCCCGTCGGCCCGCAGCAGGTAGCTGGCCGGCACGGTGCTCGCCCGCAGCGCGAGGGCGAGCCGGCCGTCCACGTCGACCACCACCGGCAGCCGCACGTCCAGCTCGGCCAGCAGGTCCAGCGCGGCCACCGGGCGGTCGCGGATGTTGATGCCGAGCACCGGGACCGCGCCGGGGCGGGTCGCGTAGGCGGCCAGCGCGGGCAACTCGGCCCGGCACGGCGCGCACCAGGACGCCCACACGTTCAGCAGCACGTCCTGCCCGGCCAGCGCGGTGGCCGGGCGCACCGCCCCGGGAACGCCCAGGCAGGGCACCTCGATGCCGTCCAGCGGGCTCACCCTCGGCGGCCCGGCGGCCGGCGGCCCGGCACCGGGACAGGGCGGCAGCGCGGCGGCCGCGCGCGGGGCGGCCAGCGCTGCGTCGTCGGGCATGACCACCGTCGCGGCGCCGTCGGTCGCGGTGGACGTGGACGACCCGCCGGAGGGCCAGATCGCCACCACGGCAACCACGGCGAGCACCACGACCGCCACGGTGGTGAGCAGCTCGCCGCGGGTCAATCCGGTGCGGGTGCTCACGGCTGGACGGACGGCGGACCGGCCGGCGGCTCCACCAGCCCGGCCATCGCCAGCAGGTGGGCCGCCTCCGGCCCCTTGACCAGCGCGACGGCCTGCTCCGGTTCGACCGGGCCGGCGCCGAACGACGGGCAGTCGGTCAGCAGCGGGCAGACCCCGCACGCGGGCTTGCGAGCGTGGCACACCCGGCGGCCGTGGAAGATCACCCAGTGCGACAGCATGGTCCACTGCTTGCGCGCGACCAGCGCCCCGACCGCGTGCTCGACCTTGACCGGGTCCTGCTCCTCGGTCCAGCCCCAGCGGCGGACCAGCCGGCCGAAGTGGGTGTCGACGGTGATGCCCGGCACGTCGAACGCGTTGCCCAGGATCACGTTGGCCGTCTTGCGCCCGATCCCGGGCAGGGCGACCAGGTCCTCGAGCCGGTTCGGTAACACCCCGCCGTGCTTCTCGGTCACGGTCGCACCCACACCGATCAGTGCGGCCGCCTTGTTGCGGAAGAATCCGGTGGTCCGGATCAGCTCCTCCAGCTCGGCCCGGTCGGCCCCGGCGTAGTCGGCGGCCGTGCGGTACCGGGCGAACAACGTCGGGGTGACCTCGTTGACCCGCTTGTCGGTGCACTGCGCGGACAGGATGGTCGCGACCGCCAGCTCCAGCGGGGTGCCGAAGTCGAGCTCGCAGTGCGCCTCGGGGTAGGCCTCGGCGAGCACCCGGACCATCCGGCGCACCCGCCGGGTCCGCCCCAGCTCGCTCTCCCCGGTCGCGATGCGGCTCGCCAACCGTTTGCTGGCGCGGGCCTGCGATCGCGCGGGGGTCGTCACCTGCCCCAGGGTACGGAACTCGCGCATCCGGGTGGCGCCGGGAGTGTCTCCGCCCGGACGCCCGAAACCGGTCGGACCGCGTCCTCCGTACCGCTCGCTCGTTGGTCCATCCGGGCGATCCGGCCGCGCCACACCGACCCCGCCGCGAACACGCAGCGTTCGTGCGAGAGGATTCCTCCGTCATGACTGCCTGGTTGTCAGTGCTCGTGCCGCTCCTGGTGATGTTCTTCGCCCTGGGTATGGAGCGGATCGAGGCACGCATGCGAGAGTCGTCGGTCCGCCAGGACGAGCTGGACGATTTCCTGGAGCGGGCCCGCCCCGACGAGGTGAAGGCGCTGTTCCGGTCCGGCACCGGACGCGCCCTGGAGCTGTTCCGTCGCCGCAACCGCGACCGCCCTTCGCCGCAGCGCAGCCAGCGGCGCACCGATCGGCGGGGCACCCAGCACCCCGACCGGGTTGCTTCCTGACCGTTCTTTCCGGCGTTTCCCGGATTCCGTCGTGATCTTTGAATGCTGGAGCACTACACTGCCGTCGATCGACGCGCAGGTCCGCCCTTAGTACCCGTGGGCCAGCGCGCACGGCGGTCGGGAACCGCGAGTTTGAGGAGTGGCAGTGGACGAGGTGTTGATCCGCGCGGGCATCTTCCAGGGCGTTGAGCCGAGCGCCGCAGAGGCGCTCGCCGGGGAGCTCGAGGCGGTCGACTTCCCCCGGGGACATGTCATCTTCGCCGAGGGTGAGCAGGGCGACCGGCTCTACATCATCGCCAACGGCAAGGTGAAGGTCGGTCGCAAGTCCCCGGACGGCCGGGAGAACCTGCTGGCGGTGTTCGGCCCTTCCGACATGTTCGGCGAGCTGTCGATCTTCGATCCGGGCCCCCGGACGTCCTCGGCGACCACCATCACCGAGGTCCGGGCCTTCACCATGGACCGCGCCGCCCTGCGCGAGTGGATCAACAAGCGCCCGGACATCGCCGAGCAGCTACTGCGGGTCATCGCCCGGAGGCTGCGGCGGACCAACAACTCGCTGGCCGATCTGATCTTCACCGACGTGCCCGGCCGGGTGGCCAAGGCCCTGCTGCAGCTGGCCCGCCAGTTCGGCTCGCAGGAGTCCGGGCTGCTGCGGGTCACCCACGACCTCACCCAGGAGGAGATCGCCCAGCTGGTCGGCGCCTCCCGGGAGACGGTGAACAAGGCGCTGGCCGACTTCGCCCAGCGCGGTTGGCTGCGCCTGGAGGGCAAGAGCGTGCTCATCCTGGAGCCCGAGCGACTGGCCCGCCGCGCCCGGTAGGGCTCGCCCCCACCCGCGAGTCACGCACTTCGTGGCCGCGAGTCACGCATGCTGGGTCGGTGTATCCGGATCAGACCATCAGGTGCGGCCGCGACGAACTGTTGCCGGGCCTGCGCCGGCCCGGGCACACCGT
This sequence comes from Pseudonocardia sp., assembly GCA_029263115.1. Classification (GTDB taxonomy): domain Bacteria; phylum Actinomycetota; class Actinomycetes; order Mycobacteriales; family Pseudonocardiaceae; genus Pseudonocardia. The sequence continues at coordinate 12,691 of JAJCYC010000299.1, read as the reverse complement.
CCGGGTGCTCGCCGCGCTGGCCGCCGGCGTGGTCAGCTGGGTCCTGCTCAAGGGCCTGCCGAACGAACCCTCCGGTCAGATTGGTCACCGGCGGCGGTAACCCGGTGGCCCTCGCGCGCCCGGGTTGAGAGGTTTGGGCCGATGGCCGTCGCACTGTCCGACTACCGCGCGCTGACCCGCACACCCCGAACGCTCGCGCCGATGCTGGCGTCCGCGCTCGGGCGGTTCCCGGTCGCCATGGTCGGGCTGGCCGAGCTGCTCTACCTGCAGCGTGCCACCGGCTCGTTCGCCGCCGCCGGGTTCGTCGCGGCCGCCGGCGTCGCGGGGGTGTCCGTCGGGTCGGTCGTCCAGGGGCGGATCATCGACCGGTTCGGCCCCACCCGGCCGCTGCTGGTCGCGGCGGGTCTGTTCGGGGTGGCGCTGGGCGCGCTGGTGCTCGCGGTCGAGCGTGGGGTGGCGGTGGCGCCGCTTGCCGCGCTCACCGCGGCGATGGAATCCGCGGGTCCGTCGGCGGCGTTCCTGGCCGGCGGCGCCGGCGGGCTGGTGCTCGCGCTGGTGCTGTGGCTGCGCCGGGGCACGCTCGCGCCGCCACCGGTCGCGACCGTCGCCACCGCGGTGTGCCGGTAGCCGGGTCAGCGGCCAAGCCGCAGATACTCCACCTGCGCCTGCACCGACCATTCGGCGGCGGGCCAGAGCACGGGGTCGACGTCGGCATACACCAGCTCGACGATCTGCCGGGCGCTCGCCTCCGGGCCGAGCTTGTCCAACGAGTCGCGGACCTGATCGAGGCGCTGCTCACGGTGCGCCAGGTACTCCCGGGCCACCTCGCCGGCGTCGGCCAGCTCGGGGCCGTGCCCCGGCAGCACCGCCAACCCGGGCGGCAGTTCGGCCAGTCGGCGCAGCGACGCCAGGTACTCGCCGAGCCGGCCGTCGGGATGCGCGATGACGGTGGTGCCCCGGCCGAGCACGGTATCTCCGGTGAGCAGCGCGTCCTCCAACAGGAAGCACAGCGAGTCCGAGGTGTGGCCCGGGGTGGCGAGCACCCGCAACTCCAGGCCGGCGGCGGCCACCACGTCCCCCTCGGCCAGGCCCTCGTCGCCCAGCACCAGCGCCGGATCCAGCGCGCGGACCGGGGCATGGGTGATCTCGGCCAGCCGGTGCGCCCCTTCGGCGTGGTCCGGGTGGCGGTGGGTGAGCAGGATCTGCGCGATCGGGCCCTGGTCGGCGATCAGCCGTAGGTGCCGCTCATCCAGCGGGCCCGGGTCGATCACGATGGTCTGCTCGGCTTCCGCACCGCGTAGCAGCCACGTGTTGGTGCCGTCCAGGGTCATCGGCGACGGGTTGTCCACCAGTAGCACCGACGCCGTCGGCGTCACCATGCGCAGCGTCTCGTACACCGGGTGAGCCGCGCGCGGGCCGTCCGGCTCCGCCGGCAGCAGCCCGGCGCGTGGTCGGCTGCGCTTGGTCGGCCAGGGTCGGGTCAGCTCGAAAGCCTCGTATCCGGCCAACCCGGGCAGGGTGAGGACCATGTGGTCGCCGCTGCGGCGCAGCTTCGGCGTGACCGGTGTGATCGTCCGGTCGTCGGCGGCCCGCAACACGTCGGCGGCGCTGGCCAGCCCGTCGAGCTGCTCCAGATTCACCCAGGTCGGGGGCAGCAGCTCGATCTTGCCTGCCCGCCACAGCTGCAGCGCCCGCCCGGGCGCGAGCCAGCCGGACAGGTCGGCCTCGGTGGTCTCGCCGTCGGCCCGCTGCCCCTCGGGCAGTGCGGCGACGAAGAACCGGGTGTCGTAGCGCCGCCGCTCCACCACCGGGGTGATCCACTGCGCCCAGGGGCGCAACAGGTCCGTGCGCAGCACCCATCCGGCGTCGGCCAGCACATCGGCCAGTGGGCGCTTGGCATCCAGCAGCTCCGCGCGGGCCGTGGCCAGGCGTGCGTCACCGGGCTCGACGACCGCGCCGACAACAGGGCCATCGGCCGGGCCGGCCAGCAGCACGCCGCACTCCTCGAAGGTCTCCCGGACGGCGGCGCAGACCAACGCGGCGGCCAGCGACTCGGTGCAGCCCAACCGACCCGCCCACCACGACGGCGGCGGCCCCGCCCACCGGCGGGCGGCCCCGTCGGCGCCGGGGTCGAACCAACCGTCGGCGTGGTCCTGCTCGTCGAGCCCGCCGCCGGGGAACACGCACACGTTCGGGGCGAACGCCATCGCGCTGACCCGCCGCTGCAGGAACACCTCCGGGCCGGTCGCGGTGTCGCGCAGCAACATCACGGTGGACGCCGGACGCGGGGTCGGCGCCTGCTGGTCGGTCATGACCGTTGACCCTAGTTCGTCGCGAGCACCGCCGCCCGCGACAAACCGGTCAGCCCCGGTCGGAGGGACCGCTGGGGCGCTGCGGCGGCCCCGGGCGACGGCCGCCGCCGTTGCGGAACATCCGCTGCGGCGGCTGGTCTGCCAACGGCAACGCGTTGTCCTCGCGGGAGGCCAGTTCCTCGTGCAGCTGGCGCAACAACCGCTGCTCGACGTCGGACAACCCGTCGGGCAGATCCGGCAGGTCCGCCGGCGGAACCGGTGGCCGCGGCGGTATCGGCGGCCGGACCGGCATCTGCCGGCCCGTCGGCTGGTTCACCGAGGGCTTCATCGGCGGCTGGGTCATCTGCGGAGGCGGCGGCTTCACCGGCGGCACCGCCCGGGTCGCGGCGGTGCCCCCCACCCCGTTGCGATCCGGCCCGGCACCGTTGGGGCCGGCACCGTTGAGGCCGCCGGGACCGTAGGGCCCGGCACCGTTCCGGTCAGGCGGGCGCGGCGGACCGGGCCGCCGCTCGGGCGGCGGCGGCCCGGCCCGGTCCACCGGCGGACCGTTGCGATCCACCGGTGGCGGACCGTTGCGGTCCGTCGCGGGTCGGTCGGTGACGGCGGGTTGCCACTCGGCCGGACCGCAGATCCCGCTGGGCTGCCGGGACGGCGGCTGCTCGCTGCGAGGAGGAACGCGCTGGTCACGGGGCCCCGGCCAGCGGTGGTCCCGGGCCGGCGGCCGACCGTTGTCCCGCACCGGCCGATCCGCGTCATCCTCGCTCTGGTCAAAAGGGTCGAACGGGCCCCGCCGATCCTCGTCGGCGTCCGGGCGCTCCTGGGCGGGTCGTTCGACGGGCGTCACGTTGTCCGGCCCGCCGAACGGGATGGCGCCGTCCGGCCCGCGCGGAGCGGACGAGCGCGCGGCGATCACCCGGTCCACCGGGTGCAGCGGCGCGCGCACGGCCTCCCGGAGGGCGGCCGGACCGCCGGGCTGCGACACCGGATCCGGGCGGCGGGCCGGGGCCACCGGAGCGGCCGGCGCGGCGGGAGCCGCACTGGCGACGCCGGAGGACGTCGACTCGACGCCGCCGGTGCCGTCGAGCGGGTTAGCCGCATCCAGGGCTGCGCGGTGGTACTCACCGAGCGACGCGTCGGCGCCGAACACCTCAACCGAGGCGAACACGCCGGCCTGCCAGAGCAGGTCGGCCACCTGGTAGGCGAGCAGGTCGGCACCGTCGTGGTCGGCCGTCTCGATCAGCAGCACGGGGTGCGGCACCGGCGCGGACGCCGAGCCGGCGGGAGTCAGCCGCCAGGTGATCCACAGCCGGCAGTTGCGCAGCAGCCGGCCCGGCAGGGTCTCCAGCGCGGAGACCGGGAACGCGCCCGCGATCGACGGGGGGAACCCGGCGGCGGCCGGATCGGCCAGGAACCGGTGGGCCATCGCGGGCTCCGGCTCCGGCGCGGGAAGCTCCGCCGCCGGCTGGCCGCGGCGGGCGACGAGCAGCGCGGCGTGCACCGGCTCGGGCAGCCGCAGGCCGTCGGCCGACACCGTGGCGGTGATCAGCTCGAGGGCGTAGTCGAACTCACCGACGGCGGCCAGTTCGCGTGCCCAGCCGAGCAGTTCGTCGTCGACCAGGCCGGCCAGCGAGAGCAATAGGTTGTGGGTATCGACCAGGGCTCCGTCCAGAGAGCCGTCCTGTCCTTCCAACATCTTGCCTCCTTACCGTGTGGGTGGTCCGTGCGGACTAGACGTGCGGACTAGACATCGACCAGCGAGCCGGCCGGGGAGCGACGCCCGGACGGGTGGTTACCCGCCGAACGCCACAGCGACACCGAGTCGCGCAGCGCGGTCCGGTGGTAGGGCGGCAACGCGAGCGGAGGCGACACCACCTCGACGCAGGGCGTGAGGTCGCCGTGTGCCCGGAGCACCCGCTGCAGGGTGCCGGTCAGCGCCGGAAGGTTCTCCGTCACGTGGGCCAGTACGATCCGGCGCGGACGCGGGTGGTCCATCCGCCAGCTGCGGCGTAGCTCCTTGGCGCCCGGGTGGCCACGCAGCACCGCAGCCAACGCCAGGTCGACCCCGTCGCGCCAGCCGCCCGCGCCGACGACGTCGGCGCACGGCAGGGCCGGGGCCAGCTCTGCGGTGAAGGTGAACCCGGACTCCGGCAGCTCCACCACCGGCAGCACCGCATCCAGCGAGCGCTGCGGAGCACCCCAGGCCAGCAGGGCGGCCTCGAGCAGGTCGCGTTCGACGTCGGTGATCCCGACCCGGTGACGCAGCAGCGACTTGGGCAGCGTGCGGGCCAGCGTGGGGTGCGCGCCGGAAGACAGCCAGTCACGCAGCCGCCAGACCAGCCGGTCGGGCAACCGCCCGGCCAGCCTGACCAGCAGATCGTGACACGCCCGTTCCTGTCCGGCCACCCCTGCCGGGGCCCCCGAAGCGGACCCGGCCGACACGCCGAGCTCGTTCACGCTCATCGCGACACCTCCGTTGTAACCTCTACAACGAGTTCAACCTCGACAGGTGCGTTTTTCGGCAGCTCTGCCACTCCAACGGCGGAGCGCGCGTGCCCTCCCGCGTCGCCGAACAGCTCCCCGATGAACGTCGACGCGCCGTCCAGCACCGCCGGTTGCTCGGTGAAACCGGGCGCCGACGCGACGTAACCGGTGATCTTCACCACCCGGGTGATCGAGTCGAGCCCGACCAGGGCGTCGACCGCGGCCAGCGCGTTGAGCACGCAGATCCGGGCGAAACCCGCAGCCTGGGCGACGTCGACCTCGGCGCCCACCTTGCCGGTGGCCGCCATCCGACCGTCGACGAACGGGACCTGACCGGCGGTGAAGACCAGCGAGCCGCTGCGCACCGCCGGCAGGTAGGCACCCGCCGGCGCGGCCACCGGGGGAAGTCGTTCCCCCAGCTCACGCAGCCGCTCGCCCGGCGTCATCAACCGGGCCCGCCGGCCAGCGGACGTTTCATGAAGGCAATCAGTTGTTCACCTGTCGGTCCGGGCAACACGGTCACCAGCTCCCACCGATCCGTGCCCCACTGGTCCAAGATTTGCTTGGTGGCGTGGGTCAGCAGGGGCACGGTGACGTACTCCCATGCGTTCCCGATCGGGGTGCTCATGGTCGGCAGCCTATCCAAGACCCCTTCCATGGTCGCGACGTAGGCTCTCGGGCATGTGGCCCGAGGAGCTCTCGCGTGCCCGCCTGCACGTCGTCACCGGCAAGGGCGGCACCGGCAAGACGACCGTGGCGGCGGCGCTCGCCCTGGCGTTGGCCAGCGGCGGCCGACGGACGCTGCTGGTGGAGGTGGAGAACCGTCAGGGCATCGCCCAGCTGTTCGACACCAGCCCGCTGCCCTACGCCGAGACCAGGATCGCGGTGGCCCCCGGCGGCGGTGAGGTGCGGGCACTGGCCATCGACCCGGAGGCCGCGCTGCTGGACTACCTGGAGATGTTCTACAACCTCGGCATCGCCGGGCGGACGCTGCGCAAGATGGGCGCGATCGAGTTCGCCACCACGCTGGCCCCCGGACTGCGCGACGTGCTGCTCACCGGCAAGGTCAAGGAATGCGTGACCCGCACCGGCGAGGACGGCCGGCACCTCTACGACGCGGTGGTGCTCGACGCCCCACCCACCGGCCGGGTGGTCCCCTTCCTCGACGTCACCAAGGCGATGGCCGACCTGTCGAAGTCCGGCCCGATCAACCGGCAGAGCGAGGGCGTCGTGCGGCTGCTGCACTCGGCCGACACGGTGGTGCACCTGGTCACCATCGGTGAGGATCTGCCGGTGACCGAGACGTTGGAGACCGTCACCGAGCTGGACGCCGCCGACCTGCGGACCGGCGCGGTGATCGTCAACCGGGCGGACCCCCGTCGGCTGCCGGCCCGGTCGGTGGAGAGTGCCGCGGACGGCCGGGTGGACCGGGTACGGATCCGGGCCGGTCTGTCCGAGGCCGGGATCGAGTTGACCGACGCCCAGCTCGACGGGCTGATCGAGGAGACCGTCGAGCACGCCCAGCTCCTGCAGTCCTCGGAGGCCGCGCTTGCCAGGCTGTCGGCCCGGCCACCGGACGGACCGGCCGAGCCGCTGCCCCGCCTGGAGCTGCCCGAGATGCTGGACGGGGTCGAGCTGGGTGCGCTCTACGAACTGGCCGAGCTGCTTGCCGGGCAGGGCGTGCACTCGAACGCGGTGCCCCGGCCCAGCCGCGTGGCCGAGGCGGCCCGCCGATGAGCCCGCGCCCCGAAACCCCCCACCTCGACATCGACACCGTGCTGGACAACCCGACCACGAACGTGCTGGTGTGTTGCGGATCGGGCGGTGTCGGCAAGACAACAACAGCCGCGGCACTGGCCGTGCGGGCCGCGGAACGGGGTCGGCGCACCGTGGTGCTGACCATCGACCCGGCCCGCCGGCTGGCCGAGGCGCTCGGTCTGAGCACGCTGAGCAACGAGCCGAAGCAGGTCCCCGAAGTCGGCGCCGGCGGGCGGGGTGAACTGCACGCGATGATGCTGGACATGCGGCGCACCTTCGACGAGATGGTGTACCAGCACTCGACGCCGGACCGCGCCGAGAAGATCGTCGCCAACCCGTTCTACCAGACCATCTCCTCGTCGTTCTCCGGCACGCAGGAGTACATGGCGATGGAGAAGCTCGGCCAGCTGGCGGCCACCGGCACCTGGGACCTGATCGTGGTGGACACCCCGCCGTCCCGGTCCGCGCTGGACTTCCTGGACGCGCCGCAGCGGATGTCCTCGTTCCTGGACGGCAAGATGATCCGGCTGCTCTCCGCTCCGGCCCGGGCCGGCGGCAAGGGGTTGCGCCGGCTCGTCGGGGTGGGCTTCGGGCTGTTCGCCAAGGCGGTCGGGACGATCATCGGCGGGCAGATGCTGGCTGACGCATCGGCGTTCGTGCAGGCCTTCGACACCATGTTCGGCGGCTTCCGGGAGCGCGCCACGATGACCTACGAGCTGCTGCGCTCACCGGGCACCGCGTTCGTGGTGATCGCCGCGCCGGAGCCGGACGCGCTGCGCGAGGCGGCGTACTTCGTCGACCGGCTGGCCGGCGAGCAGATGCCGCTGGCCGGGCTGATCCTCAACCGGGTGCACCCGGCGCTGGCCGACCTGCCGGCCGGGCGGGCCCGCGAACTGGCCGACCAGGTCGAGCAGGCAGGCAACGCCCGGCTGGCCTCGGCGGTGCTGCGGCTGCACGCCGACCGGGTGGACCGCGCGGCGCGCGAGCAGCGGCTGCTGGGCCGGTTCACCAACGCCCACCCCAGCGTCGCGGTGACCCAGGTGGCCGCGGTGGCCGGCGACATCACCGACCTGGCCGGGCTGCGGGAGATCGGCGAGCGGCTGAGCGGGCCCGGCCGTGCTCCGGTGGAGAGCGCCGCGCTGGGCTGAGTCCGGGCGGCGCCGGGGGTGCCGACGACGCCGGGCATCAGGCGGCGCGGCGGGTGGCGCGGGCCGGGTCGGCGGCCGGGTCGATCATCGGGTTGGCACCCAGGAACGCCGACCAGTCGGTGACGTCCGGGCGACGCTTGAGCAGCGCCCGACGCTCCCGCTCGGTGAGCCCACCCCACACCCCGAACTCGATCCGGTTACCCAACGCGTGCGACAGACACTCGATCAACACCGGACACCCCTGGCAGACCGCCCGGGCATCCCGCTGGTGACGACCCCGCACGAACAACGAGTCCGGCTCGTCGTGCCGGCAGTTCGCCGAGACCCGCCAGTCCCCACACACCCGCGCCGTGTTGCTGTTCATCTCCCCGACCCCCACTGCTCACGTCCGACCTGGTCATTGCTGACAGACGTCAGTGAACAGCCGCCGGTTCCCCCGGCCCAGCCGGCAAAGTTACTCAACTACCGTCGGTGAACTACCCGGGCAGAACTACTCAACCCGGCGGTGCGGGTACCGGAGAGCGATACGAGCCTGATGCACGAAGTGCCGGAATCGGCACATCGCCGGAGGTGTCCGACCACCCGGGAGCCCCGACCGCGCTCCCCGCGAACCGGGCCGGTCGGAACCCGGTGAGCGGCGGGAGCACTCCGCACGTCCGCCGCCGGCGGGCCGCATTGCGCGCCAGAGACACCGAACCCACAGGTCGGCCGCGTAAGATTGGACAGCGTGACCCCTGAGCCCACCCGCCGCCTCCTGGCGAAGCTGGTCGGCCTCTGCGTGATCGCCGGGGTGCTGATGGCCGGCATGACCTTCCCGATCGCGGCGGCCGTCGGGGTGGCGTCCAACCAGGCGGCCGACACCGTGGTGAGCGCGTCCGCCGACCTCGCCGACGAGCAGCTGCCGACCGCCACCACGGTCACCGACAACGCCGGCACCCCGATCGCGTTCCTCTACGACCAGAACCGCACACCGGTCGCCTCGGAGCAGATCTCACCGGCGATGAAGGCCGCCGCAGTCGCCATCGAGGACCGCCGGTTCTACGACCACCAGGGTGTCGACTGGCAGGGCACGGTGCGCGCGCTGGTGGCCAACTCCGCCTCCGGCGACGTGGTGCAGGGCGCCTCCACGATCACCCAGCAGTACGTGAAGAACTACCAGCTCTACGTCACCGCGAAGACCGAGGCCGACCGGTTGAAGGCCACCGAGCAGACCCCGGCCCGCAAGCTGCGCGAGGTACGCATCGCCCTGCAACTGGAGCGCAAGCTGGCCAAGGACCAGATCCTGGCCGGCTACCTGAACATCGTGTTCCTGGGCAACAACGCCTACGGCGTGGCCGCCGCCGCGCGCACCTACTTCAACACCACTCCCGCCGAGCTGACCGTGGCGCAGGCCGCGCTGCTGGCCGGGATGGTCCGCAGCACCACTGCCTACGACCCGATCAACCAGCCGCAGGCGGCCACCGAGCGGCGCAACCTGGTGATCGCCCAGATGGCCGAACAACGGATGATCACTCCCGCGCAGGCCCAGGAGGCGGCGACGTCCCCGCTGGGCGTGGTCTCACCGCTGAACACCCTGCCCAACGGCTGCATCGGCGCCCGCGACGCCGGATACTTCTGCAAGTACGTGGTCGAGTACCTCACCCAGGCCGGCTTCAGCGTCGACCAGCTCAACCGCGGCGGCTACACCATCCGCACCACGCTGGACCCCAGGGCCCTGGCCGACATCAAGGCGGCGCTGGACGGCGAGGTCCCGCCCCGCCAGCCCCACGTGGCCAACACCATGTCGGTGGTGGCCCCGGGCACCGACAAGCACCGGGTGCTGGCGATGGCGTCCAGCCGCACCTTCGGGCTCAAGGCCGCCCAGGAGGAGACCAGCTACGGGCTGCCCTACGAGCCGGTCAACCTCGGCGCCGGGTCCATCTACAAGATCTTCACTGCGGCGACGGCGCTGGAGAAGGGCCTGGGCATCCGCTACCAGATGGACGTGCCGGGCAGCGGCTACGCCTCCCCGATCTACCGCGACGGCGGCGGCCGGTCGATCCCGGTGGCCAACGACGGCTCCTACCCGAGCCGGATGTCGATGCAGGACGCGCTGGCCCAGTCGCCCAACACCGCGTTCATCAAGCTCGAGGAGTTCACCGGGGTGCCGCCGGTGGTGGACATGGCGGTACGGCTGGGCCTGCGCTCGCTGGCCACCTCGGCGTTCGTCGACCCGCGCACCGGGAAGCGCACCAACCGCTCGATCGCCGAGGTGACCAAGGCGCAGAACCTGGCCTCGTTCACCCTCGGTGTCACCCCGACCAGCGTGCTGGAGCTGGCCAACGTCGGGGCCACCCTGGCCAGCCAGGGGATCTGGTGCCCGCCCACCCCGATCGAGCAGGTCTTCGACGCCGCCGGCCAGGTGGTCAAGGTCAGCGAGCTGGGCTGCTCCCAGGCGGTGGAGCCGGGTCTGGCCAACGCCATGCTGGTCGGGCTGAGCAAGGACGACACCGCCGGCACCGCCACCGTGGCGGCCAAGGCCGCCAACTGGCAGCGACCGATGGCCGGCAAGACCGGCACCACCCAACAGCACAAGTCGGCCGGCTTCATCGGGGTGGTGCCGCAGCTGTCCGCCGCAGTGATCACCTTCGACAACTCGCGGCGGCCCCGCCCGCTGTGCGACTCCGGCGGCAGCGCCCCGCCGGTGGCCTGCGGCGGAGGCAACATCTACGGCGGCAAGACCCCGGCCCAGACCTGGTTCCGGGCGATGAACGCCTACCTGGGCGGGCAGCCGGTGCTACCGCTGCCACCGGTCGAGGAGCGCTTCCTGGAAGGCGGGGAGGCCTCGCGGGTGCCGGACGTGGTGGGCGTCGGCCTCGACCAGGCACAGGACCGGCTGACCCGGGCGAACTGGCAATTCCGCACCGAGCAGCTGGACAACCGCGCGCCGGAGGGCACGGTGATCGGCCAGGTGCCGCGCGGTACCGCTCTGCCCGGCGAGGTGATCACGTTGCAGGTCAGCACCGGCAGGGTGCCGCCACCGCCGCCACCGCCGAGCGCCCCGCCCGACGGCGGCACCTCCACCCCGGAGAACCCCGACGAGAACGACGGCGCCGAGCCCAACAGCAGTGACCAGAACGGCGGCGGTGACCAGAACGGCGGGAGCGAGCCCAACGGCGGCAACCGGAACGGCGCCGGCCCGAACGGCGAACCCCCGGCGGTGCTGCCGGACGGTCCGATCGGCGCCCGGCCCGGACGCTGACCGGCTCAGCGCCCGGCCCGGGCGCTGAGCGGCGGGATCAGCCGAGCAGGCGGGCCTTCACCGCGGCGGCCACCCGGGAGCCCTCGGCGCGGCCGGCCGCCTCGGCGTTCGCCAGCTTCATCACCTGGCCCATCTGCCGGGGCCCGGGCGTGGCGCCGGTATCGGCGGCCACCCGGGTCACCGCCCGCTCGGCGATCGCCGCCACCTCGTCGTCGGTCAGCTGGGTGGGCAGGTAGCGGGCCAGCACCTCGCCCTCGGCCCGCTCCTTCGCCGCGAGCTCGGCGCGGCCGGCCGCCTCGAACGCCTCGCCGGCCTCGACCCGCTTCTTCGCCTCCCGGGCGAGCACCTTCAGCACCTCGGGCTCGTCGAGCTCGCGGGCGACGTCCCCGGACACCTCCGCGGCGGTGATCGCGGTCAACGCCATCCGGATCGTCGACTTCGTCAGCTCGTCCCGGCCCTTGATCGCGACGGTCAGATCGTCACGCAGCCGCTGTTTGAGACCCATGGCGGGTCACGTTAGCCCAGCCGCCGACACCTACGATGGCCACCGTGAACACGTTGCTACGGGCGGTCGCCGGCACCATCGGGGCCGGTCTCGCCGGGATCGGGTACGCCGCGCTGGTGGAGCGCACCCACTGGACGCTGCGCACCGCGACGCTGCCGGTGCTGCCCGAGGGAGCGGCACCGCTGCGGCTGCTGCACGTGTCCGACCTGCACATGCTGCCCGGCCAGCGCTCGAAGCAGCGGTGGGTGGCCGAACTGGCGGCGCTGGAGCCCGACCTGGTGGTCGACACCGGCGACAACCTCGCGCACCCCGGCGCGGTCCCCGGCGCGTTGCGGGCGCTCGGACCGCTGCTGGAACGTCCCGGGGTGTTCGTGTTCGGCAGCAACGACTACTGGGGGCCGGTGCCCAAGAACCCGCGCCGCTACTTCAGCTACGACGCGAAACCGGCGCGCGGCCCGGAGCTGCCCTGGCGCGACCTGCGCGCGGCGTTCCTCGAACACGGCTGGCAGGACGCCACCCACGCCCGGCTCCAGCTCGAGGTGGCCGGACGTACCGTCGCGGTCGCCGGCGTGGACGACCCGCACATCCGCCGCGACCGCTACGACATGGTGGCCGGCCCGGCGACCGACCCGGCGGTGACGCTGCGGCTGGGCCTGACCCACTCCCCCGAACCCCGGGTGCTCGACGGGTTCGCCGCCGACGGCTACGACCTGGTGCTGGCCGGTCACACGCACGGCGGCCAGCTGCGGCTGCCCGGATATGGGGCGATCGTCACCAACTGCGGCCTGGACCGGTCCCGGGCGCGCGGCGCGTCGCGGTGGGGCACGCGGACGTGGCTGCACGTGTCGGCCGGCCTGGGCACCTCGCCGTACGCCCCGGTGCGGTTCGCCTGCCCGCCCGAGGCCAGCCTGCTCACCCTGGTGCCGCGGTCGGCCGTGGCCTCTGCCGGCGTCGGCGCGGCCGCCGTGGGTGCTCCCGCGCCCGCCCACTGACGGTGCGCACCGGCCGTCCGCGCGGCGTAACGGATACCTCGTCGTCGACCCGCCGGTGCGTCGGATAGACTCTGCATACGGCGGCCGGCGCTAAATACCGACCATCGGGGTGTGGCGCAGCTTGGTAGCGCGCTTCGTTCGGGACGAAGAGGTCGCAGGTTCAAATCCTGTCACCCCGACCACCAAAACGGCCTGGTCAGGAGCTTCTAGCGGAGCTCAGGACCAGGCCGCTCGGCGTTGGCGGGCCGGGTTGA